>MEIE01000036.1 GCA_001750625.1 Candidatus Amphirhobacter heronislandensis
GGAGCGGTAGCCGGTCTCGAGGGCGCAGGCGAAGGCTTTGAGGGCGGCGTCGCCGTTGAGGCCGAAGGTCCCGTAGACGCGGCTGTAGTTTTTCTGCTCAAGGATGCTCATGGTGGTTCTCCCAGGTCTCAAAGCCCTGTCGCTCGGCGAGGTCGAGCTGGGCCCGGATAGTCGCATTGTAAGCGTTTACGATGTTCGGGCTGTGCAGCAGGTCGTCGTAGCTGGCGTTCAGGCCGATGATGTAGTCGTCCACCTTGAGCTTCCAGTCGTGCTCGTCGAGCCGCCGCCGGGCGAAGGCGATCGCCTGGCGGTGCCGCTCGGCCAGCGCCGGGATCAGGTCGCGCGCCGGCAGGCGGTTGCTCTTGCTGCTGTTGGGCTCTTTGGCGACCGGCACCAGGTTCCACAGCTGGTCGTGCCCGACCCAGGACCAGGGCAGGAAGTGGTCCAGGTGGTAGCCGTTGAGGTCGAGCAGGCTGTCCGAGTAAAAGCAGCACAGCTCGCTGCTCGCGATGAAGGGCTTCCAGTAGTTGCGCTGCCGGGTCAGCGGCTGGCGCCGGGCGGGCGGCTCCCACAGCTTGTTCGCCAGGTTGGGGACGTTGGGATTCTGGCTCGTCAGGAACTGCAGCCACTGGTTGTCGAGCCAGCCGTTGATGATCTGCCAGTTGATCTCGAAGTACTCGCGCCAGCGCCGGTGGACGACGATGAGCTGCCGCTGCCGGTCGATCCGGTACAGCGGCGGCCGCTCGGCCGCGGCGCGCTCGTTGCTGAGCTCGACGACGCGATTGTAGAGCGGGGTGCTGCGGAGTCCCTTGGTCTCGCTCTTGAACCACGGCAGCAGCATGACGTTGATCGGGTGGTGGGTCAGGAGGCGGACGTTGGGGACCTTGGCGATTTCGCCGGCGGCGGCGTCGAAGTCGCGGCGCACCTGTTCGGTGCGGACGTAGGGGCCGCCGCCGACCAGCTCGGTTTCGACCAGCTCCCCGAGCGCCCGGCCAAGCATGTCCTGGGTGCCGAAGCGCAGCCGGAAGTGCCTTACGGGGAACCACGCGGCGACCAGCATCTCGCGGCGGATGTCGTCGAAGCTGATGGCGAGCTCGTCCGCAGCGGCCTGGGCCGCGGTGCGCTGCAGGATGATCTTGAGCAGCAGGAACTTGTAAGAAGTGTTCTTGTGCGCGAGGGCGCGGGCGAGGCAGGCGACGTCGACGCGCTCGCTCGGCGGCAGGCCGGTCTGGGCCAGCGGCACGCTGCTGTTCCTGTCAGCCATGCCAGATTAGTTCCCGTTCCTCAAAATCCGGTCTTCCTCGGGCCAGTATCTGAAGCCCTGCCTGTGGGCCAGCAGCAGCAGCGGCTCAATAGTTCCAAGATAGGCTTCGTGCAGCTTTTCCCTGTCTTTGAGGACAGCATCCTTCACATGCAGGCCGAAACGGTAATCGTCGAGCATGTTGCTTCGATGGGGGAACTCATTGTTGAAAGCGAAGTCCAGAAGATCAAAGTGAGCGGAGGCCAGCTTCTCAATCTCATCTCTCGCGGGCAGGAAATGTTTTTTGCGACTGTTGGTCTTGGGAGCTATCGGTATCAAGTTCCACATTTGGTCGTGGCCCACCCAGCTCCTAGGAAGAAAGTGGTCCAGTGCGAATTCAGCGTTGTCAATGCGAGAGACAGGCTGGCTGTAGATGCAATCGAGAGCGTGATTTCTCAAATACTCTTCCCAGCCATCGCGCTGCTTCCTAAGCGAGTCTCGGTCATTGGGGAGCTCCCAAAGCTTGTGCGCCAAGCCAGGAACATTGGGATTTTTCCTCGCCAGGGTTTGCATCCACTGGTTGTCGAGCCAGCCGTTGATTATTTTCAGGTTTTTTGACAGATACCTGCACCAGCGCTCATGGATGACGATTTCCGCTTTGTCTTCAATGCGGTAAATCGGTGGATCGTCGCCTTCAAATCGTTTCCTGCTCCATCCTGGTATTTTGATTTTTATCTGGTAGTCGTAATCAGATGGCTTGACGCCCTTTTGTTTGAGTTCCTGTTTTAGCTCCGCAACCTCCTGGTCAAATGCGCGCCGGATCAACCTTCCAATGGAGTACTCAGTTAGATCCTGAACTGCTTTGACCTTGGACAGGGCGCTTGCTTCTTCTTCTAGGGCCCGGTTCACTTGCTCGATGCTGGTGTAGGCATCGGCAGGGACAATTGTTTCCACCTTGCGGAGCGCTTTTTCTATCTGGTCCTGCTTGCCGAAATTCAGCCGGAACTGCAGCGATGGGAACCAGGAGTTCGCGAGCTTCCCCCGGCGTATGAGGTCGAAAGAGATGGCGAGATGTCCTTGGCCTCTGTAGTCCTCCATGCACTGCAGTATTGTTTTCAGCAGCAGGAACTTGTAAGAATTTGTTGTTTTGTCGAGAGCCTTGTCGAGGTAAGCGACCGTTACGTCCTTATCCGACGGCAGTTCGTTCGCGGGATGTTTTCTGTCAGCCATTTGCGGTTTCTGACTCAGCCTGATTTTATCTGCGGATCGGCGCGGCCCCGACAGCCAGCCTGTGCTGGCTGGGATTGCGCCGGCTAGGCGCGGGCCACAGGCCGCCAGGATGGCGGCTGTCCGCCGTCGCGCCGCCTTTAAACATATAATTACCGCCGCCGCAAAACATCGATTTTACAGGCACTGCCGCCATGCGCATCGACAACGAAGTCAAGCTGGACTACGCCGACGTCCTGATCCGGCCGAAGCGCTCGACCCTCGACAGCCGGGCGAAGGTCGACCTCAACCGCGACTTCGGCTTCTTCAAGGGCGTGCCGATCATCGCCTCGAACATGGACACCACCGGCACCTTCGCGATGGCCGAGGCGCTGGACCGCCACGGCATGATGGCCTGCCTGCACAAGCACTACGCCGTCGCCGACCTGGTCGAGTACTTCAAGGTGCCGCGGGCGCGGACCGCCTACAGCATGGGCATCACCAAGAAGGACTGGGAGCGCTGGAAGGAGGTCCACGGCCAGGTGCCGGCGGGCCACATCGGCGTGGTGTGCATCGACGTCGCCAACGGCTACTCCGAGCAGTTCATCCACTTCGTCGCGAAGTTCCGCAAGGAGCACGCCGACCTGACCATCATCGCCGGCAACGTGGTCACCGGCGACATCACCGAGCAGCTCGTCCTCGCCGGCGCGGACATCGTCAAGGTCGGCATCGGCCCCGGCAGCGTCTGCACCACCCGCATCAAGACCGGCGTCGGCTACCCGCAGCTGAGCGCGGTGATCGAGTGCGGCGACGCGGCCCACGGCCTCGGCGGCCGCGTCATCGCCGACGGCGGCTGCGTGACCACCGGCGACGTCGTCAAGGCTTTCGGCGCCAACGCCGACTTCGTCATGCTCGGCGGCATGCTCGCCGGCCACGACGAGAGCGGCGGCGAGGCGGTCGAAAAGGACGGCGTCAAGTACCGCGCCTTCTACGGCATGTCGTCCGAGTACGCCAACGAGGTCTACAGCGGCGGCCTCAAGGACTACAAGGCGGCCGAGGGCCGCAAGGTGATGATCCCCGACCGGGGCGGCGTCGAGGGCACCATCCAGGACATCCTCGGCGGCCTGCGCTCGGCCTGCACCTACGTCGGAGCGCGCGAGCTGCGCGAGCTGCCCAAGTGCACGACCTTCGTGCGCGTCAACAGCACGCACAACCGCGTCTACGAGTCCTTCGAAGTCTAGGATCCTGGCCACGGCCGCGAGCAAGCTGGCCTACCGGCCCCTCGACGAGGGCCGGCGCGCCGCCGCTTCCCGCCGCCTGCTGGCGGTCTGCGTCGGCATGCCCGCCGAGCTGCCGGGCTTCGGCGCGCCTTCGGGCATCCGCAAAAAGCAGGTGGAGGGCCGGATCAAGCTCGGTCCCCGCGGCCTGGCCGGCGACGGCGTCGCCGACCGCGAGCACCACGGCCGGCCGGAGCAGGCGGTCTACGCCCTCGGCGCCCTCGACCGCGACTACTGGCAGGAGCAGCTGCAGCGCGAGCTGCCGCCGGGCAGCATGGGCGAGAACCTGGTGATCGCCGACATGGACACCCACGACGTGCTGGTCGGCGACCGCTTCGTGCTGCCGGACGCGGTCCTCGAGGCGGTGTGGCCGCGCATCCCCTGCACCAAGCTCGCCCACGTCATGGGGGATAAGAAATTCGGCCGCGGCTTCCTGCGCTCGGGGCACCTCGGGGTGTACTTCCGCGTCATCCAGCCCGGCTCGCTGGCCGCCGGCGACGCCGCGGCCCTCGACGCCTCGGCCGCCGTCGACCGGCGCATCCTCGACGTCGTCGCCTGAGCACTATGCGCGTCCACGCCATCGCCGACCGCTTCTTCGACGAGGGCTTCATCGACCTGACCCTGGCCGGCGCCCGCGCCGCGGGCTTTGCATGCAGCGTCGGCGCCTGGGAGCATCCGTCGCTCGCGGCCTACCGCACCGACGTGCTGCTGTCGGAGACCGACGGGCCCGACAGCGTCAGGCACCCGCCCGACTACGCGGCGATGGCGGGCCTCGCCGAGGCCGAGATGCTGGTGGTGCAGTTCTGCCCGGTGACCGCGCAGGTGCTCGAGCACGCGCCGCGGCTGAAGTACGTCGGCGTCAACCGCGTCGGCGTCGAGAACGTCGCGGTCGCCGCGCTGCGGGAGGCGGGCGTGCGCGTCGTCAACGTGGTCGGCCGCAACGCCCAGGCGGTCGCGGAGTTCTCGGTGGGCATGCTGCTCGCCGAGCTGCGCGACATCGCCCGCGCCGACGAGCGGATGCGCCGCGGCGAATGGGTGGTCGACTATCCGGGCGCCTCGGCGCGGCGCGAGCTGCGCGGCAGCACGGTCGGGATCGTCGGCGCCGGCCCGGTGGGCCTGGCGGCGGCGCGTACCCTGGCGGGCTTCGACTGCCGCGTCCTCATGCACGCGCCGCACGACTACGCGCCGCCGGCGCACGCGGCCGCCGTCGGTTTCGAGGAGCTGCTGCGCGAGTCGGATTTCGTGATGCTGCACGCGCGGCTGGTCCCCGGCGTCAACGACCGCATGCTGTCCGAGCGCGAGTTCGGCATGATGAAAAAAGGCGCCGTGCTCGTCAACACCGCCCGCGCCGGCCTGGTCGACGAGGCCGCGCTGGTCGCCGCGCTGCGCAGCGGCCAGCTCGGCGGCGCCGCGCTCGACGTCTTCCACGAGGAGCCGCCGGCCCCCGGCCACGGCCTGCAGAATCTGCCGAACGTCACCCTCACGCCGCACATCGCCGGCGTCACCCGCGAGGCCTGGGAAAACGCCCCGCGGATGATGTCCGAGTTCATCGTCAAGATCGCCGCCGGCGACCTGGAGCAGATTCCCTTCTTAGACGAAGCGTCCTAGCCGCCGCGCAGCTCGCGGCTGTCGAGCAGCAGCGACACCGGCCCTTGGTTGTGCAGGTGGACGTCCATGTCGGCGCCGAACACCCCCTGTTCGACCGTCAGGCCCTCGGCCTCCAGCAGGGCCGCGAAGCGCGCTAGCAGCTCCTTGGCGGTCTCCGGCTGCGCCGCCCGCGCGAAGGAAGGCCGGTTGCCGCGCCGTACGTCGGCCGCGAGGGTGAACTGGCTCACCAGCAGCACCGCGCCGCCGGCGTCCTTCACCGAGCGGTTCAGCCGGCCGGCGTCGTCGGCGAAGATCCGCAGCCTCGCGGTCTTGGCGGCGAGGGCCGCGGCGTCGCCCTCGTCGTCGCCCTCGACCACGCACAGCAGCACCAGCAGGCCGGCCCCGATCGCGCCGGCTTGTTCGCCGGCGACGGCCACCCGGGCTTCGGCGACCCGCTGCAGCAGCGCGAGCACTGCGGCCGGCTAGCCGTCGCAGCCCCGCTGCCGCAGCCGCTTGGCCTCGTCCAGCGCCAGCCGCTCGCCGACGAAGCGCAGCCGCCACTGGACGTACTCGCAGCGGTCGCGGCCGTCCCAGGCCTCGATGAGCACGCCGTTGTGGATGATGTCGCCGCCGATGCGGCGGCCCTGCGCCGCGGCGACCAGGCGGTTGCGCATCCGCACCGCCAGCGAGGCCGGCGCCGCGTCCGCCGCGCCGGCGCGGATCTCCAGCACCAGCGGCCCGAGGCGCTCGCGGCGGATCACCGGGCCGCGGGGCGCGTAGGCCCGCAGCTGCTCATGCTCGAGCAGCAGGACGACGTCGGCGGCCTCCCCGCCCAGGGGCTCGGGGCTCCATTCGGTCTGCTGCGCGGCGGCCGGCAGGGACGCCAGCAGCAGCGCGGCCGCGGCGCGGCCGCCGCCCCTCAGGGCTCGCATCGATCCGCGGTCGCGCGGTCGTGGTATTCGGAGCCGAGATAGTCGATGCTGTCGGTGGTGTAGCTGAACCACCAGGTGGAGACCGTGCAGCCGGGGGTGCCGTTCCAGTGCTTGACGATCAGGACGTCGTCGCGGCGCTCGACGTCGAACTGGTAGCCCTTGGCGCCGACGACGTACTCGCCGTCGAGGGTTACCGCCAGCGAGGCCGGCTCCAGCGGCTCGCCGTCGAAGTCGCGCGAGCGCCAGTTGGAGACCGCCAGCCGCGGGCCGATCTGGATCACCTGGTGCGGGACGCCGGCGGGCTCGAAGGACTGCAGGTCGTCCGGGTCGACGCTGAGCAGGCCCTGCTCGAGCACCGCGTCCCACAGGCCCAGGCGCATCCAGTCGCCGGTGATGAACTCGGCCGGCTGCCGCGGCATCGCCGGCATGGTCTGGGCCTGCGCGGCCGCGCAGCCGAACAGCGCGGCGGCCAGGGCCGCCAGCGCCCGTTTGCTAAAATTTCTTTTCATTGGACAGCCTCGATCCGGACCCTGATTTTATGATTTCCGCCGCCGAAACCTGCCTCGGGCGCCTTTTGGGCGACGCCGGCCGCGCCGAGCTGCGTCCCCAGGCGGGCAAGGTCTTCCACATGCGCGCCGGCCGGGCGCGGTTCGCCTTTCGGATCGCGGCGGACGGGAGCCTGCGGGCGGTGAGCGCCGCGGTCGCGCCGGACGCCAGCGTCGACTTCGTCCCCGGCCAGCCGCCGCAGGCCGCCGGCGACGGCGCCCTGCTGCAGGCGCTGGGCGCGGCGAAAGAAGGAATCGGGCCCGCCGGCGGCTTCGCCGCCTGGCGCGCCGACGCGGCCGAGCGCCTCGGCGCCAACCTCGCCAACTGGCTGACCGCCGAGTGGGGCGTGCTGGCGGGACAGGACGAGGCCCGCGAGCTCGCCCGCGAGGCCCGCGAGCTGGAGCGGCGGGTCGACGAGATGCTCGCGCGCCACGGCGCCTAGGGATGATGGCCAACGCCAGCCAGCGCATCATCAAGAAGTACGCCAACCGCCGGCTGTACGACACCCAGGACAGCCGCTACATCACCCAGGACAAGATCAAGGAGTACGTCTTCAGCGGCATCTCCTTTAGGGTGGTCGAGGACAAGACCGGCGCCGACGTCACCCGGGCGGTGCTGCTGCACGTCATCCTCGAAGAGGAGATCATGGGCGTGCCGCTGTTCACCGAGGAGGCGCTGCGCAGCATCATCCTGTTCTCGGGCTCGGGCATGCGCAGCTCGTTCTCGGGCTTCCTCGAGCAGATGCTGCCGGTGCTGCTGCAAAACCAGCTGCAGGAGCCGCCGTTCATGGCCGGCATGCCCGGCCAGGACCGCATCCGCGACCAGTTCGCCACGCTGCAGGGCATGCTGCTCGGCAACTCCTTCCAGGAATACGTCAACAGCAGCGTCAAGATGATGGAGGACGTCAACCGCGAGATCATGGCGAGCGCCTCGCGCATGATGCAGCCGCCCGCCGGCGGGGAGGAGGCGGAGACGCCGCCGCCGCCGCCGAAGCGGGCCGCGCCGCCGCGCCGCCGCCGGAAGAAAGGTGGCTGAGGCGCGGCGGGCGACCATCGAGCGCGCCACCGGCGAGACCGCCATCAAGGTCGCGCTGCGGCTCGCGCCGGCCAAGGCCGAGATCGCGACCGGCATCGCCTTTTTCGACCACATGCTCGCGCAGATCGCGCAGCACGGCCAGCTCGGCCTCGCGGTCAAGGCCAAGGGCGACCTCGACGTCGACTTCCACCACACCGTCGAGGACGTCGGCATCGCGCTGGGCATGGCGCTGGAAAAGGCCCTCGGGGACAAGAAGGGCATCGCCCGTTTCGCCGACGCCTGCGCGCCGCTCGACGAGGCGCTCGCGCGGGTGGTGCTCGACCTGTCCGGCCGGCCGGGGCTGTACTACCGCGCGACCTTCAGCCGCCCCGCGGTCGGCGATTTCGACGTCCAGCTCGTGCGCGAGTTCTTCCAGGGCTTCGCCAACGCCGCCAAGGCGACGCTGCACGTCGACCTGCTCGCCGGCGCGAACGCCCACCACCAGGCCGAGGCGATCTTCAAGGCCTTCGCCCTGGCGCTGCGCCAGGCCGTCGCCCCCGTCGGCGCCGCGGGCGCCATCCCGTCGACCAAGGGGCGCCTTTGACCGCCGGCCGCATCGCCGTCGTCGACGTCGGCCTGGGCAACATCCATTCGCTGCTCGCCTGCCTGCGGCGCCTCGCGGGCGCGGCGCAGGTCGAGCTCGTCGCGGACGCCGCCGCCCTTGCGGACGCCGCCTGCGTGGTCCTGCCCGGCGACGGCGCCTTCAGCGCCTGCGTGGCCGAGATCGACGCGCGCCCCGGCCTGCGGGAGGCGCTGGCGGACGCGGCTCAATCCAAGCCTTTCCTCGCGATCTGCGTCGGCCTGCAGCTGCTGTACGAGGGCAGCGAGGAGGGCGCCGGCGCCGGCCTCGGCCTGCTGCCGGGGACGGTGCGGCGCTTCCCGGCGCGCCCCGGCGCGAAGATCCCGCTGATGGGCTGGCTGGACGTGGAGCTGGACGCGGAACATCCGTGCTGCGCCGGCCTGCGGCCGGCCGAGCGCTTTTACTTCCTGCACAGCTACCACGCGCCGGCGGACGGGGACGGGATCGTGATGCGGGCCGAGCACACCGCGCCCTTCGCGGCGGCGGTCGCGCGCGGCCAGCTGCTCGCCACCCAGTTCCATCCCGAAAAAAGCGCCCGCGCCGGCGTCCGGCTGCGGCGGACGGGGAGTAAACGCTGGCCAGGCGCGTGGCGCCCCTGTGGAAAGCCTGTGGATTTTTTGTGAATTCCGTTTAGAATCAACCCCGGTTAGATGGCTACCGAAGCGGCGGCGAACAAAAGGGAGGAAAACGCCCTCCCGGCGATCGAGGTTTTCATCGACGCCTACTACGAAGGACGCTTCGCCGCGGCGATCAAGGGCTTCCGCCGCCTCGCGCGCGAAGGCGATCCCCGCGCCAACTACTATCTGGGCGAAATGTACAAAGAAGGCCTCGGGGTCAAGAGCAACCTCGCGAAGGCCGTCGAGCTGTTCCGCGCCTCGGCGCGGCGCGAGGACGCCGCCGGCATGGTGGCGCTCGGCGACGCCTATCTGCGCGGCGAAGGCGTCGACGCCGACCCGCGGCTGGCCGGCTACCACTACCGCCAGGCCGCCGACCAGGGCAGCGCCGAGGGCTGGCGCAGCCTCGGCGACATGTATTTCCGCGGCGACGGCGTCGAGCGCGACTACGCGCAGGCCGTCGAGCTGTACCGCGAGGCCGACCGCCAGGACCACCCCTGGGCGCAGTACCGCCTCGGGCTGTGCCACCTCGAGGGCCTGGGCGTCGAGGCCGACAGCGCCGCCGCCTTCAAGTACTTCGCGCTGGCGGCCGCCCGCGGCGTGGTCGCAGCCAAGTACCAGCTCGGCGTCATGCACATCGAGGGCGTCGGCGTCGAGCCCGACCCCTCCTTCGGCTACCGCTACATCCTCGACGCCGCCATCGCCGACCCGTCCAATCCGGCCGGCGACATGATCGGCCGCGCGCTGGGCTGCGACGTCCGCGACATGGATCCCGGCGAGCTGCGCCGGCGGACGCGGCATCTCGTCCGCCTCGATCCCCGCCCCGCCCCGACGGACGACCGCAGGCTCAACTGACGTCGAGCAGTTCCTCGACCTGGTAGAGCCGCAGCAGCCGGCGCAGCCGCGCCGGCAGGTTCACGAAGCGCAGCTGGGCGCCGTTGACCTGGGCGCCGCGGCGCAGGGCGAGCAGCATCGCGACCCCGGCCGAATCGGCGTCGGCGGCGTCCGCGAGGTCGATGGTCGCCTCGGCGGCGCCGGCGAGGCGGGCGGCGAGCCGCGCGCCGGCCGCGGGATTGGCGATGGTGAGGGGCTCGTCGACCTTGACGACGAGGGCGTCGCCCATATCAGCCGGCGGCCTCGCGGCGCAGCAGCGCGATGAAGCCGTCCACGCCCTCCTTGCGGATGATCGCGTAGAACTGGCTGCGGAAGTTCTTGACCAGGCTGACGTTCTCGACTAAAAAGTCGTTGATGGTCCATTCGCCGCGGGCCTCGGTGAGGATGAAGTGCAAGAAGACGGTGCTGCCGTCGTGCTCGACGTCGATGCCGATCCGGTAGTCGCCGTTGCGCTGCCGCTCGGCCGGCGGGAAAGCCAGGTTCTGGTCGCTGAACTTCGACAGCGACTTGGCGTAGGTCCGCTCGATCTTGGCGCGGAACAGCTCGGTGACCACGGCGCGCTGCTCGTCGTTGGCGCGCGACCAGTACTTGCCCATCGCCTGGCGGGTGAGGTGGCCGTAGTCGAAGTGCGGCGACAGCGTCTTTTGGATCAGCGCCAGCGCGCTGGCGTCGTTGAGGGCGCCGCCCGCCCGCAGTTCGCTGAGCTCGCGCACGGCTTCAAGCGCCGCCTGCTGGATGGCCTCTTCCTTGGCCTGCGCCGCCTCGTCCGCCGACTGCGCCCGCGCGCCGGCCGCCGCGCAAAGCAGCGGGGCGAGCAGCAGGGCGGCGAGCTTCCTCACTCGGCGGCCTTGTCGAAGATGAACTTGCCGATCAGGTCCTCGAGGATCAGGGCGGAGTTGCCCAAGGCGCGGTCGCCGTCGGCGAGCGCGGTCTCCGAGCCGCCGGCGACGATGTTGATGTACTGCTCGCCGAGCAGGTTGGTCGAGACGATCGCGAAGGTCGAGTCGTCGGGGAAGGAGTAGCGCTGGTCGATGTCGACGTGGGCGATGGCCTCGAAGTTCTCCTGGTCGAGGCTGAGGGCGGCGATGCGGCCGACGATGATGCCCGAGCTCTTGACCGGCGACTGCGCCTTGAGGTTGCCGATGTTCTCGAAGGACACCGCCAGCGAGTAGGTGGAGGCGCCGCCGAGGGCGTCGAAGTTCGCGGCCCGCAGGGCGATGAAGGCCAGGCTGACGATGGCGATGAGCAGCAGCAGGCCCGCGCCGAGGTCGATCTGCTGCCGGTCCATGTCGTCTGCGATTCTAGCCTAGGAGGCGAGCAGCGAGGTGATGACGAAGTCCAGCCCCAGCAGGGTCAGCGAGGCGTAGACCACGGTGTTGGTGGTCGCGCGGGCGACGCCTTCGGCGGTCGGCCGGGCGCTGTAGCCGTGGTACAGCGCGATCGCGCTGCTCATGACGCCGAAGACGACGCTTTTGAGCAGGCCCTCGGTGAAGTCGCCGAAGAACTTGGTGAAGCGCTGCATGTTGCCCCAGAAGAAGCCCTCGTCCATGCCGATCTGCAGCACCACGATCGCGTAGGTCCCGGTGATCGCCACCGCCAGCAGGATGACGGTCAAAAGCGGCAGGCACAGCGCGCCGGCGACGAAGCGCGGCGCGATCTCGCGCTCGAGCGGGTCGACCGCCATCACCTCCATCGCCGCGAACTGCTCCGAGGAGCGCTTGAGGCCGATCGAGGCGGTGACCGCGGTGCAGGAGCAGCCGATGAACAGCAGGCCGGCGAACACCGGGCCCAGCTCGCGGAACAGCGCGATCGCGACCGCGGCGCCGACGACCTGGGTCTGGCCGTAGCGGTCGAGGATGGTGTGGAACTGCAGGCCGATGACCAGGCCGATGAACAGGCCGGCGACGATGATGATCGGCAGCGACAGGGTGCCGAGGTGGTAGACCTGCACCCAGACCAGCCGCGGCCGCTTCAGGCAGCCGGGGACCCGCGCCGCGATCATCCAGCAAAAGCGCGCGAAGGTCCCGAGGAAGTAGGTCTTTTCGACCAGCGGCCAGCCGAGGCGGCGGATCGCCGGGATGACGCCCTTGCGCCGCCGGCTGCGGCCGAGGCTGCTGTCGCGGCCTTCGTTCACGGGGCGTCGGCGAGCCGCAGGTCGCGGCGGTAGTCGGAGCCGGGCAGGTGGAAGGGCAGCGGCCCGTCGGCGCTGCCGTGGATGAACTGGCTGACGATGGGGTCGGCCGAGGCGCGCATCTCGGCCGGCGTCCCCGAGGCGATGACCTTGCCCTGCCACATCAGATAGACGAGGTCGACGATCTCGAAGGTCTGCTCGACGTCGTGGGTGATGATGATCGAGGTCGAGCCCAGGTGCTCGTTGAGCTCCTTGATCAGCTTGGCGATGATGGTCAGCGACACCGGGTCGAGGCCGGCGAAGGGCTCGTCGTACAGCAGGATCTTCGGGTCGAAGGCGATCGCCCGCGCCAGCGCCACCCGGCGCTGCTGGCCGCCGGAGAGCTCGGAGGGGTAGCGGGCGGCGGCGGCGCGCAGCCCGACCGCGTGCAGCTTCATCAAGGCGAGGTCGCGGATGGTGGCGTCCGGCAGCTGGCTGTGCTCGCGCAGCGGGAAGGCGACGTTCTCGCCGACCGGCAGGTCGGTGAACAGCGCCGGATTCTGGAACAGCATCCCCAGCCGCAGCCGCAGGCGGTACAGGCCGGCGAGGTCGAGGCGCTCGATGGGCTCGCCGTCGACGACCACCGAGGAGCCCGCGGGGATCGGGTACTGGCCGGTGATCAGGCGGACGGTGGTGGTCTTGCCGCTGCCCGAGCCGCCCATCAGGGCGACGATGGCGCCGCGCGGGACGTGGATGTCGATGCCATGCAGGATCTGGACGTTGCGGCTGGGATAGCTGAAACGCAGGTTCTTGATCTCGACGGCGGTGTCGCTCATGGCGGGCGGGGCGGAAAAGAAGGCGGGGCGCCGTCCGGGCGGAGGCGGCCGCAGGTTATTTTACTAATGCCTATAATAACGGCGATGGACGACTGCTACCTGCGGGCGCTGGGCCGGCTGACGGCCGGCGAGGACCTTGACGCCGCCCTGCTCGAGGAGGCGCTGGGCGAGATCCTCGCGGGGCGCTGGAACCACGTCGAGACCGCGGCCTTCTTGACCGCGATGCGCTCGAAGGGCGTCACCCGCCCCGAGGTCGTCGCCGCCGCCCGCTGCCTGCTGGGCATCATGCGGCCGGTGGAACTGCCGGACGCGGCCGAGGTCCTCGACACCGCCGGGACCGGCGGCGACCGCAAGGGGACCTTCAACATCTCGACCGCGGCGGCCTTCGCGGCGGCGGCCTGCGGCGTCCGGGTCGCCAAGCACGGCAACCGCGCGATGTCCGGGACCTGCGGCAGCTCGGACGTCCTCGCCGCGCTCGGCGCCCGCCTCGACCTCGACCCCGCGGCGACCGCCGCTTGCTTCGCCAAGACCGGCATCTGCTTCATGGCGGCGCCGGCCCACCATCCGGCGCTCAAGGAGGTCGCGCCGGTGCGCGCCCAGCTGCGGGTGCGGACGATGTTCAACCTGCTCGGGCCGCTGCTCAACCCCGCCCGCGTCGGCTGCCACCTCGCCGGCATCTACGACGGCGCCTGGCTGACCCCCTACGCCGAGGCCTTCCGCGACCTGGGCGTCCGCCGCGCGGTGGTGGTCCACGCCGCCGACGGCACCGACGAGTTCGTCCTCGCCGGCCCGGCGCGCTACGCGGTGCTCGATGAAACCGGCGCGATCGCCGAGCATGATTTCGACCCCGCCGATCTCGGCCTCGCGGGCCACGACTCTGAGGCGCTGCTCGCGGCCGACAAGGAGCATGCGGCGCGGCTGTTCCGCGCGGCCCTCGCCGGCGAAAAGGAGGCCCCGGCGGCGGCGGTCGCGCTCAACGCCGCCGCGGCGCTGTTCGCCGCCGGCCGCGTCCCGGACCTCGCCGCCGGCCTCGCGCAGGCCCAAGAAGCGATCGCGAGCGGCCGCGCGGCCGCCAAGCTCGACGAGTTCATCAAGGCCACCCAGGAGCTGTGAGCGGCGTCCTCGCCGACATCCTGGCGCGCAAGCGCGAGGACGTCGCAGCGGCCAAGCGCGAAGCCGACGTCGCCGAACTGCGCGACCGGGCCGCGGCGGCCGAGGCGCCGCGTGGCTTCGCGCAGGCCTTGGCGCGGCGGGTGGAGCAAGGGCAGCTGGCGGTGATCGCCGAGATCAAGCGCCGCAGCCCCAGCGCCGGCGCGCTGCGGCCGGACGACGACGTCGCCGCGCGCGCCAAGAGTTACGAGCAAGGCGGGGCGGCCTGCCTGTCGGTGCTGACCGACGCGCCGTTTTTCGGCGGCTCGGCGGCGGACCTGCAGGAGGCCCGCGCGGCCGTGCCGCTGCCGGTGCTGCGCAAGGACTTCATCATCGACGCCTGGCAGGTGCACGAGACCCGGGCGCTGGGCGCCGACTGCATGCTGCTGATCGCCGCCGCCCTGCCGCCCGATCTGCTCGCCGAGCTCGCCGGCCTCGGCCGCGAGCTGGGCCTGGACGTGCTGGTGGAGGTCCATGCGGAAGAAGAGCTCGAGGCGGCGCGGCGCGCGGAGGCTTCCCTCGTGGGCATCAACAACCGCGACCTGCGCTCGATGACGATCGACCTCGCGGTCACCGAGCGCCTGGCGCCGCTGCTGGCGGCGGACGGCCGCCTGCTGGTGGCTGAAAGCGGCGTCGCGACGGCGGCGGACGCGGCCCGCGCGCGGGCCGCCGGGGCAGGAGCGCTGCTGGTCGGCGAAGCGCTGATGCGCGCCGAAGAGCCGGCGGCGCTGCTTGCCGACCTCGCTAGCGCCTAGGCGCCAGCGGTCATCGCCGGCGCGGCGGCGGCAGGTGTTTGGCGGCGAGCTGCGCGATGTACTGGTATCTCATGTGGGGATCGAAGGCGTCCGCGTGGACCGGGCCGGGCGCCGTGCTGCGGTAGACGCGGATGCCGCCGTCGAACTCCTTGATCTGCTCGTAACTGTCATTCGTGAAAAGCCCCCAGACCACGACGTGGGAAACGAGCTTGCGGCCGGGGCTGCGCTCGAGCGCTTCGGCGTAGGTCTCCGTGTTGTAAATGGGCACGTCGCGGTGCAGATGGTAGTAGTTGTGGTCATCGTGGACCACGAGCAGGCCCTCGAGGTCCTCCTGCCGGTGCAGCCAGCGCTGGGCCTGGAGGTACCGCGGGCTGTTGTGCAGATAACCGAGGCGCTGGTCGCCCTTGTAGACTTCGCCCCATCTGTGCAGCCAGAAATCCTTGACGGCGCCGGCGGCGAGCAGCGTGCCGAAGCCTATCTGCAGCACGAGGAATGCCGGCGTCAGGTTGCGGCGGACGAAGGAAAAGCGCATGGTCCGCAGTTCGGCCAGCAGCGCGGCGGCGGCTGGAATCCACAGGACCAGGAGGGGAAAGACGAAGCGGAACTCCTTGTTGTTGATGACCGTGTGCGGGATGAAAACGGCAAGCGCGATGGCGATGACGGGCAGATGGGAGCGTGGCCGCCGCGTCCAGGCCCAAAGGGCGAGCAGCCAGCCGCCGGCGGAGGCGAAGAGCAGGCGCTGCGGGTAAAACCATTTCCAGGCGGCCATGATCTCGTCGTCGGCAACCAGGTTGAACAGGATGTTGATGTAGATCTTGTTGAAGGGGAGTCCCCAATGGATCCAGTCAACCACGCCGCCGGCGCCGAAGACCGTGGCTCCCGCGAGGGCCGAGCGCAGGGCCCAGGCGCGGGGCATCGCGAGGACGGCGGCGAGCCAAAGCATGCCGAAGGCCGGCAGGTACTGGTGGCGCAGGTAGGCGAACAGGCCGAGGACCGCGCCGAAAACGATGGCGCCGGCATTGCGGCGGGCGAAGGGGCGGCCGAGCAAGCCCAGCAGGCCGAGGACCGCGCAGGTGGCTACGATCTCCACCAATGGACGGGCGGCGAAGACGAGCAGGTAAAAACAGACGCAGCCCAGCAGCAGGGCGATGCGGCCGGCCCGCTCGCCGTGCTGATGGCGCGCGTGGTGATACAGGCCCCAGGGGATGAGCAGGGAAATGCAGCAGAAGACGGCCTTGACGAAGGGGACGTACCATACCGGGTCGTCGAGGCCGGTCCACTTGAAGGGCAGGAGCAGCAGGGCGATGAAGCCGGGCAGCAGCGGGCTGCGCGCGCCGTATTCCCACTCCCAGGTGGTGACGCCGTAGCCGAAGGCGAAGCGGTGCCCCTGCTCGAGGTACTGCTGCAGCTCTTCGGGGTAGATGACGGCGTCCGTGAACAGCCCCAGCCCCAGGCGCAGCAGCAGCGCGGCGGCGAGGCAAAGCGGCAGGTAACGCCAGGCCGGCTCGGCCTCGGCGGGCGGCGGCCGCAGCGCGAGGGGGCGCAGCCAGGCGGGGACGGCGGCGGTCATCGCTCCGGCAGCGGCGGCAGGTGCTCGTCGGCGAGCAGCCACATGTGCTGGTTTTTGATGTGGGAATCGAAGGCCTCCGCGTAGATCGGGCCGGGCGCCGTGTCCAGATAGATGCGCACCTTGCCGAACTCCTTGATCAGCTGGTGGGAATCCGCCGGCATCAGGTCTTCGGTGACGACGTGCGAGACCAGCTTGCGGTCCGGATGGCGCAGCGACGCCAGGATGTAGGCGCCCTTGCCGTAGATGGGCACGTCGCGGTGCAGGTGGTAGTAGTTGTAGTCGTTGCCGACGACGAGCATGCCCTCGAGGTCGTCCTGCCGGTGCAGCCAGCGATGGGCTCTGAGGAAGTTCGGGCTGTTGTGCAGGTAGCCATGGAACTGGACGAGTTTTGGGTCGTCGCCGATCCGGAACAGCCAGAGGTCCTTGACCGCGCCGGCCGCGAGCAGGATGCCCAGTCCCAGCTGCAGGGCGAAGCAGGCTGGCAGCAGGTTGCGGCGCAGAAAGACGTTCTTCGCCTGCCGCGCCTCGGCCAGCAGGGCGGCGGCGGCCGGAATCCACAGCACCAGCAGCGGAAAAACGAAGCGGAAGTCCTTGTTGCTGAGGATCATGTGCGGAATGAAGACGGCAAGCGCGATGGCGAACACTGGCAGATGTTCGCGGGGGCGCCGGGCCCAGGCCCAAAGGGCGAGCAGCCAGCCGCCGGCGGAGGCAAAGAGCAGGCGCTGCGGATAGAACCATTCCCAGCTTCCGGAGATTTCATCATCCAGGCTCAGGTTGAACAGCAGGCTGATGTAAATCTTGTTGAAGGGCCGGCCCCAGTAGATCCAGTCGAGCAGGCCGCCGGCGCCGAAGGCGGCCGCGCCGGCGAGGGCCGAACGCAGGGCCCAGGCGCGCGGCATCGCGAGGACGGCGACGAGCCAGAATATGCCGAAGACCGGCAGGTAATGGTGGCGCAGGTAGGCGGACAGGCCGAGGCCCGCGCCGAAAACGATGGCGCCGGCGCGGCGCCGGGCGAAGGGGTGGCTGAGCATGCCCAACAGCGCGGCGATCAAGCAGGTGGTGGCGACCTCCATCAAGGTCCGGGCCGCGAAGGCGATGAGGTAGAAGCAGACGCAGCCGAGCAGCAGGGCGATGCGGCCGGCCCGTTCGCCGTGCTGGTGGCGCGCGTGGTGGTACAGGCTCCAGGGGATGAGCAGGGAAATGCAGCAGAAGACGGCCTTGACGAAGGGCGTGTAATAGGCTGGGTCGTCGAGGCCGGTCCATTTGAAGGGCAGCAGCAGGGCGGCGATGAATCCCGGCAGCAGCGGGCTGCGGCTGCCGTACTGCCACTCCCAGGTGGTGATGCCGTAGCCGAAGGCGAAGCGGTGGCCCTGCTCGAGATACTGGTACAGCTCGTCGGGATAGGTGATGGCGTCGGTGAACAG
>MEIE01000037.1 GCA_001750625.1 Candidatus Amphirhobacter heronislandensis
CGGTCCCCGGCCTGGCCTACATGCACTGGATCGGCGTCCTCGGCGCCGGCTTCGGCAAGTTCTCCGGCCATGCGCTGCCGCCGAGCGTCTGGCACGACGACCTGCTGCAGCGCCTGCTTTATTATCCGCTCCAGGCGGTCCGCAACGACTGGCTGCCCTACATCCCCCTGCTGTGGTACGCCGCCTGGCGCATCCAGCTGCGGCAGAAGCGACAGGCCGTCCCGCCAGCCGCCCGCGCGGCAGACCGGCTGCTGGTCTTCGGCGCTCTCTACCTGGTCGCGTCCAGCATCCTGTCCGTCCAGCCGCTGTCGCTCCAACCCAATCCCCCGATTGAAATCGACAGCCGCTACTTTTTCTGCGTCATCCCTTTCTTCGCGCCGCTCAAGGCCATGCTCGCGTACTGGCTGTGGGTGCGCTCGCGCTGGGCCGGACCAACGCATCCTCCTACCCTTTCAATACTATCAACATCTTCAGCCACGAATCTACTTTCGGGCCCCGCCTGCTGCTGCACGCCGCCGCGATCCACCAGCCTTACGGCCATCCGCTGGATGAGATGATCCGCCTGCTCGACGACCAGGCCGCGGACGGCGACCTGGTCTACGTGCCTCATTTTCCCTCCCGGGAAGCGATGGCCGCGGCCAATGGCGACCGCTTCTTCTACTGCTGCCATCTCGACGTCCGCGACGAGCGCGCCCGCGGCATCATCGCACGGCTGCCCGGCACCCATCTGGCGACCAGCCCGCTGGAGGCGGACTGGCAAATGCACATAGGTCTTCCTGGCCAGCAGGGCAACGAGCTGATGTTCCATTACGAGGTCTTCGCGCACGGCGAACGCGACATGGGCTTTGGCCAAAAAGCAGAACCTAGCCGGCACCTGTTCCAGGCCCCGCCGAACAGGAACTCGCTCGTGCTGCTGAAGAAAAAGCCCGGCGCCGGCGCGCTGCCATGACCAGTCCCGCCGCGCCCGCGCCGCTGGCGCGCGTCCAGGCCGGCCTGCTGGCGGCGGGCCGCTGGGCGCTGCGCCACAAGCCGCTCGCGCTGCTGTTCCTCGCCTCGGCCTACCTGACGCTCGTCAACCTCGACTACGCCCACCTGTGGCACGACGAAGGCAACACCGTCGCCGTCGCGCGCGGCCTGCTGACCCAGGGCGACATCATCGGCTGGGACGGCCGCAGCCTGGTGGCGGGGACCAACGGCAAGTCCCTCAACGCCGACCTGCGCGAGATCCAGCCGCCGCTGATGTACTTCGTCACCGCCGCGAGCATCGCCGTCTTCGGCGACAGCCCCGCCGGCGCCCGCGCCCTGCACGCCATCATCGGCGTCCTCGCCCTGCTGGTCTTCGGGCTGCTGCTGCGGCAGCACATGCCGCGGCAGCCGCGGCTGATGCTGCTGTGCTTCGCCTTCGCCGCGCTGTCGGCGCAGCTGATGCTCTACCATCGCAACGCCCGCTACTTCGCGATGGCGCTGCTGCTGTTCCTGCTGGCGGCCTGGCTGCACCGGCGCTACCTCGACGGCCGCCGCGGCCGCGACGCCGCGCTGCTGGCGCTGGTCGGCGTCCTCGGCGTCTTCAACCACTACGCGGTCGGCCTGACGGTCATCGCGGCGCTCGGCACCCACCACCTGCTGTGGCACGTCCGCGCGACCCGCCTGCGCGACTGGCTGCTGCTCGGCGGCGGCGCGGCGGCGGCCGGCGCGCTGCTGCTGGCCTGGGTCGCCTGGCTGGGCGCCTTCAGCCGCGAAGGCGGCCTGCTCGAGTTCAGCGGCGCCGACCTGACGGAAAACCCCCTGCCCTACTGGCGGATCATCCTGCTGCGCTACACCGCCTACCTGAAGACCGCGTTCCAGGTCGACTGGCTGGGCTGGCCGATCTGCCTGTGGTTCGCCGGCTGCCTGTTCAGCCAGCTGCGCGCCAAGGACGGCCAAGGCGGCTGGCTCGCGCCCGAGGAGCTGCGGCCGGTCTGCCGGCTCGTCATTCTCGGCCTGCTGGTGATCCTCTACGCGGCGGTCTTCAGCGTCCAGCCCAGCTATTACCTGGGCTACTCGGACCTGCGCTATTTTTTCATCTCCATCCCGCTGCTGCTCATGATGAAGGCCGCCTTCGTCCACTGGCTGCTGAAGCGCAGCACCTACGCCGGCGCGGCCGCGGCCGTGGCCCTGATCGCGAGCAGCGTCTCGGCCTATCCATTCAACCTGGTCCACCAGCTCGACCAGGAGCCGACCCTCGAGCTGCATCTGCTCAGCTACGTCAAGGAGGTCCACCGGCCCTACCGCGACCCGGTCACCGAGACCCTGCGCCTCCTTGACCGGCACGCCGCGCCCGGCGCCACCGTCTACACCCCGCGCTTCCAGGAGCACGACGCGCTCGTCGCGGCCGCCGGCCACCGCTACCGCTTCTGCTGCCAGCTCAGCCCGACCACCCCGCACGCGCGGCAGCTGATCGAGCGGATCGGCGACCCGGTCCAGAGCCAGGACCCCCACACCGCCGACTGGATCATCTTCTACCACGTGCCGAACACCGACCCCACGGAACACATCCTCCACGGCTACTCGTTCTGGGACCGCAGCGAATTCATGTACTACCCCGCCCACCGGCCCGAGCTCAACTACCACCTGTTCGCGCCCATCCGCATCGACGGCCGCAACGAGATCACCCTGCTGCGCGGGCCGCACCTGCCGGACGCGCCGCGGCAGCCGGAAAAACGGTAAAATAATCGCAGGGAGACATCAAGGAGAGAAGCGGCCATGAGCAGCAACATCGATTCGGTACTGAAGGAGAAGCGGCGCTTCGAGCCGCCGGCGGAGTTCATCAAGCAGGCGAGGATGGGGCCGGAGCAGGCCGCCGAGCTGCGCGCCGGGGCCGCCAAGGACCCGCAGGCCTACTGGGCGGACCTGGCGCGGCGCGAGCTGAGCTGGGCCAAGGAGTTCACCGAGGTCCTGGATTCCAGCGCGGCGCCCCACTACCGCTGGTTCCGCGACGGCCAGCTCAACGTCTCGGCCAACTGCCTCGACCGGCACGTCGAGACGCAGCCGGACAAGACCGCGCTGGTCGCGATCAACGACGACGGCACGACCCGCCGGCTCAGCTACCGCGACCTGCACGCCAAGGTCGCGACCTTCGCCAACGTCCTCAAGCGGCTCAAGATCGCCAAGGGCGACCGCGTCGTGATCTACATGCCGATGATCGCCGAGGCGATCATCGCGATGCAGGCCTGCGCCCGCATCGGCGCGATCCACTCGGTGGTCTTCGGCGGCTTCTCGGCCCGCAGCCTGTACGATCGCATCGTCGACGCCAAGGCCAAGGTCGTGGTCACCGCCAACTTCAGCATCCGCGGCGGCAAGTCGATTCCGCTCAAGGCCGTCGTCGACGAGGCCCTCGGCCTTGGCGAGACGCCGATCACCGACGTCGTCGTCTACAGGCGCAGCGACGCCGAGGCGCCCTTCGACGCCGCCCGCGACCGCTGGTGGCACGAGCTCGAGGAGCAGGCGGCGGGCGACGCGCCCTGTCCGGCCGAGCCCATGGACGCCGAGGACACGCTGTTCATCCTGTACACCTCCGGCTCGACCGGCAAGCCCAAGGGCATCCAGCACAGCACCGCCGGCTTTTTGCTCGGGACGGTCGCGGGCATGCGCAACGTCTTCGACATCAAGGACGACGACGTGTTCTGGTGCACCGCGGACGTCGGCTGGGTCACCGGCCACACCTTCATCTGCTACGGCCCGCTGGCGATCGGCGCGACCCAGGTGATCTTCGAGGGCGTCCCGACCCATCCGGGGCCCAGCCGCTTCTGGGAGATCATCGCCGAGCACAAGGTGTCGATCTTCTACACGGCGCCGACCGCGATCCGCTCTTTGATCAAGCTGGGCAAGGAGCTGCCGGCGCAGCACGACCTGTCGTCGCTGCGGCTGCTCGGCACCGTCGGCGAGCCCATCAACCCCGAGGCCTGGATGTGGTACCACGAGCAGGTCGGCCAGGCCCGCTGCCCGATCGTCGACACCTGGTGGCAGACCGAGACCGGTTCGCCGATGATCGCGCCGATGCCCTCCTCGGTCGCAGCCAAGCCCGGCTCCTGCACCCTGCCGCTGCCCGGCATCGACGCCGCGATCATCGACGAGCAGGGCGAGGAGGTCCCGCAGGGCCAGGGCGGCATCCTCGCGCTGCGCCAGCCGTGGCCGTCGATGCTGCGGACGCTGTGGGGCGACGACGACCGCTTCGTCAAGACCTACTTCCCCGAGGACATCGCCGGCGGCCGCTACTACATCACCGGCGACTCGGCGATGAAGGACGAAGACGGCTACGTGTGGATCATGGGCCGCATCGACGACGTCCTCAACGTCTCGGGCCACCGCCTCGGGACCATGGAGATCGAATCGGCGCTGGTCGCGCACCCGGACGTCGCCGAGGCGGCGGTGGTCGCGCGGCCGGACGAGCTGACCGGCGAGGCGGTGGTGGCCTTCGTGGTGCTGCAGGGCGACCGGCCGGCCGGCGGCGAAGCGCGGGACGCGCGCACCGACGAGCTGCGCAAGTGGGTCGGCAAGGAGATCGGCAGCCTCGCCAAGCCCGCTGAGATCCGCTACGGCGACAACCTGCCCAAGACCCGCTCGGGCAAGATCATGCGGCGGCTGCTGCGCACCATCGCCCGCGGCGAACAGATCACCCAGGACACCTCGACGCTCGAGAACCCGGCGATCCTCGAGCAGCTGGCGGACGGCGGCTAGCGGCTTGGCCGAGCGCGAACAGGGCACGATCGGCAAGATTCTCATCGCGAACCGCGGCGAGATCGCGGTCCGCGTGGTCCGCGCCTGCGCGGAGATGGGGATCAAGTCGGTCGCGGTCTACTCGGACGCCGACAAGAACGCGCTGCACGTCAAGAAGGCCGACGAGGCCTACTCGCTGCGCGGCGACCCGCTGGGCGTCTACCTCAATCCGAACAAGCTCGCGAACCTGGCGCTGTCGCTGGGCTGCGACGCGGTCCATCCGGGCTACGGCTTCATGTCCGAGGACCCCGCCTTCGCGGACCGCTGCGCGCGGCGCGGCGTCAAGTTCATCGGCCCGGGGCCGTCGATCATCGAACGCATGGGCGACAAGACCGCCGCCCGCCAGGCGATGATCGAAGCCGGCATCCCGGTGGTCCCCGGCTCCGACGGCAACGTCGCCTCGCAGGCCGAGGCGGTGAAGATCGCCGACGAGATCGGCTACCCGGTGATGCTCAAGGCGACCAACGGCGGCGGCGGCCGCGGCATCCGGCGCTGCGACAGCGCCGCGGAGGTCGAGGCCAACTACGAGCGGGTGGTGTCCGAGGCGACCAAGGCCTTCGGCGCGCCCGGCGTCTTCATCGAAAAGTGCATCGTCAAGCCCCGGCACATCGAGGTGCAGATCATCGGCGACCAGCACGGCAACATCTGCCACCTGTACGAGCGCGACTGCTCGATCCAGCGCCGCAACCAAAAGCTGGTCGAGATCGCGCCGTCGCCGCAGCTCACCGACCAGGAGCGCGACCAGGTCTGCGAGCACGCGGTCAATGCCGCCCAGGCGGTCGGCTACGTCAACGCCGGCACCGTCGAGTTCCTGCTCGACGAAAAGCGCAACTTCTATTTCATGGAGATGAACACCCGCCTGCAGGTCGAGCACCCGGTTACCGAGGCGGTGACCGGCATCGACCTGGTCCAGGAGCAGATCCGCGTCGCCTCAGGCCTGCCGCTGAGCTTCAGCCAGGAGGAGATCCAGTGGCGGGGCAGCGCGATCGAGCTGCGCATCAACGCCGAGGACCCCAAGCTCGATTTCGTCCCCAGCTTCGGCCGCATCACCCGCTTCTACGCCCCCGGCGGGCCGGGCGTGCGCCTCGACTCGGCGATCTACTCGGGCTACGTCATCCCGCCCTACTACGACTCGCTGTGCGCCAAGCTCACCGTCTGGGCGCTGGACTGGCAGAAGGCGCGCAAGCGCGGCCTGCGCGCCCTGCAGGACACCATCATCTCAGGGATCAAGACCACCGCGCCCTACTACACCGAGATCCTCTCGCACGAGCGCCTCATCGCCGCCGAGTTCGACACCAGTTTCGTCGAAAGCCACCCCGAGCTGCTGGAGTACGACGAGACCGCCCCGCGCGAGGACCTCGCCCTCGCCCTGGCGGCCGCGGTCGTCGCGAACGCCGGCCTGTAGCCGGCCGGCCTCAGTCCGCGCCGCGCGCTAGTTCGCGGCCGCGTGCGGCGATGTCCGCCGCAGTGATGCCGAAGTGCCGGTAGGCGTCGGCCGCCGGCGCCGAGACGCCGAAGCCGTCGATGCCGACCACGTCCCGCCGCTCGTCGGCGACGTAGCGGCTCCAGCCGAACTTGCCGGCGGCCTCGACCGCGAGGCGCGGGGCGGCGCCGAGGACGCTTTCGCGGTGCTTTTGCTCCTGCTCCTCGAACAGCTCCCAGCACGGCATCGACACCACCGCCGCGGCGACGCCGTCGGCCTCAAGCTCCTTGGCCGCCTCAAGGGCTAAGGCGACTTCGGAGCCGGTCGCGAGGATGGTGAGGTCGCGGGCGCGGTCCGGCTCGGCGAGCACGTAGGCGCCGGCGGCGCAGCGGTTGACCGGGTAGTCCTCGGCGCGCAGCTGCGGGACGCCCTGGCGGGTCAGCGCCAGCACCGAAGGCCCGGCGTCCTCGGCCAGCGCCAGCAGCCAGCACTCGAAGGTCTCGACCGCGTCCGCCGGCCGGAAGACGCGCAGGCCGGGGATCGCGCGCAGGGCCGCGAGGTGCTCGACCGGCTGGTGGGTGGGGCCGTCCTCGCCGAGGCCGATCGAATCGTGGGTCAGGACGTAGACCGCGCGCAGCCGCATCATCGCCGCGAGGCGGATCGCGTTGCGGGCGTAGTCGCTGAAGACCAAAAAGGTGCCGCCGTAGGGCAGCAGCCCGCCGTGCAGGGCGAGGCCGTTCATCGCCGCGGCCATCGCGAACTCGCGGACGCCGTAATGGACGTAGCGGCCGGCGCCGTCCCGGCCGCAGGGCTCCATGCCCTTGGCCTGGGTGAGGTTCGAGCCGGTCAGGTCGGCCGAGCCGCCGACCAGCTCGGGCAGCTCCGCGACAAGAAAGTCGAGGGCGGTCTGGCTGGCCTTGCGGGTCGCGACCGCCTGCGGCGCGGCGACGAGGCCGGCGCAGAATTCCCGGGCGCGCTCTGCAAATCCCAGCGGCAGGCGGCCGGCGAGGCGGCGCTCGCCTTCGCGACGGCGCTCCTCGGGCAGCGCGGCCCAGCGGCCCTCCCAGGCCTCGCGGGCGGCGGCGCCTTGGCGGCCGGCGGCGCGCCAGGCCTCGAGCAGCGGCGCCGGAATCTCGAAGGGGCCGTGCTCCCAGCCCAGCTCCTGGCGCGTCCGCTCGACCTCCTCGGCGCCCAGCGGCGTGCCGTGGACGCCGGCGGTGCCGCGCTTGGTCGGCGCGCCCCAGCCGATGACGGTCGCCAGATTGATGAACACCGGCGCCTCGCCGGGCTCGATGGCCGCGGCGTAGGCCGCCGCGATCGAATCGGGGTCGTGGCCGTCGGCCTCGAGCACGCGCCAGCCGCAGGCGGCGGCCTTGGCGCGGACGTCCTCGCTGCGGCTGAGGCTGGTCGCGCCGTCGATGGTGATCGCGTTGTCGTCGAAGACCACGATCAGCTTGCCCAGGCCGAGGTGGCCGGCCAGCGACATCGCCTCCTGGCCCACGCCCTCCATCAGGCAGCCGTCGCCGGCGAAGACCCAGGTGCGGTGGTCGACGAGATCGTCTCCGAGCTCGGCCGCGAGCAGCCGTTCGGCCAGCGCCATGCCGACGCCGGCGCCCAGGCCCTGGCCCAGCGGCCCGGTGGTGACCTCGACGCCGGGGGTCTCGCCATGCTCGGGATGGCCGGGCGTCCGCGAGCCCAGCTGCCGGAAGTTCCGCAGCTGCTCGAGGTCCATGCCCTCGTAGCCGGTCAGGTGCAGCAGCGCGTACTGCAGCATCGAGCCGTGGCCGTTCGACAGGATGAAGCGGTCGCGGTCCGGCCACTCTGGCGCGGCCGCGTCGTATTTCAAAAAGCGCGTGAACAGCACCGTCGCGGCGTCCGCCATGCCCAGCGGCATGCCCGGATGGCCGGACGCGGCGCGCTCGACCGCGTCCATCGCCAGGACGCGGACGCAGTTCGCAAGCTCGCGGACCGCTGGCACGGCCATCGCCGCGGCGCTAATGGGACTCCCGCGGGACCTCGTGGCCGCGGCAGCCCTGCAGAAAATCGAGGTCGGCGCCCTTGTCCGCCTGCATCACGTGCCGGACGTACATGCTGACGTAGCCGCTCGCCGGCGGCTCAGGCGGCTGCCAGGCCTTGCGCCGGCGCTCGAGCTCGGCCGCGTCGACCAGCAGCTCGAGGCGGCGGGCCTCGACGTCCAGTTCGATCCGGTCGCCCTCTTCGACCAGCGCCAGCGGGCCGCCGGCCGCGGCCTCGGGGCAGGCGTGCAGCACCACGGTGCCGTAGGCGGTGCCGCTCATGCGCGCGTCCGAGATCCGGACCATGTCGAAGACGCCCTGCTTGAGGATCTTCGGCGGCAGGCCCATGTTGCCGACCTCGGCCATGCCCGGATAGCCCTTCGGCCCGCAGTTCTTCAGCACCAGCACGCAGTCGGGATCGACGTCCAGCTCCGGGTCCTCGATGCGGCGCTTGTACTCCTCGATGTTCTCGAAGACGATCGCGCGGCCGGTGTGCTTCATGAGCTTCGGGGTCGCGGCCGAGGGCTTGATCACCGCGCCGTCGGGCGCGAGGTTGCCGCGCAGGACCGCGATGCCGCCGCTTTTGACCAGGCCGCGCTCGTAGGGCCGGATCACGTCCTCGTTGTAGTTGCCGGCGTCCTTGACGTTGTCCCAGATGCTCGCGCCGGTAACCGTCAGGCAGTCGCGGTGCAGGTGGCCGTGCTCGCCGAGGGCGCGCAGCACCGCCGGCAGGCCGCCGGCGTAGCAGAAGTCCTCCATCAGGTGCTCGCCCGACGGCATCAGGTTGACGATGGTCGGGACGTCCTGGCCCAGCCGGTCCCAGTCGTCAAGGCCCAGGTCGACGCCGATGCGGCCGGCCATCGCCAGCAGATGGATGACCGCGTTGGTCGAGCCGCCGAGCGCCGCGTTGGCGCGGATGGCGTTCTCGAAGGCCTCCTTGGTCATGATCTTCGACAGCTTCAGGTCCTCCTCGACCATGGCGACGATGCGCATGCCGGCCTCGTGGCACAGCGTCCGGCGCCGGGCGTCGACCGCCGGGTAGGCCGAGTTCATCGGCAGCCCGGGTAGGCCGAGTTCATCGGCAGCGCCACCCCGAGGGCCTCGGCCAGCGAGTTCATCGTCGAGGCGGTGCCCATCGTCATGCAGTGGCCGGCCGAGCGCGACTGCGCGGCCTCGGCCCGCATGAAGTCGCACATGTCCAT
>MEIE01000038.1 GCA_001750625.1 Candidatus Amphirhobacter heronislandensis
ACCTGCTCCGCGTCGCTTTCGAGGCCCAGCGAGCACCGCACCGCGGTCCGCGCCTGCTCCTCGGTGCAGCCCATCGCCAGCAGCACGTGGCTGGGCTCGTTCTTGGTGCTGGCGCAGGCCGAGCCGGAGGCGAGCGCGAAGCCGTTCTGGTCCAGCATCACCACCAGCGATTCGCCCTCGATGCCCGGATAGCCGAAATAGGTGGTGTTCGGCAGCCGCGCCGCCCCCGCCCCGAAGATGGTCGCCCCGTCGGCGCGCAGCCGCTCCTCGAGCCGCGTCCGCAGGCCCGCGAGCCGCTCGCCCTCGGCCGCCGCCCGCGCCGCGGCGAGCTCGGCCGCGACGCCGAAGCCGACGATGCCGGCGACGTTCAGCGTCCCCGAGCGCAGGCCCTTCTCCTGGCCGCCGCCGTCGTGCAGCGGCGCGAACTCCAGCTCTTCTTTGGCGATCAGCGCCGCGATTCCCTTCGGCCCCCGCGCCTTGTGGGCCGACAGCGTCATCGCGTCCACGCCCAGCGCCGCGAAGTCCACTTCGATCTTGCCCAGCGCCTGGGCCGCGTCGGTGTGGACCGCCGTCCGCCCCGCCGCGAGCTTCGCGAGCGCCGCCACGTCCTGCAGCACGCCCGATTCGTTGTTCGCCAGCATCACCGACAGCAGCGCCACGTCGCCGCTCGCCAGCGCGGCCTCGACGTCGGCCAGCTCCACCACGCCCTCGGCGTCCACCGCCAGCGGCATGAAGACCTTCTCGCCGGGCCCGTCCGCCACCGCCCGGGCGGCGCACAGGACGCAGGGATGCTCGACGCCGGACGCCGCGACCACCTTCTTCGTGCTGCGGGCAGCGACGCCCTTGACCAGCAGGTTGTTGCTCTCGGTCCCCGAGGAGGTGAAGATCACCTCTTCGGGCCGGGCGTTGACCGCCCGCGCGACCTGGGCGCGGGCGCGCTCGACCGCCTCGTGGGCGGCCCGGCCCTCGGCGTGCCGCGAGGCGGCGTTGCCGTAGCTCTCCTCCTCGCAGGCGGCCATCGCCGCCCGCACCTCCGCGTCCAGCGGGGCGGTGGCGTTGTGGTCGAAATAAGCCCGCATCGCGATGCGGCCCTCCAGGCTGCTAGGCGCCGTTCGAAGAAAGCGTCGCGGCCAGCCAGGCCTCGGTGATGTGATCCACCTTGTTCAGCGTGTAGTAGTGGATGTCGATGCCTTCGGCCACCAGCCGCACCGTCAGGTCCTTGAGGACGCTCCGCGCCAGGCCGTCGTGCGCTTCCCTGGACACCGATTCAAACTTGTTCCGCAGGCTCTCGTCCACCTTGGTCTCGCACTTGTTCGCGAACTTGATCGTCTTGGCGTAGTCCCGCACCGGCAGCAGCCCCGCCGAGAACGACGCCTCCGGCCGCTGTGCGGCGATCGCGTCGCGGAAACGGCAGATGCTGTCGGCGTTGAAGGAGAACTGGCTTATCACCCGCTGGGCGCCGGCGTCGATCTTGCGCTGCAGATGCTCGAGGTCGGCCGTCTCGCTGGCGGCCTTGGGATGGACGTCCGGATAGCCCGCGACCGAGATCTCCGCCATCTTGCCCGTGGCCTGCAGCAGCTCGACCAGCTTCACCGTGTCGCAGGTCTGCTTGTCCTTGGCGATCCTGTCGCCCCGCAGCGCCACCACCCGGTCGACGCCGGCGGCCACGGTGCCGTCGATGCACTCCCGCGCCTCTTCCTCGGTCTTGTCGCCGCCGAGCAGGTGCAGCGCCGCGACCTGGCCCAGCTCCTTGACCTTCACCGACAGCCGCAGGGTGGCCTCGTGGTCCTGCTTGGTGCAGGTCACCGAGATGAAGGCCGGGTTGCCCGCGACGAACTCGTTGACCGCCCGCAGCGTGTCGTCGTCGCTGCCGCCGTTGAGTTCGGGGTATATCTCGAGGCTTACGCTGCTCATCTTGGGGTTGCTGGCCGCCGCCGCTTCGCGCTCGGCGAGCGGCGCCGCGGCGGACGCGCTCATTCTAAGCCGCGCCCTCGCGCAGGGCCTTGGCCGCCGCGACCATGTTGCGCAGCGACTCCCGCGTCTCGGGCCAGGCCCGCGTCTTGAGGCCGCAGTCCGGATTGACCCACAGCCGCTCGCGCGGAATCCGCTGCTGCGCCAGCTCCAGCAGCCGGCGCATCTCGTCGACCCCCGGCACCCGCGGCGCGTGGACGTCGTAGATGCCCGGGCCGACGCCGGCGCGGTGGCCGCTGTCGACCAGCTCGGCCAGCACCGCCATGTCGGTCCGCGAGGTCTCCAAGGAGATCACGTCGGCGTCCATCGCCGCGATCGCGTCCACCACGTCGCCGAACTCGCCGTAGCACATGTGGGTGTGGATCTGCGCCTTGGATTCCTTGACGATCTCGTTGAAGGCGTGCACCGCCTGCTCGAGGTAGGCCTTGCGGTCCGCCTCCGCCAATGGCAGGCCCTCGCGCAGCGCCGGCTCGTCGATCTGGATCACGGGAAGCCCCGCCGCCTCGAGGTCGGCGACCTCGGCGCGCAGCGCTTCGGAGATCTGCAGCGCGGTCTCGATGCGCGGGACGTCCGCCCGCGGGAACGACCAGCAGATGATGGTCACCGGCCCGGTCAGCATCGCCTTCATCGGCTTGGCAGTCAGGCTCGCGGCGTACTTGCTCCACTCCACCGTCATCGGCGCCGGCCGCTTGACGTCGGCCGCGATCACGCAGGGCCGCGTCGAGCGCGAGCCGTAGCTCTGCACCCAGCCGCTCTTGGTCTCGACGATCCCGTCCAGCAGCTCGCCGAAGTACTGCACCATGTCGTTGCGCTCGCACTCGCCGTGGACCAGCACGTCCAGCCCCAGCTCCTCCTGCTCCTCGACGCAGGCCTTGATCTCCTCTTTCATCCGGCTCTGGTAGGCCGCGTCGTCGATTGCGCCCTTCTGCCATTCGCTGCGCGCCTTGCGGATCGCGCTGGTCTGCGGCAGCGAACCGATCGTGGTCGTCGGCAGGACCGTGTCCTTCCAGCCCTTGTCGCCGGGGCGCTCGCTCGGCTTGAGCGGGCCGGCGGCGGAGCCACCCACGGCCCAGCCCGGGTCGCGCAGCGGCAGCTCGGGGGCGGTCTTGAACAGTTCCTCGTCGCCAGCGGCAGGCTTGTCCGCCAGGCCGCGGCCCAGGGCGGCGATCTCGTCCAGCTTCTGCCGCGCGAAGGCGAAGCGGCCGCTCGTCCGCAGCTCGCCGGCGGGGTCCTCGCCCTCGAGGTCCATCGGGACGTGCAGCAGCGGGCAGGACGATCCCACCCACAGGCCGCCGTCGCGCTGCGCCAAGGGCGCCAGCGCCTCCCGCAGGCCCGGCAGGTTGGCGCGCCAGACGTTGCGGCCGTCGACCGCGCCCACCGACAGCACCCGGCCGGCCAGCAGCTCATTGGCGCGCGCCAGTTCCTCGGGGGCGCTGTTGCGCATGTCGATGTGCAGGCCGTCGATTTTCAGCGCGGCCACCCGCTCAAGGCGGGGACCCAGGGCGCCGTAGGCGTTCGCGACCAGCACCTTGGGCCGTTCGGCCGCCAGCAGCGGCTCATAAAGCTCCGCCAGCGCCGCGAGCCAGGGCTCCGGCAGCTCCAGCGACAGCGCCGGCTCGTCCAGCTGCAGCCAGGCGACGCCCGCCGCTTTGAGCCGCGCCGCCATCGCCGCGTAGGCTTTGGCGAGGCCGGGGGCCAGCTTGAGCTTGGCGGCCTCGTCGCCGCCCTCGATCTTCGCCAGCCACAGGAAGGTCAGCGGCCCGGTCACCGCGGCCTTGACCGGCAGCTGGTGCGCCTTGGCGGCCGCCTCGGCCTGCGCGGCGGCGTCCGGCGGCCGGTCGTCCGCCGCCTGGGCTTCGAATTTCTGGTCTTTCGCCAGCTCGGGGACGAAGTAGTGGTAGTTGGTGTTGAGCCACTTCTTCATCTCGCAGGCCGGCGCGGTCGCGGTGCCGCGGCCCATCGCGAAGCAGCGGTCCAGGCCGGTCTTCGCTTCGGCGTGGCGGGCCGGGACCACGCCCAGGCTCGCGGCGAGCTCCATGACGTGGTCGTAGTAGGCGAAGTCGCCCACCGTCAGCATCGTCAGGCCGGCGTCGGCCTGCGCCTGCAGGTTGTCGGCGCGGATCTCGGCCATCGCGGCGTGCAGCTCGGCGGCGCCGATCTTGCCCTTCCAGTATTTCTCCAGCGCCCACTTGTGGCGGCGGCGGCGGCAAACCCGCGGATAGCCCAGGATATGCGTTTCGATGCTCATTTCCGGTCCCGTAAAAAACGCGTATTCTATCTTACCGATGGCGGCTCTTTATTGGCGTAAAATAGCCCCCTGCGCCATGAAAGAAAACCTCAAAGAACTCACCGGCAAGAGCTACTACGAAGCGGTCGAGAAGCTCGTCGACATCCTGTACCAGAAGTACGGGGACCTGCGCGGGCCCGAAGCCGACACCGAGGTCCTCAGCGTCGCCCGCGGCGGCCTCGTCCCCGCCACCTACGTCGTCTACCGGCTGGGCTGTCCGATCAACTTCATGTACCTGCGCTCGTACCCGAAGCCGGGGATGCAGAAGCAGGTCGAGGCCTACTCCATCCTGCCCTTCCGCTCCAAGAAGCTGCCGCGGCGCATCATCGTCGTCGACGACATCCAGGACACCGGGCGCTCATTCGAGTTCCTCCGCGATTTTTTCAAGGAGAACTTCAACATCGTCGACGACAGCCGGGTGGAAATCGTCTACGCCGTCGTGGTCTGGCGCAAGCGCGAAGGCATTGAAGCGCCCGATTTCTACGGCTCGGATACCGAGTCCAAGGACTGGGTCGTCTTTCCGTACGACTGGCAGATCGACTAGCCGTTGGCAGTCGGGGTATGGCGCAGCCTGGTAGCGCGCCTGCTTCGGGAGCAGGAGGTCGTGAGTTCGAATCCCACTACCCCGACCAATCAACGGCCCGCCGCCTCGCGGCGGCACGCCGCCAGCGCCTTCGCCGCGCTCGCGCCGTCAAAGCCCCGCTGGGCTAAGAAGCGCAGCGCCTGCCCGGTCGCGCGCTCGTCGGCGCCCAGCCGGCCGCCGTACTTGCGCCGCAGCGCCGCTTCGGCCCGCTGCTGCTCGCCCTCCTTTAGTCCCGCTTCGATCTCCTCGGCGGCGATCTCGGCCGCGACGCCGCGCTCGCGCAGCTCGGCCAGCAGGCGGCGCCGGCCCCAGCCGGCCATCTTCGCCACGATGAACTCGGCCGCGAAGCGCCGGTCCGACTGCAGCCGCTCGGCCGCCAGCCGGTCCAATGCCGCCGCTATTTCTTCGGCCTCATGGGCGCGGCCCAGCTTGCGCTCGAGCTCGGCCCGGCTGTGCTCGCGCCGCGCCAGCAGCCGCACGGCGGCCGCGTAGCAGCCGCCCGCCGCCATCCGCGCGCCGCCTAGGCGGCCTTCGCCGCGGGCTTGGCCTCGGACTTGGCGTCGTCGCCGTCGCCGCCGCCGGTCGCCCCTTCCATGATCTTGGCGCGCAGCGCCGCCGCGGCCTCAGGGTTGTCCTTGAACCACAGCCGGGCGTTGTCGCGGCCCTGGCCGATGCGGGTGCCGTCGTAGGAGTACCAGGCGCCCGAGCGGCTGACCAGGTTCTGCGCCAGGCCCAGCTCGATCAGCTCGGACTCCTCGGAGACCCCCTCGCCGTAGATGATGTCGAAGATCGCGGTCCGGTACGGCGCGGCGATCTTGTTCTTGACCACCCGCACCCGGGTCTCGTTGCCGATGACGCGGTCGCCCTGCTTGATCTGGCCGATGCGGCGGATGTCCAGCCGCACCGAGGAGTAGAACTTCAGCGCGTTGCCGCCGGTCGTGGTCTCGGGGTTGCCGTACATCACGCCGATCTTCATCCGGATCTGGTTGATGAACAGCACCATGGTGTTGGAGGTCTTGATCACCCCGGTGAGCTTGCGCAGCGCCTGCGACATCAGCCGCGCGTGCAGCCCGACGTGCGAATCGCCCATCTGGCCGTCGATCTCGGCCTGCGGCGTCAGCGCGGCGACCGAGTCGACCACGATGACGTCCACGCTGCCCGAGCGCACCAGCGCGTCGACGATCTCCAGGGCCTGCTCGCCCGAGTCCGGCTGCGCCAGCAGCAGCTGCTTGGTGTCGATGCCGAGGTTGCGGGCGTATTCGGGGTCGAGGGCGTGCTCGGCGTCGACGAAGGCCGCGTTGCCGCCCTGCTGCTGGGCGCGGGCGACCACCTGCAGGGCGATCGTCGTCTTGCCCGAGGACTCGGGGCCGTAGATCTCGACCACCCGCCCCCGGGGCAGGCCGCCGATGCCGAGCGCCAGGTCCAGGCCCAGCGAACCGGTGGAGACCACCGATCCGACCTCCTCCTCCTGCTGCTCGCCCATGCGCATGATCGCGCCCTTGCCGTGCTTTTTCTCCAGGGCCACCAGGGCCTGCTTGAGGTTTCGTTCCTTGTCGTCCTTGCTGATTTTCGGCTCCTGTCGGTGCGTGCGTGCGGGGGTCCGCCTAATCATATCATACGCAATTTGGCCCGGGACTTGAAAAACCCTCCCAGCAGGGCTATATATGTCGCATCCAACCCTGCAACAGGAGACGATCATGTACACCAACCCCATAATCAACAGCCTCTTCCCCGCCGCCCGCTACGGCTACGAGAGCGCCTTCCCGGTCGACATCGAGGAGACGCCCAAGGCCCTGGTGGTCCACGCCGAGGTCCCCGGCTACGGCCAGGACGAGCTCGAAGTCGGATTCAGGGAAGGCGTCCTGACCATCGCGGCCGCCAAGGCCGAGGCCAAGGACGAGGACGCCGCCAAGAAAGGCGCGGCCAGCCCGATCTACCGCGAGCGCGCCAGCGCGAGCATGCGGCGCCAGTTCCGCTTCAAGGCGGACATCGACGCGGCCAAGATCGGCGCGAAGCTCGCCAACGGCGTCCTGAGCGTCACCCTGCCGAAGCGCAAGTCCGAGACCGCCGGACCCCGCATCAAGATCGCGGTCGAATAGGAAGGCCCTCCAACCTTCCTCCCCCTGCCGGTTGCCTCCTTGCCGGCAGGGGTTTTTTCTTTTAAAATCCCCGCCTGCGCGAGCGGAAGGGACAAATGCGGGAAGATCCAGGCAGCAGCTGCGACGTCGCCGTCATCGGCGCCGGCCTCGCGGGCCTCGCCCACGTCCTCGCCCTCGACCCGTCGCTGCGGGTCGCGCTGTTCTGCAAGGGCGAAACCGTCGGCGGCGCCTCGAGCTGGGCCCAGGGCGGCATGGCCGCGGTGGTCGCGGCCGGCGACAGCGAGGACGAGCACATCGAGGACACCCTGCGCGCCGGCCGCGGGCTCTGCGATCCGGCCGCGGTCGCCGCGATCGTCGCCGACGGCGGCAAGGCGGTCGAATGGCTGGAAAAACAGGGCGTCGCCTTCGCCCGCAGCGAGTCCGGCGATTTCGACCTCGGCCGCGAGGGCGGCCACGGCAAGCGGCGCATCGTCCACGTCTCGGACGCCACCGGCGCCGCGCTGGTGGCCGCGCTGTTCGCCAAGGTCCAGCAGCTGCCGAACGTCACCATCCACACCGGCGCGGTCGCGGTCGACCTGGTGGTCGAGGACGGCGCCGTCCGCGGCCTGTACGTCCTGCGCCGCGGCAGCGGCCAGGTGGACACCGTCGCCGCCCGCGCCGTGGTCCTCGCCACCGGCGGCATCGGCAAGGTCTACCGTTACACCACCAATCCCGACGAGGCCACCGGCGACGGCGTCGCGATGGCCTGGCGCGCCGGCTGCCAGGTCGCGAACATGGAGTTCGTCCAGTTCCATCCCACCGCCCTGTTCCATCCGCACGCCAAGTCGGTGCTGATCTCCGAGGCCTGCCGCGGCGAGGGCGCCCTGCTGGTCAACGCCGCGCGCAAGCGCTTCATGCCGGCCTACCACCCGGACGCCGAGCTCGCGCCGCGGGACGTGGTCGCCCAGGCCATCGACGCCGAGATCAAGCGCACCGGCGCCGACTGCATGCACCTGGACTTCGCCCCGGTGCCCGAGGCGGTGATCGACCGGCGGTTCCCGGGCATCAAGCGGCGCTGCGCCGAGCTCGGCATCGCCATCCCCAAGGACCTGGTCCCGGTCGTCCCCAGCGCCCACTACCTGTGCGGCGGCATCGCCACCGACATCGCCGGCGCCACCGCGGTCGCGGGCCTCTACGCCATCGGCGAGACCGGCTCAACCGGCCTGCACGGCGCCAACCGCCTCGCCAGCAACTCGCTGCTCGAGTGCATCGTCGTCGCCCGCAACGCCGCGGCGCGCGCCAGCAGGTCGCTGCCGCCCGCCCCGGCCGCGATCCCGCGCTGGGACGACAGCCGGGTCGGCCCCGCCCACGAGGAGGTCATGGTCGCCCACAACTGGGACGAGATCCGCCGGATGATGTGGAACTACGTCGGCATCGTGCGCTCGGACGAGCGGCTCGAGCGCGCCCAGCGCCGGCTCGCGGTCATCGCCGAGGAGATCGGCGACCACTACCGCCGCTTCGTGGTGAGTTCGGACTTCATCGAGGTCCGCAACCTGCTGCTGTGCGCCCAGCTGATCATCCGCTCGGCCGCCGAACGGCGCGAAAGCCGCGGCCTGCATTTCAACCAGGACTGCCCCGCGCAGCTGCCCGAGGCCAAGTCCACGGTGCTGTCCAAGCAGGCGCCGGCCCCCGCCGACATCATCGAAGGCGTCATTCATGCGAACTGAGGCCTTCGGCGGCAAGCGGATCCTCGTCGCCGGCGAGGCCATCCTCGACCGCTACGTCAGCGGCGCCGCCGAGCGCATCTCCCGCGAGGCGCCGGTGCCGGTCCTGTCGTCCAGCGCCGAGTTCAG
>MEIE01000039.1 GCA_001750625.1 Candidatus Amphirhobacter heronislandensis
GCCCATCCGCGGCCGGCGGAGGCGGTGTCGGACGCGGCGGTGCAGCTGCCGCTGCCGCAGGCGGCGGCGGCGATCGCCTCGGTCGCGCGCATCGCGGCCTTGCGGGCGGACGAGGCTTCCTAGAGCCTGCCGCGCTGCGGCCCTGGCGCGGCCGCCGCGCCAAAATCATAGCGAATGGGATATGATTGTCCGCGAGGGGCATGGACGATGAAGCCGAGGGGGAGAAAAGAATACACGGAGACGGTCGCCGAGGCGATCGGCCGCAGCTTTGCCACGCTGGGGATAAGCCCACTCATCGGAATCTTCCGGTCGGCGATGGCGGACTTCAGGATAGCCTTCAACCTCCCGCCCAAGGAAAAGAGCGATGAACGTCCTGCCCAAGGAAAAAGTGGTCAGCTGTCCGCCTGCGAGAGGGAGTGGGACGGGCCGCTGATGGGAAGGGATGAATGCGGGGAGTCCGCTGCCGATGCGATCGGCCGCAGCGTGTCGACGCTAGCCCTCTCATCGGAATCTTCCGGTCCGCGATGGCGGATTTCAGGATAGCCTTCGGCCTCCCGCCTAAAAAGAAAGGCAAGTAGGGCGCGCCGCCCGCCGCGGCTTTACAGCACCTTGCGGCCGGCCCGGGCGTACAGGGGCGCCTCCTCCAGGCGGCAGCGGCGCGTCAGCAGGCGCGGCCCGGCGACGGTCTCGCCGCTTAAGACGTCGCGCCAGCGTCCCGGCGGCAGCCACAGTTCCTTGCGGCCGCCGGGCTCGGTGACCGGCGCGCAGAGCAGGTCGGGGCCGAGCAAAAACTGCAGGTCGCGGCCGGAGGCCTCGGCGGGCAGCTCCGGATAGGCCAGCGGCAGCGGCCGCAGCAGCGGCAGGCCGCCGGGGATCTGCCGCGCGGCGCGGCGCAGGTACGGCAGCAGCCGCATGCGCAGCTCGAGCCAGGCGCGGCTGGCGCGCAGGACGCGGGCGCCGTAGTGGTAGGGCTCGCGCGGGCCGATGCCGTGCAGGCGCAGCAGCGGCGACATCACGCCGAACTGCAGCCAGCGCAGGTACAGCTCGGGGTCGGGCGGGCCGCCGTAGAAGCCGCCGACGTCCGAGCCGGTGTAGGCGCCGCCGCTGAGCGACCACTGCAGGCAGCCGCGGACCGCGGTGCGCAGGCCGCCCCAGTCGCTTTGGCTGTCGCCGCACCAGTGGCCGGGATGGCGCTGGCTGCCCGAGGCCGCGGCGCGCGCCCACAGCACCGGTTTTTTGCCGGCGGCGGCGAAAGCCAGCGCGGTCTGCTGGTTGTACAGCAGGGCGTAGGCGTTGTGCAGCCGCCAGCCGCGGTCGCCGTTCGCGGCGACGGCGGCGGCGGGGACCTGCTCGCCGAAGTCGGTCTTGAGCGCGTCGGCGCCGAGCTCCAGCAGCCGGGCGCAGCCGCGGCGCCACCAGCGGCAGGCGCGCGGATTGGTGAAGTCGACGACGCCGCTTGGCGGCAGCTGGCTGAGATCGGCGCCGAAGGGCTCGGGGTCGAAGCGGTACACGAGGCTGCGGCCGCGGCGGTCGCGCAGGAACATGCCGGCGCGCGCGAGATCCGCGTAGGCCGGGCTGTGCACCGAGCACAGCGGGTAGACCCACAGGCAGACGCGGTAGCCCATCTTCTTGAGCCGGGCGAGGGTGGCGGGGAAGTCGGGGTAGCGCTCCTCGTCCCAGTCGAAGGCGAAGCGTGTCCGCGTCCGCAGCCAGGTGCGGCCGTCGAGGACGATGGTCCGGCAGGGCAGCCGCAGCGCGCGCATCTTTTCGGCGGCCTCGAGCAGCTCGGCCTCGGTCCGGTAGTAGGCGCGCGACAGCCAGGGCTCGAGGCTCCAGGCCGGCAGGACGCCGGGGGCGCCGGTGAGGCGGTGGTAGCCGCGCAGCATTTCGGCCGGCGTCCCGGCGAGGACGAACAGGTCGAGGCCGCGCGCGGCCGCGGCGACGTAGCTGCGGTGGCTGAGCGCGGCGAAGCCGCAGGCCTGGCGGACCGGCGCGGGGGTGTTGAACCACAGGCCCCAGCCGCGCGAGGACCACACGAAAGGGATGTTCTTGTAGGACTGGGCGGCGTTGCCGCCGAGGCTGTCCTCGTTCCAGCCGTCGAGCAGCTGGCCGCGCAGGTCCAGCCGCGCCCAGTTCTCGCCGCCGCCGTGCAGCCGCTCGCCGTCGGCGAGGTCGAAGGCGACGGCGGCGCGCTCCGCGTCCGCCGCCCACGGCGCGATTCGCCAGCGCCGGGTGAAGTGGCCGTCGCTCGGCGGCCCGAGCAGCGGCCGGCCGCGGTGGCTGATGGACAGCGCGAGCTGCTCGCCCGGCTCGACCTGGACGCCGAAGTCGCCGAAGTCCCAGCCGCCGTCCGCCGTCCGCCGCCCCGCCCGGGGCTGGCCGCGGCCGGCGAGCAGGCCGTAGTCCGGCGCCTTGGGAGCCCCGGCCGGCGGCGGCAGCCGCAGGCGCAGGATCCCCGGGCGCCAGCGCTCGATGGTCAGGGTCCCGGCGGTGGTCGGGACGCGCAGGACGCCGCCGGCGAGGCGCGGCGGCCGGGTCCGCCGCAGCGGCGGCAGCCCTGTCAGGGCGGCGGCCAGGTCGGGCGGACGGGGCATGGCGGCTTGCCGTGTATCTTATAATCACCGCTAGGAAACTCATAGGAGAGGAGGGTGACCATGGAAAGGAATCTCAAGGCGGCGCTGGTGGCCAGCGCCCTGCTCGGCGCGGCGCCGCTGGCGGCGGCGCAGGTCGAGCTGCGCGTCATGTACTACACCGACGGCATCGAGGACCAAGTCCTCGGCGAGCAGATCAGCCGCTTCGAGGCCGAAAACCCCGGCATCAAGGTCGCGCTCGACGTGGTCGCGTACAAGCAGATCGTCGAAGGCCTGCCGGTGCAGCTCGCCGCGGGCGAGGGCCCGGACATCGCGCGGGTCACCGACCTCGGCGGCCTGGCGAAGTACTACCTCGACATGCGCCCCTACCTCGAGGACGCCGGCTACTGGGTCGAGAACTTCGGCCCGTTCCTGCCGTGGCTGCGGCAGGAGGGCGACACCGAATCGGTCTGCGGCTACATGACGCAGATGACCGTCACCGGCCCCTTCGTCAACAAGACGCTGTTCGAGCAGGCCGGCGTGGCGATGCCGGCCAAGGGCGCGACCTGGGAGGACTGGGCCGCCGCGGTCAACGAGGTCGCGCGCAAGCTCGACATCCCGATTCCGCTGGCGATGGACCGCTCCGGCCACCGCATGGCCGGGCCGGCGATCAGCCAGGGCGCGGCCTACTTCGATGCCGCCGGCGAGCCGGCGGTGGTGGACGAAGGCTTCAAGCGCATGGCGCAGCTGCTGGTCGACTGGCACAACGACGGCACCATGTCCAAGGAGCTGTGGGGCAGCGTCAGCGGCTCGTCCTACCGGGGCGCGAACGAGGAGTTCGGCAACGCCCAGGTGGTGATGTACATGTCCGGCTCGTGGCAGATCGCGCAGTTCTCCGAGCAGATCGGCGACGACTTCGACTGGTGGGCGGTGCCCAACCCCTGCGGCCCGGGAACCTGCACCGGCATGCCCGGCGGCGCGGCGATGGTGGCCTTCAAGGACACCGAGCACCCGGCCGAGGTCACCAAGCTGATGGAGTTCTTCGCGCGCGAGGACAACCTCGAGGACTTCTACTCGCGGACGCTGTTCATCCCCGGCCACGTCGGCCTGTCGGCGAAGGGAATTGACTTCCAGACCGACAACCCGAACGCCAAGCACGCGCTCGGGGTCTTCGCCGAGCACATCGGCGAGATCTCGCCGACCGCCTTCCAGCTGCAGGGCTACCCCTTCAACCGCGTCATGTTCAACGCGGCGATCAGCCGGGTCAACCAGGCGATCGTGGGCGAGATGAGCCTCGACGAGGCCTACGGGCGCATCGAGCAGGACGTCGAGCAGCAGATAGCCGAGAAGAAGCGCGGCGGCTAGGCCGCCGCGGTCCGATGACGCGCCGCTGGCCTGGGCGCGGGTGATGCGGCAGCGGCTGCGGGAGCTGGCGGCCCTGCCGTGGCTGCTGGCGATGCGGGCCCTCGACCGGCCCTTCAGGCTGCTGCAGCGCGGCATCGGCCAGGGCGGCATGCCCTACTTTTTCCTGGTCCCGAACCTGCTGTTCTTCGGGACCTTCGTCATCCTGCCGCTGCTGGTCAACGCGGCCTATTCGCTGACCGGCGGCACCGAGCTGTTCCTCGAGGACCGGCCGTGGATCGGCGCCGAGCACTTCGGCCACCTGTTCGCCTGCGGCGACCTGCTTGACCCGGCCACCTGCCGCGAGGACAACTTCTGGCGGGCGATCTACAACTCGATGAAGTTCGTCACGCTGCAGGTGGGCTTCATGGTGGCGCTGAGCCTGCTGACGGCGCTGGTGCTCAACCGCAAGATCCGCGCCCGCGGCTTCTTCCGCGCGGTGTTCTTTTTTCCGGTGCTGCTGTCGCCGGTGGTGGTGGCGCTGATCTGGAAGTGGGTGCTGCACCGCGACGGCGTCCTCAACGCCCTGCTCGAAAGCCTCGGCGGCGACAAGATCCTGTTCTTCATCGACCCGGGCTGGGCGATGTTCTGGGCGATCTTCGTCTCGATCTGGGCGCACATGGGCTTTTACACCTTGATCCTGCTGGCCGGGCTGCAGGCGATCCCGCCCGACCTGTACGAGGCGGCGGAGATGGACGGGACCTCGAAGACCCGGACGCTGTGGCGCATCACGCTGCCGATGCTGTGGCCGAACCTGGTGGTGGTGATCGTGCTGGCGATGATCAAGTCGGTGCAGACCTTCGACGAGGTCTTCGTGCTCACCGGCGGCGGGCCGGGGACCGCGACCCAGCTCATCGTCCAGTACATCTACGACACCGGCTTCGCGAGCCAGGTGCAGAACTTCGGCCTGGCGGCGGCGGCCTCCTACGTGCTGGCGGTCATCCTGATCGCGCTGACGGTCATCTACATCGCGCTGGCCTTCCGGCCGGACGCCAAGCACGCATGATTTCCCGGCTGCTGCATTTTTTGGGCCGCGGCCGCGGCACCGGTGGCCGGCCGCACGTCACCGACGTGCTGACCTGGCTGTACCTGGCGCTGGGGGTGTTCTTGATGTTCGCGCCGGTGCTGTGGCTGGGGCTGTCGTCGTTCAAGACCCAGGCCGGCCTGATCGAGTACCCGCCGACGCTCGCGCCGCTCGAGCAGATTACGGTGCCGGTCGAGGGCTACGACGAGCCGCTGCCGCTGTTCCGGGTCACCGGCGAGGACGGGGTGGTCCGCGAGCTCGCGCAGGTGCGGCGGGTCGGCATCATCTCGCTGATGGTGGACCCGGCGGCGCCGGCCGAACGTATCAAGGTGCCGATCGATTCGATCGAGAAGGTCCGCGAGGTCAAGCTGGCCTTCGAGAACTACGCCTACCCGATCGCCAAGCTCAACTTCCTCGGCTACCTGGGCAACTCGGTCTTCGTCACCGTGGCCGCGACCGCGATCACGCTGGTGATCAACTCGATGGCGGCCTTCGGCCTGGCGATCTACCGCTTCCCGGGCCGCAACGTCGCGCTGGGGCTGGTGATCGGGACGCTGATGTTCCCGCTGACGATCATCCTGGTGCCGACCTATCTCATCGTCACCGAGCTCGGCATGACCAATTCGCTGTGGGGCGTCATCCTGCCGGGAGCGGCGACGCCGACCGGGGTGTTCTTGCTGCGGCAGTACATGCTGACCATCCCCGGCGAGCTGATCGAGGCGGCGCGGCTGGACCGGGCGAGCGAGTGGCAGATTTACTGGCGCATCGTCATGCCGCTGGCGCTGCCGGCGCTGGCGGTGCTGGCGATCTTCTCGGTGATCTGGCGCTGGAACGAGTTCCTGTGGCCGCTGATCGTGCTCAACCGCTCGGAGAACTTCACGCTGCAGATCGGCTTGCACTCGTTCAGCGGCGAGTTCTACACGCGCTGGAACTACCTGCTGGCGATGACGGTGCTCACCCTGCTGCCGGTGCTGTTCGTCTTCGGCTGGCTGCAGCGCTTCATCACCACCGGCATCGCGAGCGCCGGCATCAAATGAGCGCTAGGCCCCTGCTGCTGCTCGATCCGCATCCGCGGACCGCGGCGATGGTCTACGGCCCGGCGACCCGCCGCCGGCTCGTGCGGGACTTCGACGTCCGCGCCCACCTGCGCCGCCCGGCCTCCGACCGGCAGGTCGACGGCGTCATCGAAGAGGCCGCGGTGGTGGTCGGGCAGACCGCGCTCGGCCGCGGCCGGCTCGAACGCGCGCGGCGCCTCAAGGCGGTGATCAACGTCCTGGGCAACTGGCGGCCGAACATCGACTACGCCTGCGCGGCGCGGCGCGGCGTCCAGGTGCTGTCGATCGCGCCGGCGATGGCGGACGCGGTGGCCGAATGGATCCTCGGCGCGCTGATCGTCCAGGGCCGCGGCATGCTCGCGGCGCAGCAGGATTTCCTCGCCGGCCGCGAGAAGTACGGCATCGCCGGCAACCGCGATGCCGTCAGCCTCGCCGGCGCGACGGTCGGCATCATCGGCTTCGGCAACCTGGGCCGGCGGCTCGCCGAGCTGCTGCGGCCCTTCGGCTGCCGGCTGCTGGTCCACGACCCGCACGTCCCGGCGGCGGTCCTCGCGAAGCACGGCGCGCTCCGGCGGCCGCTGCCGCGGCTGCTGGCGGCGGCGAGCCACGTCGCGGTCACCGCCGGCGCGACCCGCAGCAACGAGGGCTTCTTGGACGCGCAGAAACTGGACGCGCTCGCGCCAGGCTGCGTGGTGGTCCTCGCGAGCCGCGCCGCGGTGGTGGACTTCGACGCGCTGGCGTCGCTGGCGCGCCGCGGCCGCATCAAGCTGGCGGTCGACGTCTTTCCGCACGAGCCCGCGCCGGCGCGCAGCCCCTGGCGGCGGCTGCGGCAGGTGCTGTGGTCGGCGCACCGCGCCGGCGGCATCCCGCGCTCCTACGAGCTGTTGCAGGAGATGCTGCTCGAGGACATTGCCAACGTCATGGCGGGGCGGCGGCCGCGGCGCCTGCAGCCGGCGACCGCCCGCGCCGCCGCGGACGCGAGCGTCTAGCGATGGCCGACCTGCGCCTGCGCGGCATCGCCAAGAGCTTCGGCGCGACCGAGGTGCTGCGGGACGTCGAGCTCGAGGTGGCTGACGGCGAGTTCGTGGTGCTGGTCGGGCCGTCGGGCTGCGGCAAGTCGACGCTGCTGCGCATCGTCGCCGGCCTCGAGAAGCAGAGCGCCGGCGACATCGAGATCGGCGGCGCGAACGTCAACGCCGTCCCGGCGGCCGACCGCGGCCTGGCGATGGTGTTCCAGTCCTACGCGCTGTACCCGCACATGACGGTGTACAAGAACATGGCCTTCGCGCTCGAGAACACCCGCATGCCCAAAGAGCAGATAACGGCGCGGGTGCGCGAAGCGGCGGCGATGCTGCGGCTCGGCGAGCTGCTCGAGCGCAAGCCGGCGCAGCTGTCCGGCGGCCAGCGCCAGCGGGTGGCGATCGGCCGCGCGATGGTCCGCGAGCCCAAGGTCTTCTTGTTCGATGAGCCGCTGAGCAACCTGGATGCCGAGCTGCGGGTGGCGATGCGCAAGGAGCTCGCGACCCTGCACGCGAGCATCAAGGCGACCATGGTCTTCGTCACCCACGACCAGACCGAGGCGATGACGCTCGCCGACCGCATCGTGGTCATGCGCGCCGGCGTCCTCGAGCAGATCGGCCGGCCGCTGGACGTCTACAACCATCCCGCGAACCTCTTCGTCGCCGGCTTCATCGGCTCGCCGCGGATGAACTTCTTCGCGGCCGCGGCCGAAGGCGGGCGGCTGCGGCTCGCGGCGGGCGGGATGATGGACGCGCCGCCGGGCATCGCGCTCGCCGACGGCGCCAAGGTCACCGTCGGCGTCCGCCCCGAGCACGTCGCGATCGGGACCGCCGCCGGCTGCGACCCGTTCGCCGGCGCGGTCGAGATCAACGAGCAGCTCGGCGGCGAGTCCTACCTGTACTGCGGCTGCGGCCTCGAGGAGCAGGTGGTCGTGCACTCGCCGGGGCAGAACGAGCTGCGGGTCGGCGACCGCATCGAGCTGGCGCTGCCGCCGGGGCGGGCGCACGTCTTCGACGGCGACGGCAAGGTCGTGCGGCCGGCATGACGGCGCCGCTGGGCGTCGGCGTCGTCGGCGTCGGCATGGCGGCGAAGCCGCATCTCGAGGCGCTGGCACGGCTGCCGGAGCTCGCGGCGGTCAAGCAGGTCTGGAGCCGGACGCCGGGGCCGGCTGAGGCCGCCGCCGCAAAGCTTGGCGCGCGAGCGAGCGCCGGGCTCGACGAGCTGCTGGCCGACCCGGCGGTCGACGCGGTGCTGCTGCTGACCCCGCCGAACGCCCGCGTCGAGATCATCGAGCGCTGCGCGGCGGCGGGCAAGGCGGTGCTGGCTGAAAAGCCGCTGGGCCGCGACGTCGCCGAGGCGCGGCGCGCGGCGGCCGCCTGCGAGCAACATGGCGTGCCGCTGGGCGTGGTGCTGCAGCACCGCCGCCGCGACGACGTGCGGCGGCTGCAGGAGCTGATCGCGGCCGGCGCGCTCGGCAAGCTGGCGCTGGCGCGGCTGGACTTCCCGTGGTGGCGCGGCCAGGAGTACTACGACGAGCGCGGCCGCGGCAGCAAGGAGCGCGACGGCGGCGGGGTGCTGCTCACCCAGGCGGTGCACATCCTCGACCTGCTGCTGCTGCTGCTGGGGCCGGTGGCGGAGGTCCGGGCGCTGGCGGGGACCTCGGCGCTGCACCGCATGGAGACCGAGGACTTCGCGGTCGCCGGCCTGCGTTTCGAATCGGGCGCGCTGGGGGCGGTGGTCGCGACCACCGCGGCCTATCCGGGCACGACCGAGCGGCTGCACATCGACGCCGAGAAGGCCTCGGCGAGCCTGGTCGGCAACGTCCTGGAGATCGCCTGGCGCGACGGCCGCCGCGAGCGCTTCGGCGCGGCGCGGGGCACCGGCGGCGGCGCCGACCCGATGGCTTTCGGGCCGGAGCTGCACCAGGACCTGATCGCGTCCTTCCTGCGGGCGGTGGCGGCGGGCGAGACGCCGGTCCCGGGCGCGGCCGAGGCGCTGCGGGTCCAGGAGCTGGTCGAGCGCATCGCGGGCGGCGGCGATGGCTGAGCGCCCGGT
>MEIE01000004.1 GCA_001750625.1 Candidatus Amphirhobacter heronislandensis
TCAAGCGCCTGGTCGGGACCGAAGGCGGCATGTGCCGGCTGCTCAGCCTGCGGCTGCGCGAGGACTGCTTTTACAGGTTCATCAAGGCGGTCGGCAACTACGGCGAGTCCTATGAGCGCCACGTCGGCGAGAACACGATCCTGCGCCTCAAGCGCGACGGCTCGCCCAACCAGCTCTGGTCCAAAGGCGGCATCCTCTACGCTCCGCCCCTGCGCTAGGGCGATGGCCGACGGCGACGACCGGGTCGACAAGTCCCCCGCCGAATGGCGGGCGGAGCTCAAGCCGGAAGTCTACCGCGTCACCCGGGAACAGGGCACCGAGCCGCCCTTTTCGGGCATCTACAACGCCTGCAAGGATAAGGGCATGTACCGCTGCGCCTGCTGCGCGGCGCCTCTGTTCAGCTCGGCCGACAAGTTCGACTCGGGCACCGGCTGGCCGAGCTACGTGCGGCCGGCGGCGGCCGCGGCGGTGAAGGAGGTCCCGGACGATTCGCACGGCATGCGCCGCGTCGAGGTGGTCTGCGCCCGCTGCGACGCGCACCTGGGCCACGTCTTCGACGACGGCCCGGCGCCGACCGGCCAGCGCTACTGCATCAACTCGCTCGCCCTCGACCTGGAGGCCGGCGGCGATGCTTAAGTTCGTCGCGGACCTGGGGCCGCTGGCGGCTTTCTTCGCGGCCTACGCCTACAGCGGCGACCTCAAGACCGCGGTCGTCGTGCTGATGGTCACGATGACGATGGGATCGGCCGCGCTGCTGCTCCGGCGCCATCCCGAGCGCAAGGTCCACATGTGGTCGACGGCGCTGGTGCTGGGCTTCGGCGTCCTGACGCTGCTGCTGGACGACCCGCTGTACATCAAGCTCAAGCCGACGGCGCTGTACCTGGGCCTGGCGGCGGCGCTGCTCGCGAGCCTGGCGCTGGGCCGCAACCCGGTGGCCGCCCTGCTCGCGAAGGCCCTGCCGCAGGTGCCGCGCGCCGGCTGGAAGGGCGCCGCGCTGCTGTGGACCGGCTTCATGGCGGTGCTGGCGGCGCTCAACCTGTACGTCGCCTTCAGCTTCAGCGAGGCGAACTGGGTGGCGTTCAAGACCTTCGCGCTGCCGCTGCTGAGCTTCGTGTTCATCTGCGGCCACTGCGGCTGGCTCGCGTACCGCCACCGCGGCGATGGCGGACGCGGCTGAGCTCGTCACCGCGCGGCTGCGGGAGCGGCTGCGGCCGGCGCGGCTGGAGGTCGAGGATCTCAGCGACGAGCATCTGGGCCACGCCGAGGCGGGCCGCGGCGCGCACCTGCGGCTGCGGATCAGCGCGGCCGGCTTCGCCGGCCTCAGCGAGCTCGAGCGCCACCGCCTGGTTTACAATTGCTTGGGCGACCTTGAAAAGCTCGGCGTCCACGCCCTGGCCATCACGGCCCTGAGCGACTGAATCCATCCTCCCCTTCCCCTCTCGCACAACAAGAGAACGATCCATGCACATGTCAAGAATCCTGGCGCCGGCCGCGCTGCTGCTGGCGGGCGTCGCCCTCGCCCAGGACAACGCCGCCAAGGCGGAGCTGGGCGTCGACACCTACGCCGTCATCAACGGCGAGGAGATTCCCTTCGCGGTGGTCCAGGAGCTGATCGGCGCCAACCCGCAGGTCGGCGGCGAACAGCTGAACGCCATCCTGCGCCGCTTCGTGTCGAGCATCGTCCTGTCGCAGGAAGCCCGGCGCCTGGAGTACGACCAGGACGAGGAATACCTCGCCAACCTCGCGCTGATGAAAGAGCGCATCGCCTTCCACAGCTTCGCCCGGGAGCTGGGGCCGAGCATCGACGTCAGCGAAGAGGAGGTCAAGGCCCGCTACGACCGCGCCATCGAGGAGCGCGCCGGCACGCTGGAATACGATTCCTTCCACATCCTCGTCGCGACCGAAGAAGAGGCGCAAAGCCTGCTCGACGAAGCCGGCGGCGATCCCGACGAGTTCATGCGGCTGGCCCGGACGAGCTCGATCGACACCGGCTCGGGCGCCAACGGCGGCTACCTGGGCTGGAGCATCACCGCGAGCTTCGTGCCCGAGTTCGCGGCGGCGGTCGCGGCGATCGAGCCCGGCGGCTTTTCGGCCGAGCCGGTCGAAAGCCAGTTCGGCTGGCACATCATCCACGTCCGCGACCGCCGCGAGATGACGATGCCCGAATTCACCCCGGCGGAAGCCGAGAAGATCAAAGGCCAGCTGGAGGCCGAATACGCGAACAACGAGGCGCGCCGGCTGCTCGAGGAGCACGGCCAGCCGGAGGACCTGGAGCTGATCGGCCAGACGGCCGGCGGCTCCGCCTTCGCCACGGCGGTGGGCAAGGCGGCCCTGGCCTCGGGCCGCTACAACGAGCTTGAGCGCTTCAAGATCCTGGAGCGGATCGCCGAGTACCAGCTGCTGCCCCGGATCTACATCGCGGGCGTGGTGGAGAACACCCCCATCTCCGAAGAAGAGGTGCAGGCGCGCTACGACCTGATCGCGGCGGAACGGGCCAACGAAGAGGAGCACCGGATGTACCAGCTGGCCTTCCCGAGCGAGGAAGCCGCCACGCAGGCCCTCGCGAGCCTGGCCGGCAAGCCGGACGACTTCAAGGAGCTGGCGGTGCTGAACGACGCCACCCCCGAAGACAGCGACAACGTCTTCTGGGTGCACCCGGCGACCCACCCGGCGCCGGGCGTCGCCGCGCTCGCCGCCGAGCTCGCGGACGGCGAAATCGGCCCCGAGCCGATCCTCACCGAGGATGGATGGGTGCTGCTGTACCGCGATTCGTCGCGGCCTTACGAGCTGCCGCCCTTGGACGACAGCAACCGCGAGCTCATCATCCAGACCCTGCAGACCGACCTCATCGAAGAGACCATCGGCGGCCTGATGGAAAAGGCCGAGATCACGATCAACAACGCCGAAGGCGGCGCCGGCTAGTCGCCGGCCGCGGCCGGCGGACAGGTCCAGGCGCCGAGGACCGGCCCCTGCCCCGCCCGCTGCAGGATGACGGCGCAGCCGTGGCCCGGCGGCGGCGGCGGCAGCTCGAGGCTGAGGACGCCGGCGAGCGCGCCGGCGCGCTCGAGGACGGTGACCACGTTGTGGTTGCGCAGGATCTTGCCCTTGTTCTCGCCGCCGGCGATGGCGGTCTCGGTCTCCTTGAGGTAGACGACGCGCAGCGCCTCGACCGGCCCCGCCGCGTCCAGGCCGCCGCGGGCCTCGGCGGTCCAGCCGCCGCCGGCCCGGGGCCGCATGCTGACCGTCGCAGCCACCGGCACCGCCTGGGCGTCGGCGATGGCGGCGTCGATGCGGCGGCGGGAGGTGCCCGAGGCGCTGGAGGCGCCCTGGACCACCATCTGCGGCGTGAAGACGCCGCTGCGGAAGGCGTAGGCGCGCTGCCGCCGGCTGTAGGCCGGCGACGACCAGGGATCCTCCCAGCTCGAGCCCCAGTAGACCAGGTCGTCCCAGTAGTCGACGTGCAGCTCAAGGGCGAGGACGTCGTCCCGCCCCAGGTAGCGCTCGGCGAGCAGGTCCTCGGCCGGCGGACAGGAATAGCAGCCCTGGGAAGTGAACAGCTCGAGCAGCACCTTGGGCTCGGCGGCGGCCAGCGGCGCCAGCAGCAGCAGAGCCGGGACCGGCAGCAAAAAGCGTAAAATCCCCATCCTAGCAAGTTTAACCGACGCCATGTCCCGCTCCGCCGCCGCCGCCAAGCCTGGTTCCTACGACTCGACCAGCCTGAAGAACTTCCTCGCGGGCTTCGAGCGGCGCAACCCTCAGGAGCCCGAGTTCCAGCAGGCGGTGCGCGAGGTCGCGCACGACGTCTTCCCCTATCTGGCCGAGCACTCGGAATTCACCGACAAGCTGGTGTTCGAGCGCATGACCGAGCCCGACCGCATCATCGTCTTCCGCGTCTCGTGGGAGGACGACGCCGGCAACATGCGCATCAACCGCGGCTACCGGGTCCAGTTCAACAACTCGATCGGCCCCTACAAGGGCGGCCTGCGCTTCCATGCGAGCGTCAACCTGTCGATCATCAAGTTCCTCGCCTTCGAGCAGACCTTCAAGAACTCGCTGACGACCCTGCCGCTGGGCGCGGCCAAGGGCGGCGCGGACTTCAACCCGCACGGCAAGTCCGACGCGGAGATCGCCCGCTTCTGCAAGGCCTTCATGACCGAGCTGCACCGCTTCATCGGCCCGAACGTCGACGTCCCGGCCGGCGACATCGGCGTCGGCGGCCGCGAGATCGGCTACCTGTTCGGCCAGTACAAGCGCCTGACCGGCGAGTTCGCCTCGGGCACGATCACCGGCAAGGGCCTGGAGTACGGCGGCTCGCTGGTGCGCACCGAGGCGACCGGCTTCGGCACCGTCTATTTCGCCGAGCACATGCTCAACCACCGCGGCGACAGCCTCAAGGGCCTCAGGTGCTGCGTCTCGGGCGCGGGCAACGTCGCGCTGCACTGCGCGCTCAAGCTCAGCGAGATGGGGGCCAAGGTCCTGACCCTGTCGGATTCGTCGGGCTTCATCCACGACCCGGACGGCTTCGACCGCACCAAGATCGAGGAGCTGCACGAGATCAAGTTCGGCAAGCGCGCGAGCGTCGGCGCCTACGTCAAGAAGCATCCCAAGGCCAGCTTCCACGCCGGCAAGCGCCCCTGGGGGGTCAAGTGCGACGCCGCCTTCCCCTGCGCGACCCAGAACGAGATCTCCCTGGACGAGGCCAAGAAGCTGGTCGCCAACGGCTGCCAGCTGGTCTCCGAAGGCGCCAACATGCCGTCGGAGGAAAAGGCCATGCAGCTGTTCCGCAAGAAGATCCTGTTCGGCCCGGCCAAGGCCGCGAACGCCGGCGGGGTGGCGGTTTCCGGCCTCGAGATGAGCCAGAACACCATGCGCCTGAACTGGACCGAGGCTGAATTAGACAGCAGACTCAAAGAGATAATGCAGGACATTCACAACCAGTGTCTGGAGTACGGCGGCGGCGGCCGGCGGATCGACTACGTCCGCGGCGCCAACCTGGCGGGATTCGTCCGCGTGGGACGGGCGATGCTCGCCCACGGCGTTTGATTTACGCCGGCGAGGAATTTTGTTATAAAATAAGGGCGGCGAACGGATGAATCTTCATCTCTCGGGAGAAAGCTAAATGTCGAGCAACACCAATATCCTCATTCTCGGCGCGTCCGGCATGACGGGCGAAGAGACGGTAAAGATCCTGACCCAGGCCGGCTTCCCGGTGCGGGTCACCTACCGGGAGATATCGGAGCTGACGAAGCTGCGCCACTACGCTTTCGAGGACATCCACGCCGACTACAACGACGTCGAGTCGCTGAAAAAGGCGATGGACGGAATCGAGCGGGTCTTCGTGATCCAGCCGGTGACCGAAAACATGATCCAGCATTCGCAGAACATCTGCGAAGCGGCCAAGTCCGCCGGCGTCTCGCACGTGATCCGGATCTCCAACATGGTGACCGGCCCGGACATCCCGTCGGAGATCGCCAAGATGCACTACGAATCCGACGAGATGCTCAAGGCCCTGGGGGTGAACTACACCATCGTCAAGGGCGCGAACTATTACCAGAACATGCTGTTTTCGAGCCTGACGATCATCCGGCACGGCAATTTCGCGCTGCCGCTGGGCACGGCGACGGTCTCGCAGGTGGACGCCCGCGACATCGCGCTGGTCGGCGCCCACGCCCTGGTGGACGAGGGCCACGAGAACAAGGAGTACACCATCACCGGCCCGGCGGCGATGACGATGCACGTGGTGGCGCGCAAGCTCAGCCGCTGCATCAACAAGGAGATCCGCTTCATCCCGGTCGAGCCGCGCATGGCGACCCAGGTGTTCCGGGACAACGGCCTGCCCGACTGGAGCGCCGAGGCCATCGGCAAGATGTTCATCGAGTACGCCAGCGGCAAGTACAAGTTCGTGACCCACGACTTCAAGAAAATCACCCAGCAGGACCCGCGCACCTACGAAGGCTTCTTCGCCGACTACCGCGATTCGTTCCTGCGCGAAACCATCACCCCCTTGGGATCCTAGCCGGGCGGCGACGCCCCGAACAACGTCTTGTGGCGGATCGCCGGCTTGTCGCGCAAGCCGCGCCTGCTGCTGGCCCTGCTGCTCGGCGCGGCGGCGCTGGCGGCGTCTCTCCTGCTCGGCCGGGCGGCCTGGGAACGGCATGAGCAGCGCCAGTGGGACGAGTACGCCGCGGCGCCGATCGCGGCCCCGCAGCCGATGATCGTCGCAGCGCCGGCCGGCGCCACGATGCAGCAGGTCGCAGCGGGCCTGGCCGCCGCCGGCGCGGTGGCGGACGAGCGCCGCTTCAGCGGCCTGGCGCGGCGCCTGGGGCAGGACCGCTCGATCAAGGCGGGGCAGTACCGCCTCGAGCCGGGCATGAGCCACGCCGCGGCCCTGGAAAAGATGGTGGCCGGCGAGGTCGAGCAGGCGCGGTTCGCGATCGTGGAGGGGCTGCGCTTCGCCGACGTGCTGGCGCGGCTGGCGGCCGAGCCGGCGTTCACCCGCACCCTGAGCGACCTGCGGCCCGCCGCGGCCTGGCAGGAGCTGGGCTTCGAAGCCGAAGGCGGCTACGAGGGCATGCTGTATCCGGACACCTACCTCCTCGATTACGGCACCAGCGACCGGGAGCTGCTGGGACAGGCCCACCGCCGGATGGCCGCGCTGCTGGACGAGCAGTGGCGGCGGCGGGCCGCCGAGCTGCCGCTGGCGAGCCCGCACGAGGCGCTGGTGCTGGCGTCGATAATCGAAAAGGAGACCGGCGTCGCTGGCGAGCGGGCGCTGATAGCCTCGGTCTTCCACAACCGGCTGCGGCTGGGCATGCGCCTGCAGTCCGACCCGACGGTGATCTACGGCATCGAGGATTTCGACGGCAACCTGACCCGCGCCCATCTCCAGCAGGACCATCCGCACAACACCTACACCCGCAAGGGCCTGCCGCCGACGCCGATCGCGATTCCGAGCGTCGCCGCGGTCGAAGCGGCGCTGCAGCCCTTGGACAGCGACTACCTGTACTTCGTCGCCGACGGCAGCGGCGGCCATCATTTCTCCCGGACCCTGCGCGAGCACAACAACGCGGTCAACCGCTACCAGAGGAACCGGCGATGAGCAATGGGCGGCCCAGCCGCTTCATCACCTTCGAGGGCATCGACCACAGCGGCAAGAGCACCCAGGCCAAGCAGCTCAAGCGCAGCCTCGACCAGGAGGGCATCCGCTGCATCGTCACGGCCGAGCCCGGCGGCTCGGGGCAGCTGGGCGTGGAGATCCGCCGGCTGATGATGGATTCGAACATCAAGCGCGACGAGCTGACCGCGGCGCTGATGTTCAACGCCGACCGCCACGAGCACGTCCGCAACATCATCAAGCCCACCCTGGCGAACGGCACCTGGGTGATCTGCGACCGTTTCTACGATTCGACCATGGCCTACCAGGGCGCGGGCGGCATGGTCGACAGCGCGATCCTCGAGCAGCTCACCGCCATCGTCTGCGAGGGCATGAAGCCGGACCTGACCATCCTCATGCACAACACCCTCCGGGAGCAGCGCGGCGGCGGGGCGCGGCTGGACTACTACGAGCAGGAGCACAAGTCCTTTGAGCAGCGCGTGAGCGACTATTTCCTGGAGGCGGCGAAGCGGGAGAGCGACCGCTTCGTGGTGGTCGAGGAAGCCGGCACGATCGAGCGGGTCGGCGAGCGGATCTTCGCCGAGGTCAAGAAGCGTTTTCTGACGCCGGATTCATGACGGCGGCGGCGGGCGCCGAGCTGCGCCGCCTGGCGGCGGCCCCCCTGCCCTGGCACGCCGGCTACGTCCGCGAGCGCCTGGCCAAGGGCCTGCCGGCGGCGCTGCTGGTCCAGGGCCGGCTGAGCGACGGCCTCGAGCCGCTGTGCCTGCATCTCGCGCAGGCGGAGCTGTCCCGCGGCGGAGAAGGCGACGAGGCGCTCCTGCGCGAAGGCACCCATCCGGACCTGCACTACGTGAGCCAGGAAGAAAGCGCCGCCAAGAAGCTGCGCTACGACATCGTCATCGCCCAGGTCCGCCGGCTCGCGCAGGACGCGAACCTGACGCCGGCGCGGGCGGCGGGGCGCGTCTGCGTGATCGCGCCGGCCTGCCATCTGAACCGCAGCGCGGCCGACGCCCTGCTCAAGATCCTCGAAGAGCCCCACCGCCAGCTGCGCTTCATCCTCGGCTGCGAGCGCATCGCGCAGCTGCCGGCGACCATCCGCAGCCGCTGCGTCCTCAACGTGCCGCCGCGCCCGACCGCGGAACAGGCCGCCGCCTGGCTGCGGGCCGAAGGCATCGAGAACGCCGAGCCCGCCCTGGAGGCGGGCGGCAACGCCCCTCTGCTGGCCTGGGAGCATTACAAGAGCCAGGCGGTCGCGGGCAAGGCCAAGGACTTCGCCGCGGCCGCGGCCAGCTACCACGAGCTGCTGGCCAAGGCCCACCGCAGGCTGATGGACGTCTGCACGGGCAAGAAGGACGCGAACGCGCCCGAGCTCACGACCAAGCAGGGCGTCGCGCCGGCGGTCTGGCTGGCGTGGGCGCAGGACTGGGCCGCGGCGGGCGCGCGGCTGAGCATGGGCCTGCCGGCGGCGAGCGCGGCCGGCGAGCGCGTCATCGGCCGCGGCCGCGCCCGGCCCGGCGCCTGGATGGAACTGCAGCGCGAACTGCAGCGCCTGCGCCAGCTGGCGCGGCACGAGATCAACCGGCAGCTGCTGCTGGAGAAAGTGGCGGCGGCCTTCCGCCTGCTTGGCGATGCTGGTTGATTCGCACTGCCATCTGCATTACCCGCCGCTGCGCGAGCGGCTGGACGAGGCGGTGGCGGCGATGGCGGCCGCCGGCGTCGCCCAGGCGCTGACGGTCTGCACCGAGCTCGACGAGGTCCCGCTGCTGCGCGAAATGATGGACGCCCACCCCGGCCGCCTCTACGCCTCGGCGGGCGTCCATCCGGGGACCGACCGCGCGGCGGACTGCGGCTACGACCGGCTGCTCGAGCTCGCGCGCAGCCATCCGGGCATCAAGGCCATCGGCGAGTGCGGCCTGGACTTCCACCATGACGGGCCCGAGGCCAGGGCCTGGCAGGATCCCCGCTTCGCGACCCAGATCGAGGCCGCGATCGCGGCGGACCTGCCGCTGATCGTGCACACGCGCGCAACCATCGACGAGTGCCTGGAGCTGCTCAAGCCCGCCTGCGCCCGCGGCCTGCGCGGCGTGCTGCACTGCTTCACCGGCACCTGGGAGCAGGCGAGCGCGGCGCTGGACATGGGGCTGATGCTGTCCTTCACCGGCATCGTCACCTTCAAAAAGGCGGGCGAGCTGCGCCACGTCGCCGCGCGGATGCCGCTGGAGCGGCTGATGATCGAGACCGACGCGCCCTATCTGGCGCCCGAGCCCCACCGCGGCAAGACCAACGAGCCCGCCCTGCTCCCGCACATCGCGGCGGCCATCGCGACGGCGCGCGGCGTCGAGCCTGGCGAACTGGGGGCCGCGACGGCGGCGAACGCCCGCGATTTCTTCAAGCTGGAGCCGGCGCCGGCCTGACCGGCGGCTCAGCTGCCGTCAATCGGACGGCCGGCCTTGGCAAGCTGCATGTTGCGGCGCACGTCGCTCCATTTGGGCTTGAGCTCGAGCACGAGCCGGTAATCCTCGATCGCCTCCTCGTAGCGCTCGAGGCGGTGCCGCAGGACCGCGCGGTTGAAGATCCCTTCGGCGTAGGTGGGCTGGAGCTTGACGGCGCGGTCGAAGTCCTCCTCGGCCTGCTCGAAGCTGCCCAGGCGCATGTAGGACATGCCGCGGTTGCTGTGCCATTTGCCGTTGTTGGGCTTGAGCGCGATCGCGGTGCTGTAGTCGGCGACAGCCCTCTCGTCGTTCCCTTCGACCTGGTAGATCAGCGCCCGCGTGACGTAGTGGGTGGGCTCGTCCGGCTCGAGATCGATGCACGCGCTGAAGTCGGACAGCGCCAGCAGGCGGTTGCCCAGGCGCAGGTGGACGGCGCCGCGCATCCGGTGGGCGCGCGCGCTGGATTCGATGTCCAGCGCCTTGTCGAGCTCGATGAGCGCGTCCTCGTAGTTCTTGTTCTGCGAATGGCTCATCGCCCGCTTGAGGAAGTGCTCGGCGGCGATCGCGCTGGTGTCGATCTCCCCCTCCTCCTGCTGCGCGAGCGTGGCCTTGGACGCCAGCAGGGCCAGCAGCGCGGCGGCGGCGGCGCGGCGCGGGCGCGGACCGTAGCGGCGCATCTTCATCATCACGCGGCCTCCCGCAGCAGCGCGGGAAAATGGCTGGGGTAGTCCTGGACCAGCAGCCGCCGGGGCGGCTCGTCCTCCTCGATGGAGTTCGCGACGCCGACCGGCTCGTAGAAGAAATTGTCGTTGGCGTCGTCGTTGGCGAGGCTGATCTCGCTCGCGACCACGTCGCCGCCGGCCGCGACGAAGTCGTGGTAGACCTTCGGCTCGATGGTCAGGCTCTCGCCCTGGCGCAGAGTGACGCTCGCGCCAGGCAGGAACTCGCGCCGCTGGCCGTCGACCATGACGTTCAGGCGCCTGCTCTCGTCGAGCTCGCCGTTGCTGGCCGCGTGGTGCAGATGGACGTTGAGCGTGGCCTCGCTGCGGTTGATCACGTCCTCGGTCTTGACGTTGTGGTAGTGGAACGGCGTGCGCTGGCCCTCGCGCTGGACGAGGAGCTTCTCGGCGTACAGCCGCCCCCGCCCCGCGGCGAGCTGGTGGTGGTCCCCCATGCGCAGGGTGAAGACGACCAGGCCGTTCTCGATGAAGTTGTCCAGGCCAAAGTCGGTGACGGTCCAGCCCAGCCCCGCGGTGACGATGCCCTCGCAGCCCTTGCTGCGGACGTTTGCGACGAGCTCCTCGGGCGGCCAGAACGCGAACGGCGGCAAAAAGCTCCCCGCCCCGTTGATCAGGTCCTCGGCGTCCGCCAAGATGGTGTTGATATGCGAGCGTTTCATGATCCCGGCTGCACGCCGAGATTCTATGCCAACACTTCAGCCTAGCCGCCGTCGTCTTCCTTCTTGCCCTTGGCGCCCAGCTCCTTGAGCTTGTTCGCGTACATCTCCAGCCCCTGCTTGCCCAGCAGGGACTTCTCCATGTCTTCGAGCTCCGCCTGGCTGGTGGCAAAGGCCTTCTTGAGTTTTTCCAGCCTTTCAACGGTGAGACCGAAGGTGTCGATTATCCTGCCAGCGGTCGCGGCGAACTCCTCGACGTTGGCGGCCTGCTTGTATCCACGCCACAGATGAGCCACCATCTGCAGCGAAACGATCAGATTGCTGGGGCCGAGAATGACGACGCCCTGCATCCGCTGGATCTCCGCGACGAACTTGCCCTTCTGATGGCTCTGCAGCAGCTGCCATGCAGGCTCGATCGGCATGAACATGAGCGCGAAGCCAGGTGTTTCGCGTCCTTCGATTTTCTTGTATTTCGCGGTTTCCGCCGCCTGTTTCTTCACCGCCTCAACAAGCTTGCCAATTCCAGCCTTGCGGCCTTCCTCATCATCGCCGGCTTTGGCGTACTCCATGTAGCCAGCCAGCGAAACCTTGGAATCGATGGCGAGCACCTTTTCCGTAGCCTCTCCCTCCTTGGGAAGCTTGACCAGGACGTCAGGACGCTGCTTTTTGCCCTCCTCTGTCTCGACGCTCGGCTGCCTCTCATAGGAAATCCCCTCTTCAAGGCCCGCGATTTCCAAGATCTTCTCCAGCGCGTGCTCGCCCCAGTCGCCCATCATCTTCACGTCGCCGCGCAAAGCATCGGAGAGCGTATCAGCCTTGTCGGAAAGAGTTTCCGCTTTTGTCCCTAAGTTGCTGATTGAGCGCATTACTTCATCATGAGCGGAGCCGGATTTGATCGAGCTCTTCTCGGCAAGCTGGGAAAATTTCTCGATTTCTTCCTTGGCCTTCTCCAGGTGGTCCCGCACCGGCGCCAGGCTCTTGCCAATGGTCCGGTCAAGCGATTCGCTGGCTTCGGCCTGCTGCTTGTACAGCGCCTCGTTCGACGCACTCTTGAAGCCCAGCTCCGCCTTGGCCAGCGCTTCTTCGACCGTTTCCTTGACCGACGACCGCATTTCCGCCATCTCCTTCCGCGCCCGCCAGATCAACGCCAGCAGCGCGATGATCGCCGCCAGCAGAAGTCCCGTTATCATCCAGTTGATCATTGCAAATCTCCTAATGAATTGTATTTGTTCCTAGGTAGATAGATAGGCGCAGGCAGGGCGAGAGTCAAGCCCGGAGCGCGCCGGCGGCCAGCCAGCGCCGGCCAGGGGTAGCTTCCCACACGGCGGCGCCCGCCTTATTCATATGCTGCGGCCATCATCGTCGTCATTCCCCATCGAGAAGAGGGCCCAGATTTCCACTCCGAGCCAGATGACCAAGCCCAGCAGGCCAAGAAGGGCGAGCAGCCTGTCCATCATCGTCAGTCCAGGCTCGACGCGGCCTGCGCCGCGGCCAGCTGCCGCGCGGCGCGCAGCTCCATGCGCACAATGAAGACGTTCGCCACGATCACGACCGCGCAGCCCAGCAGCGCGAAAGCGTCGGGGACGGTGTCGAAGAAGAAGACGTCGGCGATCACCATCCACACGATCTGGGTGTAGAACCACGAGGCCATCTCCGGCGCCGGCACCAGCCGGCTGGCGTAGATCAGCAGGTAGTGGCCGAAGCCGCCGAAGACCACGCCCAGCGACATCGCCGCGGCCCACAGCCAGAGGCTGTCGGGCCCCTCCCAGGTGCCGCTGATCAGCAGCAGCGGCGGCAGCAGCATGAGCACCCCGCCGAAGCTCGTGTACAGCGTCGTGGTCGCCACCGGATCGGCCTTGGCCAGCAGCCGGGTGAGCATGGTGTAGCAGGAGAAGGTGCAGGCGGCGGCCAGCACGTAGACGAAGCGCCAGCTGAAGTCCTCGGTGCCCGGCCGCATCACCAGCAGCACGCCGGCCATCCCCAGGCCGATGAAGATCCAGCGCGCCGGCGGCAGCCGCTCGCCGAGCACGAACGGCGCCAGGCCCGCGATCAGCATCGGATAGATGAAGAACACCGAGATCGAGGTCGTCAGCGGCAGCGTCTCGATGGCGCTGTAGTACAGGTAGGAGGTCGCCGCCAGGAAAAAGGAGCGCGCCAGCTGCAGGCGCCAGCGCGGCGTGCGCAGCGAGCGCAGGATGCCAGCCTCGCTGAAGCCGACCTGGACCAGGTTCAGCAGCAGGTTGCCGAAGAACCGGAACCAGATGATGAACAGCACCGGAAAGTAAGGGAACAGCAGCTTGGCCGCGATGTCCTGGCAGGAGAACAGGAACAGCGTGAACAGCAGCAGGCCGATGCCCGCGAGCTTGGTGCCGTCCGCGTCGGCGGGCGCCGCGGCGCTCACGCGGCCAGGTTCCACAGGTAGGCGGCCGCCACCGTGCGGTACGGCGCCCATTTCGGAGCCGTGGTCCGCAGCCGCGCGGCCGCGCGCTCCATGTCCTTGGTCCCGAAGGCCCGCGCCGCGCCGCGGATGATGCCGACGTCGCCATGCGGCATGACGTCCTGCCGGCCGAGCCCGAACATCAGCACCATCTCGGCCGTCCACGGCCCCACCCCCTTGATCGCCGTCAGCGCCTCGCGGACCTCGTCGTCCGGCAGCCGCCCGAGCCGCAGCAGCCTGTCCTCGGCCAAGAAGGCCCGCGCGCAGGCCGCCACGCAGGCCGCCTTCGAGGCCGACAGGCCGGCGCCGCGCAGCTGCGGCAGCCGCAGCTTTGCCAGCTCCTCGGCCGTGAAGGGCATCGGCGCCAGCGCGTCCAGGCGCCGCATGATCGCGCCCGCCGCGGTCCGGGAAATCTGCTGGCCGGCGATCGCCACGATCAGCGAGTTGAAGGGCCGCGAGCGCATGCCGAGCACCGGCCGCGGCTGCGCCTGCGCCACCGGCCCCAGATGCCGGTCCCGCCGCAGGAAGGCGACCGCCGCCGCCACGTCCTTCGGCGCGATCGGCATGCGCTTTTGGTCGAGGACGAAGCCCTTGTCCATCACGCGGCGCCCAGACGGCTCTTGAGCTGCTCGAGGTCGCTGAGGGGCTCGCCGCACTTCATCCCGCTGCACGGATAGGCCTGGTAGCCGCCCGCCGCCGCCGCCGGCTTGGCGACCGCCGGCGCGGCGTCGGGACCGGCGACGACCAGCAGCGCGCCGCGGGCGTACGCCGGCAGCAGGGCCTTGATCCAGGCCGCCGCCTCGGCGCCCGCGGGGAAAATCGCCATCGGCGGCGGCGATTCCAGCAGCTCGGCGGCGCGCAGCAGCGTCGGGCAGTGGCTGGGCCCTTCGCGCAGATGGACGCCGAAGGCCTTGACGATCGCTTCGGCCCGGTCAAGATGCTGCGGCTGGGCGCTGAGATGGGCGAAGTTCACCAGGGCCTGGGCGACGACGCCGTTGCCCGAGGGCTGGGAGCCGTCGTCGCAGGAGCGGGTCCGGCGCAGCGCCTGCGGCGCGTCCTTCGGCGCGAACAGCAGGCCGCCGCCGCCATCGTCGAACAGCGCGCCGATCGCCTCGATCATCGCCTCGACCTCCTTGATGCGCGCCACGCTCGGATCTTCCTGCAGCATGGTCACCCGCGCCTGCAGCCAATAGGCCCAGTCGTCCAAGAAGGCGCCCTGGGCAGCCAGCCCCGCCTCGGTGCGGTACAGCATCAGGCGGCCGTCCGCATGCAGCCGCCGCGCGATGAATTCGTCCGCCTGGCGCGCCGCGGCCCGCAGGCCGCCGTCGTCCATGATCCGCCCCGCCACCGCGAACGCCTGCGCCGCCAGGGCGCAGTGGCCGGCGAGCATCTTGCCGTCGGCCGCCGGCGCCGGCCGTTCGGCGCGCAGCGCCCGCAGCCGCGCCAGGGCCGCCGCGAGCTCCGGCGGCCGGCCTTCGTAGGCCGGCGCGCGCTTCATGCGCAGATGGAGCATCCCGCCGGCGAAGTTGGCCGGCTCGGCGGCGTTGGCGTGGGCGTCGAGGGCGGCGAGCCCAGCCGCGTCGAGCTCGCGCTCGAGCTCGGCGCGCTCCCAGACGTAGTAGCGGCCCTCCTCGCCCTCGCTGTCGGCGTCGAGCGCCGAGGCGTAGCCGCCCGGCTCGATCTCCATTTCGGTCCGCAGCCAGGCGAGGACGTCCGCCGCGACCTCGAGGTAGTTCTCGTTGCCGTAAATCGCCCCGGCGCGGGCGTACAGCTCGGCGAGCATGGCGTTGTCCGTCAGCATTTTCTCGAAATGCGGGATGTCCCAGGTCGGATCGACGCAGTAGCGGAAGAAGCCGCCGCCGACATGGTCCCGCAGCCCGCGCTGCGCCATCACGTCCAGGGTCAGGCCCATCGGCGCGCGCAGCCGCCCGTCGTCGGCGTCGGCGTGGGCCAGCGCGTAGTGCAGCGACGGCAGCTGCGGGAACTTCGGCGCCCGGTCCAGGCCGCCGTTGTCTTGATCGAAGCGCTGCAAAAGCTGCCGCCGGCACTGCTCGCCGGCCGCGGCCGCGTCGCAGCCTTCCTTGCCGGGCGCCTCGTCGAGCCGCGCGATGCGCTCGCCGACGTGGCCGTTCTGCTCCTCGATCTGCTCCCGGCCGTTTTGCCACACCACCATGACCCGGCGCAGGATGTCGCTGAGGCTGGGCATGCTGCCGCGCGGCTGCGGCGGATAGTAGGTCCCCGCATGGAACGGCACCAGGTCGCCGGGCGCGAGGAAAGCCGTCAGCGGCCAGCCGCCGGCCTGGCGGCTCAGCAGGAAATAGGCCATCTGGTAGGTCTTGTCGAGGTCGGGCCGCTCCTCGCGGTCGACCTTGACGCAGACGAAGTTCTCGTTCATCAGCGCCGCGACCTCGGCGTCCGCGAAGGACTCCTTCTCCATCACGTGGCACCAGTGGCAGGAAGCGTAGCCGATCGACAGCAGGATCGGGACGTCCTTGTTCCGCGCCAGCGCCAGCGCCTCCTCGTCCCACGGCTGCCAGTGGACCGGATTGTCTTTGTGCTGCAGCAGATAGGGGCTGAGGCTGGAGCCCAGGCGGTTGCTGGCGGCGATCGGCGGCATGGATTCGGCAAACGGGCGGCGACCTGTCAATTATAATTGCATAGCCACGGACGCCGCTAGGAGAGGGAAAGATGAAAGCTGAGCTGCTGCTCGACTGCGCCGACGCGCTCGGCGAGGGCCTTTTCCACGACGCCGCGGCCGGCGCGCTGTGGTGGGTCGACATCCCGACGCCGTCCAAGCTGCACCGCCTCGAGCTCGCCTCCGGCGCGCACAAGAGCTGGGAGATGCCCGAGATGATCAGCTTCGCCGTCCCTCGCGCCAGCGGCGGCATGCTCGTCGCCGGCCACGGCGGCCTCAGCTCCTTCGATCCGGCCGACGGCGCCCTCAAGCGCATCCGCCAGCTCGAGGACCGGCCCTTCAACCGCAGCAACGACGCCTGCTGCGACGCCGCCGGCAACCTGTGGGTCGGCACCATGCAGAACAACTTCGCGCCGGACCGCAGCGCCATCGCCATCGTCGGCGGCAGCGGCGCGCTGTACCGCGTCGGCCACGGCCTCGACGTCGAGCTCAAGCTCGACGGCATCGAGATTCCCAACGCCTGCTGCTTCAGCCCCGACGGCCGGACCATGTACTTCTGCGACACGCCGCGCAACATGATCTGCGCCTACGACGTCGATCCGGCCAGCGGCGAACTCGGGCCGCCGCGCGACTTCGCCACCCATGAGCGCGGCGGGCCGGACGGCGCGACGGTCGACGCCGACGGCGGCGTGTGGAACGCCCGCTACGGCGGCGGCTGCGTCATCCGCTTCGCGCCGGACGGCGGCGTCGACCAGGTCGTCGAGGTCCCCGCCTCCCAGGTGACCTGCTGCGGCTTCGGCGGGCCCGAGCTCGACACCCTGTACATCACCACCGCCCGCAACGGCCTCACGCCCGCCCAGCTCGAGGCCGAGCCCCACGCCGGCGGGCTGTTCGCGGTCAAGCCCGGCCGCAAGGGCCTCGCCGACCAGCGCTTCGGCGGCTAGCCGGGCCGGTTGACCGGCGTCAGCGGCGGCCGGCCGGCCTGGACCGCGGCGATGTTGTCGAGCACCAGCATCCCCATCAGCGTCCGCGTCTTGAGCGTCCCGCTGCCCATGTGCGGCGACAGCAGCACGTTGGGCAGGTCCTTGAAGGCGCCGGCGCTGCGCTCGCGCTGCGCGTAGACGTCCAGCGCCGCCCCCGCGATGCGCCGCTCGCGCAGCGCCGCGAGCAGCGCGTCCTCGTCCACCGAGGTCCCGCGGCCGACGTTGACGAAATAGCCCTGCGGGCCCAGCGCGTCGAGCACGGCGGCGTCAACCATGCCGGCGGTGCTCGCGTCGCCGGGGACCACGCAGCACAGGATGTCGCTCCACGCCGCCAGCTCGCGGACGTCGGCGATGAACGGCCAGGCCAGCTCGGGTTTCGGCGTCCGGCTCGCGTAGGCGATCTCCATCTTGCAGGGGGCCGCCCGCGCCGCGATCTCGCGGCCGATCGCGCCCATGCCTAAGATGCCCAGCCGGCGGCCCAGCAGGCCGTCGGTCAGATGGTAGTCGCCCTGCGCCAGCCAGGCGCCGCCGCGCACATGGGCGTCCGCCTGCGGCAGCTCCCGCAGCAGCGCCAGCATCAGCCCCAGGGCCAGGTCGGCGACCTCGTCGCTGAGGACCCCGGGGGTGTTGCTCACCCAGGCGCCCTGCGCCGCGGCCCGTTCGGCGTCGATGCCGTCGTAGCCGACGCCGTAGCAGGCGATGATCTTGAGCTGCGGCGCCGTCCACGCCCAGGCCGGGACGCCGAAGACGCTGTTGGTGATCAAGGCGTCGACCGAGTCGGCGTCCGCGGCCGCCTGCTCCGCCGCGACCAGCTCATGCTCGGCCTCGGCCCGCGCCTTGACCTCGGGCAGCTCCGCCAGGTCCAGGCAGCAGGCGACGCGCCAGGCCATCGCCCCTACTCCCGCGCCAGCGCCGCGACGGCGCGGCCGAAGCGCTCCGGCGCCAGGCTCGTCAGCGTCAGCTTCTCGCCGTTCGGCAGCGCGAAGCGCAGCTTCGCCGCGTGCAGCATCAGCCCCCGGCAGCCCCGCCGCGCCAGCTCGCGGTTGCGTTCGCGGCTGCCGTAGCGCTCGTCGCCGATGATCGGATGGCCCACCGAGGCCAGATGGACCCGCGCCTGATGGGTCTTGCCGGTCAGCAGCCGCAGGCTCAGGTCGGCGCCCGCCGCATGCTGCTTCAGCAGCCGGCAGGCGGTCTCGGCCCGGCCGCCGTCGTCGGCCACCACGCTGCGGCGGCCGCCGGCCGCCGCCGGGACCTTGCGCAGCGGCAGCGCGATGCGCGCGTGCTCGCCGCTCCAGCGGCCGCAGACCAGCGCGCGGTATTCCTTCGCTACGCCGCCGTCGCGCAGCTGCGCGGCGAGGTGCAGCAGGCCCCGCCGGGTCTTCGCCACCACCAGCAGGCCCGAGGTCTCCTTGTCCAGCCGGTGGACGAGCTCCAAGGAAGCCTGCTTGCGGACCTGCCGCGCCGCCTCGATGAGGCCGTGGCTCAGGCCGCTGCCGCCGTGGACCGCCAGCCCCGCCGGCTTGTCGAAGACCAGGTAGTCGCCGTCCTCGTACGCGACCGGCGCGAGGCGCGGGTTGCGGAGTTCCTGCTGCGCCCGCTCCCCCATGCGGGGCCTCGGCAGGACGATCTCGTCGCCGGCGCGCAGGCGCTGCTCAGGCTTGGCCCGGCGGCCGTTGCAGCGCACCCGGCCGATGCGCATCAGCCGGTACACCAGCTGCCGCGGCACGCCCTTGAGCTCGCGCAGCAAAAAGTTGTCCAGGCGCTGCGCGTCGTGCTCGGCGCCGACGACGTAGGTCAGCGCCGGCGGGCGGGCGCCGGGGTCGGAGCGCGAAGGCGTGCTGATGGCGGAGGTCCGGGTCCTGGGCTGCATGGGCGAAGTATTATAAAATAGAGCCAATTTGGCAATGGCGGCACGGAGAGGCCGGCGTTCTCCAAGCGCCGCGCCCGCCAGCCGCAATCCAGAGCACGAGCCGGGCGTACGCCCGGCGCAACTCACCGACAACCAAAGCCCAGGAGAACGAGCCATCAGCCCCTGCATCGTCATGAGCAAGCGCAGCCCCGCCGCGAGGCTGGCCGCGCCGATGCCGGCTCTCCTCGGCCCCGCCTCACAGGAAGGAAACCCATGCGCACAATCATCATCAGCACCGCCAATGCGGAAGAAAACCGCATCGCAGTACTCGACAATGGCATTCTGACGGACTACCTCTCGGTAATCACCGGCAAGGAGGACCGCAAGCTAAGCATCTTCGCCGGGGTCATCGAGGAGGTCGAGACCTCCATCAACGCCTGCTTCGTCAACATCGGCGACGCGGGCAAGAAAGGCTTCCTGCAGTTCGCCGACATCGCGGAGGAATGCCTGCCGCCCGGCACCGAGGGCAGCGTCGCCGAGCGCATCAAGCCCGGCATGCCCATCCTGGTCCAGATCACCAAGGACTCCCGCAGCGAGAAAGGCCCGCTGCTGACCACCCGCATCAAGCTTTCCAGCGGCAACCTCATCCTGATGCCGCGCGAGCGCAGCCCGGCCAAGGCCCTCAGCATCTCCGCCAACGCCACCCCGGCGGAGCGGCAGCGCCTGAACGAGGCCCCCGAGCTCGCCGACCTGCCGGCCGGCCACGCCGCGATCGTCCGTTCCAACGGCCTCGACCAGCCGGTCGAGGACCTCGTGCGCCAAAAAGGCAACCTGCTGGAGTTCTGGGGCCAGATCAACCAGGTCTTCGCCAAGGCCGACGGCAAGCCGATGCTGATCTACGAGAACCTCAACATCGTCAACATCTGCCTGACCGAGTACCACTCCTTCGCTACCGACGAGATAATCTGCGACCATGAAGGCACCCTCAATGAGATCAAGGGCTCCATCGAGGTGATGCACGCGCCGATGCCGGCGTCGCTGCGCCTCGTCAAGCCCGGCGAGCCGGTCTTCGACGAGCGGGCGATGCGGCAGATCGACAGCCTGCTGTCGCGCAAGGTCAAGCTCAAGTCCGGCGGCGAGATCGTCATCGACACCACCGAGGCCCTGGTCGCCATCGACATCAACTCCAAGCGTTCCCGCAGCCAGAAGAACATCGAGGACACCGCCCTCAACACCAACATCGAGGCCGCGACCGAAATCGCCCTGCAGCTGCGCCTGCGCAACCTCGCCGGGATCGTCGTCATCGACTTCATCGACATGCAGTCCAAGGACAACCAGCAGACCCTGCTGCGGCACATCGAGCGCGAGTTCCGCAAGGACCGGGCCAGCATCACCATCGGCAGCATCTCCAGCTTCGGCCTGCTCGAGATGACCAGGCAGAACATCGGCCGGCCCCTGCACGAGGCCCATTCCTCCCTCTGTCCCCACTGTTCCGGCAGCGGCCGCATCCCGCACGCCTCGGCCACGGCCCTGAACGTCCTCGACCGCATCAAGGAAACCGCGTTCAGCCGCCGGCCCCGGGTGCTGTACATCGAGCTGCCGCTCGAGCCCGCGACCTACCTGCTCAATGAAAAACGCGAGGATCTCAACCAGCTGCGCGCCGACAACGGGATGGAGGTGATCATCATCCCCTCGCCCCACCTCAAGGGCAAGGACTGCAACATCCGCGCCGAGAAGCAGCCCCGGCGCGGCGGCGGCGACTACCAGCAAAAGAGCAACGGCGGCAACATCGTCCCGGACTACCTCGCCGGCAGCGGCCGCGAGGAGCCCGCCGCCGCCATCACCAACCAAAAAGCGATGGCGACCATGCACGAGGGCGGCGGCAACGGCGGCGGCGCGCCGCAGCAGCCCCCGGCCGCGGCGCCGGCCGACGGCGCCGGCGTCCTGACCGGCATCACCAATTTCTTCAGCGGCCTGATCAAGCAAAAAGAAGACGGCGAGGGCGAGGCCCCGGCCGCGGCCGCGGCCGGCAAACCCGCCCGCCGGCGCAGCGGCAACAACGTCCGCCGCGCCCGTTCCCGGGGCGGCAGGGGTGGCCGTGGCGGCGGCGGCGGCCGCAGCAAGGAAGCGTCTGCGAGCGCCGGCGCTGCCAAGAACGGCGGCGAGGGCGGCGGCGGCCGGCGGCGTTCCCGGCCGCCCCGGCCGCAGCCCAAGAAGGAAGCCAGCAGCGGCAGCACCGGCGGACCGGCCGAGGCCTCTGCCGCTCCGGCCAGCGGCTCCAAGCCCGCCGGCGGCGAAGCCTCCGATTCCAGCAGCAGCTAGAAAGACCCCCGGCAGCGAACGCGGCGCCGAGCCGGCGCCGGCTGACCGCGCCCAGCTAGCGGCAGACCAGCCGCTCGACCACGACCATCACGTCGCCGCGCTGTTCGAGGAAGGCGCGCAGCTCCGCGGCCTGGCCCTTGAAGGCGCAGGACAGCGTCCCGGGACGCTGCGGGAGGGAGCAGCCTGCCAGGATCAGCACGGCGAGAATGAGCAGCGGCTTTTTCATGGCGGGCCCCAGCCTATTTTAGGAACTTGGCGTCCGTGCCTGATGGCATGGCGGCGCGTGCCCTTGCAGCCCTCGCGCCGGCGCCGCCCCTGCGCGCCGGCCAAAGACCAAGCCCGCCTGCTGGCGGGCTTTCATCTAGGGGTTTCTTGAGGCGGAGGGCCAGCCGACGCGGCCAGCCCCTGTCCTATTCCTGGAAGTCGAGGTAGTACTCGACCTTGAGGTCCTGCTCTTCCTTGCCCTGGAAGCCCAGCATGCTGACGCCGATGCGGCTGAAGCCGCCATGGCTGTAGTTCATGCCCAGGACATACTCGTTGTCCTCGTTCGGCTTGACCTGGTAGCTGCCGTACGGCGTGAACAGGCCGTACGGGACCGCCATGCCGTAGGCGACCTCGCTGCCCATCCGCAGGCCGCTGCCGCCGGGGACCGCCAGGTCCGCAAGCTCCTCGACCTCGAACAGCTGCTCGCCCGTGCCCAGGCCGCCGTACGAAGGCCGGAGGCTGAACGACAGGCCCAGGCCCCTGTTCGCGCTCAAGCCGCCGAACGCCAGGTCCAGATGGCCGCCAACCGCGTTGAGCTCGTTGACCCGCAGGAAACGGCCCTTGACGCCCAGGCTGATCGGGAAATCAATCGCCGCGAAGCTCATGCCGAGCACGCTCTCAAAGCCCGAGGACGACTTGTCTTCCTTGCCCCGGCCGGCCGTGTCCGAACTGCTGCGGATGTAGGCCGCGAAACTCGGCGTGACGGTGGAGCCGTTGGATTCGATGTCGACCTCATACTCCAGGCCCAGGCGCGCCGCCCGGCTTTCGATGCCTTCGATCTTGACCGGCTGCAGCACGTTGTCGCCGTCCTCGTTGCTGTACTCCGAGGCGTGCTGGCTGTACTGCAGCTTCAGGTGGAGGCTGCCCGCGTCGGCGTCGGCGTCCGCCAGCGCCAGCAGGTCGCCGATGCCGCCGATGCTGAAGCCCACGCTTTCGAGCGTGCCGTTGTCAACGAAGCGGCAGCGCCCGTCGCCGGCGTCGCAGTCATGGTCGTAGCCAATGCTGCAGTCGGCGGCGTTGCGTTCCGTGCACTCCAGGCCCTCGACGAGGTCGACCTCGCCCTGGCCGTAGGTCAGCGCCAGCCACGCCTTGCCGTCATCGCCCAAGAAGGCGGCGACGTACGGGTTGACGGTGTACATGCCCACGTCGTAGTCGATCCAGTTCCTGTCGTCAGCGTCATTGAGCTCGACGTCGCCCTTGATCTCGAACTCGCCGCTGTGGTAGCCCATGCCGACGCCGAAGGCGAAGGCGTCGCTGACCGCCTCGACGCCGAGGCTGCCGCTGAGGAGGCTGCCATCGAAGGTGTGCGTGAGCTCATCGTCCTCTTTTTGCTCGATGGCGCTGTACTCGCCACGGCCCCAGAAGCCCAGCTGCAGATCGCCGCCCGCGTTCTGCGCCAGCGGGAGCGCGAAGCTCTGCCCGTCAAGGAATTCCGCGAGGTTCAGATCGCCTTCTTCCAGGCCCTGCGACTTGCGCAGGATCATGTCCCGCACCACCTGGACGCTGGCGTCGTCGAGGCCCAGGACCAGGCTGCCGTCCTGCCGCGGCCGCAGCGTGGCGATGTGGTCTTCGAGATGCTGGCTGTTGACGTTGAGGATTTCCCTGGTGATCACCGGCAACACTTCTTTGTGGATTTCACCGACGTCGATGCGCAGCTCCTCGACCGCTATGCCGTAGCTGACGATGTTGCTTGCCGCTCCTTCGCTGTCTTCGGCGCTGATGGTCAGGAAAATCATCGGATCCTCAGCCCTGCTGAACGACGAACCGGACCGGACCCGCAGATCGTATTTGAAAGTCGGCGACCTGCTGGCGGACTGGTTGAGGACCAGCTCGAACCTGTCGTCGCCCACGAGCTTCATCGCGAAGCCGCCCTGGACCGGAATCTCGTCCTCGACGTTGATGGTCACGCCCGTCGCTTTGTTCTCATCGAGATTGTTGAACAGGTTGGCGGTGAGCGTGAAGCCGCGCGCTGGGCTTACGCTCAGGATCGGGGTATCGTTCTCTCTGAACGAAATCGTCTGCGTGAGCGAGTCCCGGGCGCCAGCGTCATCCTCCGTGGCGACCACGAGCTCGATGTCGTTGATGTCGCGGGAGAAGACCGCGCCATTCTTGGCCACCAGGGCGAAGACGCGCGAGAACGGCACCGAGCTCACCTGCGCCAGCGTGAAGCGGGGGTCGTCCACCCACACCGTCGGCGTCTCGATGTTCAAGTCCGTGACCGTAAGCGTCAGGCTGGTCGTCGTGGCGACCCGCAGGGAAATCGCCGGCAGCGTCATCGTCACCGGCCGGTAGCCTATGGTCGGCGCGCTGTTCTGGTCCTCCGTGGTCCGCAGCGTGAAAATGAAGCGGAGTGTCGAGGTCCGCGAACCGTAGTTGATTACCGCGCCGATCGTCGGATACTCCGCGTAGCCAATGTGGGGGAAGGTGTGATTGCCCTTAACCCTGATGGCCCCGGCGCCGTTCGAGCGCAGGGACGCCACGTCAAAGGTGAGGCCGTTGGCGAAGGCCGCGGTGCTGGTGCTCGGGTCCGCGAATGACACGCCAGCGACCTGGCGCGCCAAGGCGGCATCCTCAATCACGATGGAAAGGCCGGTGTCGGTGGCCGCAGCATGGATGAAGCCGGGGTGGTTGCCCGCCGCGACGTTGAGCGTCTGGGGCCCCCTGATCCTGTCGGAGCGCTCCGACATGAAGGCAAGGGTTGCGGTGAAACTGCTGTCGTCCGCCAGGTCGTAAAAGCGCAGGGTTATTCTCCTCACTCCATCGAAATGATCCGGCGTGGCCACGATTTGCAGGCCTGTGGTCAGCATGTTGTACCTAAGCCAAGTCAGCGTGGAGGTGCCGACAGGGGTCACCGCCAGCAGGCTGTCGGGATTGACGCTTTGGAACGACCTGTAAATGTGGGTGGTCACGACGTTCGCCGCAAGCGTGATCGTGCCGGCGCCGATGCTCCGGTTCAGCTGCATGTCGTAAGCGCTGTGCGCAAGGGTCACGCCGTCTTTGACGATGTGCAGCGTGTCCGCCGGCCGAGGAGATCGAAAGCGTGCCGGCCTGGTACAGGCCATAGCAGTTGCGGAGCGGGCTTCCTTGGCTGGGAGCGTCTGGGAGGCGCAGCCGCTCAATCCTCATTTCGGTCGGACCAGTGACGGCGACGCTGACGTCCGAGTTGTGGTAGTTCTCCGCCACGGTGATGGTGGAAGTCCCCGTGGTGGTCACCGTAATGCCGAGCAGGCAGTAGCCGCCGCCCATATAGATGTCGCCCGACGGCAGGTCCTGCAGGCGGGCGTAGGAAACCTTGCCGAAGTTGCTCTTGCGCATGTAGCTCATGGTGACCGTGATAAACGCGTAGTTGTCGTGGAAGAACTGCCGGTCGGCGCCTTCGCAGTAGCCGGCGATCCGCGCCGTGCCGCCAGCGGCAGCAGGGCAGTTCATCGGCCACCACGAGTCGTACACCATCACCGACACGCGGGCGGCGCCCAAGGCGGCGCTGATCTTGGTGTGGTGGGGGCTGAAGACGTAGTTTTCATCTTGCCGGTTCGCTTCGACCGCCTTGCTGACGAGGTACCCGTCAGCGTTGTTGAAATGGTAATAAGGCGGCTCGGGGCCGCCGTCGGAGGTGTTATTCGCAAAGTCAATCGTGAACACGCCGTCGGCGTCCGCGCCAATCTCCGACACCGCAGGATCGGCGCCCCTTTTGACGAGCTGGTCGGCGGGCGAATCAAAAAGCGTGAACGGGACGAAGCTCGTGATCGTGGGCGAGCCCGCGGCGCTCACCGCCACCGAGACCGCGGCGTTGAAATGGACGTACTGCCCCAGGGTGCTCTGATTCGCAGTCCGGCTTCTCAGCGCGATGCGGTTCGAGTGCTTGGCGTAGTCGATGGTCGTGCCGTGTTTCAGGAGCATGTCGAAGCCGTATCTCTGGTACCGCACCCGCGAGAAAGCCCCAAGCCGCGTGTGCAGGCCCTGCGTCACGGTTGTGGTTATCCTGCTGACGGTCCCTCCAATCGTCACGGTAGACGTCGCGACGACGGTGCTCACGTTGCCGATGGTGACGGTTCCCGGCAGGTCGAAGCTTACGATCGTGGTTCCAATCCAAGTCGAAAGCAGCGTCGCGGTGACGCCGCCGTAAGGCTGCAGGACCGAAAACTCAGGCGGGTCGATCTGCTCTCCGGCGCCGGCCACCGGCACCGCGCGCTCATAGAACAGGCGGCCCAGCGTGACGTCCGTGCTGATGACAACGGTTCCCGAGAGGTTCGTTGCGCTCGTGTCGTAAACCGCCCCTTCGATCACGGCCACCGTGTAATTGCGAGGGTTGTCCCAGGAAAATTCCGCATTCGCGTTGTACGCCAGCGACACGAGCGTAATCCCCTGCTCCGCGACGTTGGATACCGTCTGCGCGTCGGCCAGCCTGACCGTGAACGCCACCGGCCTGCCGGAGAAAACGCCTCGCAGGACCCCGCTTTGGTTCAGCGTAAGCCCCGCTGGCAGTCCCACGGCCGAGAACAGCGCCTGGGATCCGATCGCGCCCGAGTCCACGTTGAACGCGTCGTAAGGAACGCGGTAGGCGATCGTCTGGCCAGGCTTGAGCCGCACGTAAGGGATTTTGTAATCGGTGGCCATGGGGTTGCCGTCGTAGCCTTCATCGACGTTGACCACCGTGAACGCCGCGATGGCGAAGCCGGGGACGAGGTCGAGAGGATTGTTCGAATAGCCGTAGAAAATGGCGAGCGGAGCCGCTTCGGTCTCAAAGTCGAAGACCGAGCCGCTCTTGATCATGACCTGGTAGTTGTAGTTGACGCCCGAACTGAGCAGGACAAAACGGCTCGCAGCTCCCGCGGTCGCTCCGCCCTGGATGGAAATCGTCGAGATGGGAGTGTTGTTGACGGGCTCGACCTTGATCCGCATGCCCGGAACGATGACGCCGGTGACCCGCTGGCCGTTGATGTCGGTGGTGGCGAAGCTCCGATAGGTCTCGCGGACCAGGTTCGTGACCACCACGGCGGTGAACACGTCCACGGTTTGTATCACCTTAGCACGGTCGTTAGGATCGACGATGGTGGCGGTGAAGCGAACCTCCACTCCTCCTCCCGGGTTGCTCGGGTCCACCGGCTGATAGGTGACCTCCCGCGCCCAGACCGATATCGCGGTGTTGGCCGAAACCGTCCCCTCGGGGATTTCGACCGTGACGAACTCGTTGTTGAGGTTCTGGATTGCCGTGACGACCGGCGAGTCTGCATGCGCGATTGCCGCACCGGACAGCAACAGGGCCACGAACGCGACTATCCTGCCGCCAGCCTTTTTAAGCATGCCTATCAAATCCTTAAAAAAGATACACCGCCTATTCTACTACACTTCGGTCGCAATTCGGTAAAATTCAAGCCCGCAAGCCTGTTATGCGCCGGCATAGCTCAGCTGGTAGAGCGGCTGCCTTGTAAGCAGCAGGTCGGGAGTTCAAGCCTCTCTGCCGGCACCTCCGGCCTCCCGCAGCCGCGCCGCCACCTCGTCGAGGCGCCCCGGATGCCGCCAGGACCAGGCTTTGTTCGCCACCAGCAGGGCGCTGACGTCCAGCAGCTTCTCCATCTCCTCGAGGCCGTTCGCCTGCAGGGTCGCCCCCGTGCTCACCAGATCGACGATGACGTCCGCCAGCCCCACCAGCGGCGCCAGCTCCATCGAGCCGTACAGGCGGATGACGCGGGCCTGGATCCCCGCCGCCGCCAGATGCCGCCGCGCCAGGCGGCGGTACTTGGTCGCCACCGTCAGCTGGCCGCCGCCGCGCTTGGCCGCGCCGTAGTCGAAGCCCCGCGGGGCCGCGACCGCCAGCCGGCAGCGCCCGATCCCCAGGTCCAGCTCCTGCAGCACCGCCGGGCTGGGATGCTCCAGCAGCAGGTCGCGCCCGACCACGCCCAGCTGCGCGGCGCCGTAGCCCACGTAGGCCAGCACGTCGGCCGCGCGCACGATCAAGAACTCGATGCCGGCGTCCGCGCTCGGGACGGTCAGGCGGCGGCCGTCGCCGTCGCCGTCCTCCAGCGCCATCCCCGCCGCCGCCAGCAGCGGCCGCGCCTCCTCCAAGAGCCGGCCCTTCGCCAGGGCGATCGTCAGCCCGGGCACCGCGGCGCTCAGTCCCCGCCGCCGTCGAGCAGCTCGGCGACCTTGTCCGGCGTGACCTTCTCGTGCATCCGGACGTTGTTCTCGATCACCACCGGCGCCGCGCCGCAGGCGCCGAAGCATTCGCCCTCGACCAGCGTGAACCTGCCGTCCGGCGTCGTCTCGCCGAAGCCTATCCCCAGCTCCTTCTGCAGCTGCTCGGCGGTCTTCATCGCCCCCATCAGCGCGCAGGGCAGGTTCGTGCACAGGCACAGCTTGCGCGCCCCGACCTCCTTGAGGTCGTACATGTTGTAGAAGCTCGCGACCTCGTAGGCGCGGATCGCCGGCACGCCCACCACCTCGGCGACGTGCTCGATCATCTCCTTGCGCAGCCAGCCGCCGTCGTGCAGCTGCGCCAGCCGCAGCGCCGCCATGATGCCGGCCTGGCGCTGCTTGGGCGGATACTTGGCGCACTCGCGCTCGATCTGCTCGTAAACCTCGGGCGGCAGCGGCCGCTTGGCCTCGCTCACCGGTCGATCTCCCCGAAGACCACGTCCATGGTCCCGATGAGCGCCACCACGTCCGACAGCATGTGGCCGCGCGCCAGCTCGTCCATCGCCGCCATGTGCGGGAAGCCCGGCGCCCGGATCTTCAGCCGGTAGGGCTTGTTCGAGCCGTCCGCGACCAGGTAGATGCCGAACTCGCCCTTGGGATGCTCGATCGCGGCGTAGGCCTCGCCCGCCGGCACCGAAAAGCCCTCGGTGAAGAACTTGAAGTGGTGGATCAGCTCCTCCATGCCGCTTTTCATGTCCACCCGCGGCGGCGGCGCCACCTTGTGGTCTTCGGAGATCACCGGCCCCTCGTTGGCCCGCAGCCAGTCGACGCACTGGGAAATGATGCGGTTCGACTCCCGCATCTCCGCCATCCGCACCAGGTAGCGGTCGTAGGAATCGCCGGCGCGGCCCACCGGGACGTCGAACTCCAGCCGGTCGTAGACCTCGTAGGGCTGGGTCCGCCGCAGGTCCCAGGGCACGCCCGAGCCGCGCAGCATCGGCCCGGTGAAGCCCAGCGCCAGCGCGCGCTCGGGCTCGACCACCCCGATGCCGACGGTGCGCTGCTTCCAGATGCGGTTGTCGGTGAGCAGGGTCTCGTACTCGTCGACGCGGGCCGGGAAGCGCGCGGCGAAGTCGGCGATGAAGTCCAGCAGCGAGCCGCCGCGGGCGGCGTTGAGCCGCTCGCAGTCCTTGGCGCTGCGCACCGCCGAGGGCTCGTAGCGCGGCATGCTGCCCGGCAGGTCGCGGTAGACCCCGCCCGGCCGGTAGTAGGCGGCGTGCATGCGCGCGCCCGACACCGCCTCGTAGCAGTCCATCAGGTCCTCGCGCTCGCGGAAGGCGTACAGGAACATCGACATCGCCCCGATGTCCAGGGCGTGCGCGCCCAGCCACAGCAGGTGGTTGAGGATGCGGGTGATCTCGTCGAACAGCACCCGGATGTAGCGGGCGCGCTCCGGCGGCTCGATGCCCAGCAGCTTCTCGATCGCCAGCACGTAGGCGTGCTCGTTGCACATCATCGAGACGTAGTCCAGCCGGTCCATGTACGGCACCGACTGCAGGTACATCCGCTGCTCGGCCAGCTTCTCGGTCGCCCGGTGCAGCAGGCCGATGTGCGGGTCCGCCCGCGCCACCACCTCGCCGTCCAGCTCCAGCACCAGGCGCAGCACGCCGTGCGCCGCCGGGTGCTGCGGCCCGAAGTTGATCGTGTAGTTGCGGATCTCGGCCATGCTCAGCCCTCGCTCCGGCCGCCCTTGCGCACCACCCGCGGCACCACCTCCCGCGGCTCGATCGACACCGGCTGGTACACCACCCGGGCGCTGTCGGGGTCGTAGCGCATCTCCACCTCGCCGTAGACGGGGAAGTCCTTGCGGAACGGGTGGCCGATGAAGCCGTAGTCGGTCAGCAGGCGCCGCAGGTCCGGGTGGCCCTCGAAGACGATGCCGAACAGGTCGAAGGCCTCGCGCTCGAACCAGTTCGCCACCGGCCACACCTCGGTCGCCGACGGGCAGGCCACCACCTCGCCGGCCGGCAGGAAGCTGCGGACCCGCAGCCTTTGGTTGTGGCGCGTCGACAGCAGGTGGTAGACCACCGCGAAGCGCTCCTCGGTCTCCTCGGCCGCCGCCGTCTCCGTCTGCCGCATCGCGTCGCGCGTGAACAGCCCCGCGTGGCCGGCGCCGTAGGCCGAGTAGTCCATGCCGCACAGGTCGATGAGCTGGTCGAAGGCGAGGCCCTCGCCGTCGCGCAGCTCGCGCAGGCCCGCCAGCAGCTCGTCCCGCGGCAGCTTGAGCGTCACCTCGCCGAGGCGCTGGACGACGCGGCCGCCCGCCTTGGCGAAGCGCTCCTCGAGCCGCGCCGCGAGCGCGGCGGGGTCGAAGGCCGGATACCGCTGCACGCCCCGCCCCCCTACTGCGGCTCCGCCAGCTGCGGGACGCCGCCGCTCTGCATCTCGCGGGTCAGGAAGTTGTGGTACTCCCGAAACTCGAGCGGCGCCTGCGAGATCTGCGGGTGCTCCTCGGCCAGGACCGCCAGCGCGTCGGCGTGGCGGTTCTGGGACCGGTAGAGGTTCACCAGGTTGGCGAAGGCCTCGAGCTTGAAGGTGATGTCCAGGGCCCGCAGCAGCTCGTCTTCGGCGAGCTGCTCCATCTCGACCCCCTCCGGCAGCAGGTCCGCATGGTTTTGGTAGATGACCACCTTGAGCATCAGCAGGTCCGCGAGGTTGCCGTTGTCGAACAGGTAGTCGTCCTTGTTGGCGACGACCTGGTCGATCCACGCGATCTCCTCGGCCGCCCGCTCCTTCTCCATCCCCGCGTTGACGTCGTTCCACAGCACGAACAGGCGGACCAGCTCGTTCTTCTCGTAGGCGCTGTCGATCGTCGCCACCCAGCGCTCGTCCAGCTCGAAGCCGTTGGCCGCCGCCTGGGAGATCGCCGAGACCAGGGTCGAGATCACGCTGCTCGCCTGCTGCCGGGTCCAGCGGTCGGTGATGCCGTCCGCCTTCGCGATGCTCGCCTGCATCCAGTTCAGCAGGTTGTCCGACAGGATCACCCGCTGCTGGTCGTTGTCGGTGTTGTGGCGCCGCCAGAAGCCGAGGAAGTCCGAGCCCAGCCGCGGGCCGTTGAACAGGTTCTCGCGGTACGGGTGGTAGAAGACCGGGTCCTGCTGCTCGAGCATGAACTTGGTCAGGATGCGGGTCTTGTCCTGGTCCTGCGTGAACGGCGAATACAGCCGCAGGCCGAAGACCAGGCCCTGGTCGTTGTAGATCTTCAGGTCCGGCCGGACCTTCTCGACCAGCGCCATGTGCCCCACCGGCAGGTCGAGGTCGTCGAAGGTGAACAGGTGCGCGTTCTGGTCGACGTTGTGCAGCTTGTACATCGCCAGGTCCCGCGCCCAGGTGTAGTCGCTGCGGTCGTTCTGCCGCCAGTGCAGCGCCAGCGTCAGCGCCAGCACCCCGCAGGCCAGCGGCGCCACCACCGCCAGCCGGGCGTGCTTTTCGCCGCCGCGCAGCCGCCGCGCCAGCATGCTGCCGATCCACGCGAGGCCGTAGCCGAAGAAGATCACCATCATGCCGTAGAACGGCAGGAAGTAGACGCGGAACGCCGAGAACCAGATGAACTCGGCCTTGAAGTCCAGCATGAAGATCAGCAGCGGCCCCGAGGTGACCATGCCCACCAGCAGCGCGGCCGCCAGCCACATGTGCCGCGCGCTCGCCAGCATCGCCCCCATGCCGGCCGCCGCCACCGCGAAGCCCAGCGGCGTGATCTGCACGAGCATGCGCTCGATGAAAAAGCTGGTGAAGGCGATCTTCTCGTCGAGGCCGACGCCGGCCTGCTTGTCCACGCCCGAGTAGCCGCTGCGCGTGACGTAGAACCACATCTGCTCGGCGTCGGCGATCGAGCCGTAGAAGTTCAGCGCCGTGTCCGAGTACGAGCGCCAGACGAACCAGCCGTAGGGCAGCAGCCCCAGCGCGAACACCACCGCGCCCAGCGGGATGCAGCGCAGCAGGCCGCGCCACTGCGACAGCACCATCAACAGCAGCGTCGCCGAGCCCAGCCCGACCAGCGGCCAGTGGTTGGTGAGGCTCAGGGCGTAGGTGAAGGCGATCCACATGTACAGGCCGCGCTGCATGTTGCCCTTGAGGTCCGGATTGCTGGCGTAGCGCAGGCACAGCGCCATGACGATGAAGTACATCGCGGTGTTCAGGGTGTAGACCTCGGCGATGATCGCCTGCGACCAGAAGCACTCGGAGGCGGCGTAGGCCATGCTCGCGACCACCGCGCACAGCCGGCTGTTGACCAGCATCGCGATGATCAGGTACAGCGCCACGCAGGACACCGCGCCGGCGAAGCCCGAGAACATGTGGCCGCGGTAGGCCGGCGACAGGAAGTCGGGCAGCGCGTGGAAGAACGGCGAGCCCAGCAGGCTGTACAGCGGGTAGCCCGGCGGGTGGCCGACGCCGAAGTGCTCGAGCAGCATCAAGAACAGGCCGTCGTCCTCGAGCGCGACCTCGCGCGGCGCCGTGATGCCGAACAGCGTCAGCGCGAAGCAGAAGACCGCGAACACCGGCGCCAGCTCCTCGCGCAGCCGCAGCCGCCGCGTCAGGACCGGCTCGGCCAGCTGCCGCATCAGCGCCTTGGGGCCGGGCCGCTCGGTCCGCAGGCACAGCATGAAGGCGTCGCCCTGCTCCGGCTCTATCTGGACCGGCGCCGGGGCCGCGGCCGGCGCCGCGGGCTCGGGCGCGGCGGCGCGGGGGCCGCGGCGCTGCCGCCTGTTCTTGTTCTGGCTGCGGGCCATGTCGGGGCGCAGGAAAGCCGCGGGAGGGGGCTAGCGCCGCGCGATGGTGTTGGTGCGGCGGATCTTGCGCTGCAGCTGCAGGATGCCGTACAGCAGGGCCTCGGCCGTCGGCGGGCAGCCGGGCACGTAGACGTCGACCGGCACGATGCGGTCGCAGCCGCGCACCACCGAATACGAATAGTGGTAGTAGCCGCCGCCGTTCGCGCACGAGCCCATCGAGATCACCCAGCGCGGCTCGCTCATCTGGTCGTAGACCTTGCGCAGCGCCGGCGCCATCTTGTTGCACAGGGTGCCGGCGACGATCATCACGTCCGACTGCCGCGGCGAGGGCCGGAAGATCACGCCGAAGCGGTCCAGGTCGTAGCGCGACGCGCCCGCATGCATCATCTCGACCGCACAGCAGGCCAGGCCGAAGGTCATCGGCCACATCGAGCCGGTCCGCGCCCAGTTGACCAGCTTGTCGACGCTGGTCGTGACGAAGCCGCTCTCCCGCAGCTCCGGCAGGCTGACCGGCGCCGGCGGGTGGTCGGGATGGCGGATCACTCCCACTGCAGGGCCCCCTTGCGCCATTCGTAGGCGAAGCCCACGACCAGCACGAACAAGAAGAACATCATCGACCAGAAGCCGAGCGCCCCGACGGCGTCCAGCGACACCGCCCAGGGAAACAGGAAGACGATCTCCAGGTCGAAGAGGATGAACAGGATCGCCACCAGGTAGTAGCGGACGTCGAATTTCATCCGGGCGTCCTCGAAGGCCTCGAAGCCGCACTCGTACGGCGCGTCTTTCGCCGGATCGGGCCGCCGCGGCGCCAGCAAGGAGCCCAGGACGATCAGCGCCGAGCCCAAAGCGAAGGCCACGCCGCCGAAAACCAGGACGGGGAAATACTCAGCTAGCATGATCGCGCGTTCAAATTATAAGCCTTTGCGGTCGAAATGCCGCGCGGGCGGGGTGCCGATGGCCAGACTCGAACTGGCACGAGGTCATCCCTCACTGCCCCCTCAAGACAGCGTGTCTACCAGTTCCACCACATCGGCTCGCTACTGCTCCCCGGCCGCGTCCGGCGGCGCGGGGACTTCGGATTCGGCCGGCGCCGCCGGCGTCTCCTCGGTTTCTTCGGCGGCGGCCGGCTCCTCGGTCGGCGGCCGCAGCTCCTCTTCGGCGAGCAGCTCGTCGAGGGTGCCGCCGCCCTCGGGCGTCGGCGAGACCACGCCCAGCGCCAGGGCGGTGGCGAAGAAGACCACGGCCAGCACCGAGGTCGTCCGGCTCAAAAGGTTGGTCGAGCCCGAGATGCCCACCAGCGAGCCGCGGGCGCCGCCGCCGAAGGACGAGCCCATCTCGGCGCCGCGCCCCTGCTGCAGCAGGATGACGACCACCATCACCAGGGCGACGGCGATGTTGACGACGAGCAGCAGCGTGTACATGGAATCTTGCAGGCCCTATGGAGGCTAGGCCAGGACCTCGGCGCAGATCGCGCTGAACGAGCCAGCCTCGAGGCTGGCGCCGCCGATCAGCAGGCCGTCGATGTCCGGCTGGCCGACGAAGCCGGCCGCGTTGCCGGCCTTGACGCTGCCGCCATAGAGGATGCGTATTTTACCATCCGCGCCGCGTCCTGCCAGGCAGGAGCGGATCCAGGCGCCCGCCTGCTGCGCGTCGGCGGCGCTGGCGGCCAGCCCGGTGCCGATCGCCCAGACCGGCTCGTAGGCGATGGCGATCTCGACGCCGGCCGGCCATGCCGCCGGCAGGCCCTCGTCCAGCTGGCTGCGCAGGACCTCCTCGAGCCGGCCCGCCTCGCGCTCGGCCTGGCTCTCGCCGACGCACAGCACCACGCTGATGCCGGCCGCCGCCGCCCGCGCGAGCTTGGCGCCGACCAGGACGCCGCTCTCGCCGGCCTGGCGCCGCTCCGAGTGCCCGGCCAGGGTCCAGCGGCAGCCGATGTCGGCGAGCATGCGCGCGGTCACGCAGCCGGTGTGGGCGCCGTCGTCAACGTCGTCGAGGTCCTGGGCGCCGACGGCGGCGCCGGCGATGCGGTCGGCGGCGTGCCGCAGGTAGGGCGCCGGCGCGAACACCAGCGCGTCGAGGCCTTCGGGCGCCTTGAAGCCGGCGCCCCAGTCCTCGATCATCGCCAGCGAGCCGTTGGCTTTCCAGTTGCCCGCGATCAGCAGGCGGTTGCTTTGTTCGTTCATGACACCTCCTTGAGGAATTCAATCGTCTTGCCCCGGTCGTCTTCGCGCCGCAGCGGCTGCAGCGACGCGAGGATGCGCCTGCCGTAGCCCTTGGTCCGCAGCCGCGGGTCGCACAGCACCGCGACGCCGCGGTCGTTCTCGCCGCGCAGCAGGCGGCCGACCGCCTGCTTGAGCAGCATCGCGGCCGGATACAGCTGCAGGTGGTCGAAGGCCCGCGCGTCCGGGTGCTCGCGCTCGAGCACCTGCTCCCGCGCCTGCAGGACGGGGTCCGACGGCGGGATGAAGGGGATGCGGTCGATGATCACCAGCCGCAGCGCCTGGCCGGGGACGTCGACGCCCTGCCAGAAGGTCCGGATGCCGAGCAGCAGCTTGCCCCTGCCGCCGCCGGCGCGGAAGTGCTTGTCGATCAGCTGCTGGGGCGGCCCGTCGTACTGGTTGACGACGGTGATGCCGCTGCCTTCGAGCCGCGGGCGCAGCAGCCGGGTGGCGGCGTCGAGGTCGCGCTTGGCCGCGAACAGCATGAAGGCGCCGCCGCCGCTGGCCTCGACCAGCTCGGCGCCGAGCTCGGCGACCTCCTCGACGAAGGCGGCCGTCTCGCCGCGCTGCGGCACCGCCTTGAGCCGGGGGACGTGCAGCCGGCCGTTGCGGTCGAAGTCGAAGGGACTGTCGGCGGTCAGGGCCGCCGCGTCCTCCATGCCCAGCAGCCGCTGGACCGGGTCGAAGTCGCCTTCCCAGGCCATGGTCGCCGAGCACAGCGCCACCGCGTGCTTCTGCAGGACCTGGTCGTGGAAGGCCTGGGCCGGATTGTGCGGCGCGCAGTACAGGGTGGCGTTCTTCTCAGTGCGCTCGAGCCAGCCAAACAGCTGCGCGTCGGCTTTCCTGCCCAGCCAGGCTTCCAGCATGTCCTCGGCTTCCTGGCACACCCCCTCGGCTTTCTTGGCGGCCACATGCCGCTCCGCGGCCGCGCCCAGATGCTCCCGCAGCGCGGCGGCGGCCGCCGCCAGGTCTCCCAGCGCGGCCGCCAGGCCCTTCTCCTTCGCCAGCAGCTCGGCGGCCGCGGCGATCTTGTCCGACGTGTCCAGCAGGGCCTCCTGCGCCGCGGCCGTCCGCTCCAGCAGCCCGGCCAGCAGATCCTTCAGCCGCCCGTTCCAGGCCTCCGCCTGTTCCGGGCTGCCGCCGAGGCCTTTCAAGCGGTCGTGCTTGCTCAGGTCCTCGAAAAAGCTCTCCAGGCCGGCAAGGCTGAGGGAGACGCCGACCAGATGGTGGATCTTCTCGGCGATGCCGTGGCCCTCGTCGAAGATGCAGGCGTCGTAATCGCCCTTAGGGATGTCGCTAGCCGCGAAGTACATGGCGTGGCTGAGCACCAGCAGCTGGGCCTGCCGCGCCTCCCGCACCTTGCGGAAGTAATAGCAGTTGTGCTGGTAATAATCGCAGTCGCGGCGATCGCACTGCCGCGAGGTCGCGGTGACCAGCGGCCAGACCTTGGCGAGTTTCCTCACGCCGGGGACGTCGCTGATGTCGCCGTCGAAATCGGCGCCGGCGACCCTCTTGGAGACCTTGGTGAAATCATCCATCGCACGGCCATCGTCGAGCAGGTCGGACTCGCCCTCGCGCGCGGCGACCGCGGTCTCCTCGAAACGCTTGAGGCAGACGTAGTTGCCAATGCCCTTGAGCGTGCAGGCCTTGGCGTCGCGGCCCAGCAACTCGGCGAGCTGGGGCACGTCGCGCTTGGCGATCTGGTCCTGCAGCGCCTTGGTGCTGGTCGCGACGATGACCCGCGCGCCGCTGAGGATCGCGGGGACCAGGTAGGCGAAGGTCTTGCCGATGCCGGTGCCGGCCTCGACGAGCAGATGGCGCCGCTTGCCCGGCGCCGCGAACAGCGTCGCCGCGACCTCTTCGGCCATCGCCACCTGCCCCTGCCGGCTGGCGTAGCCCCGCATCGCCGCCAGGGGGCCGTCGCTGGCGAAAACCGCCGCTACCTTCGCTGGCGCTAGTTCGGCCATGTCCTCGGCCATTTTAGCCACGCGCCGCGCCGCTTCCTTCGCGCACCGCCGCCACCAGCGCCTCCATGTTCGCCACCGGCGTCTCCTTGTCGACCCCGTGGCCCAGGTTGAAGACGTGGCCCGCCGGCGCGGCGTACGCGGCCAGCACCCGCTGCGCCTCCCGCGCCACCGTCGCCGGGTCGGTGAGCAGCACCGCCGGATCGAGGTTGCCCTGCAGCGCCACCCGGCCGCCCAGCTCGCGGCTGAGCGCGCCGAGGTCGCTCTGCCAGTCGACGCCGAGGCAGGCGACGCCGGTCGCGGCCGCGGCGGCAGCGAGATGGGAGGCGTTGCGCAAAAAGGCGATCACCGGCTGCGCCACGCCCGCCGCCCGCAGCTGCGCCATCACCGCGCGCAGCGGATTCAGCAGCAGCTCCTCCTCCCGGCCGCGCGGCGCGAGCCCCGCCCACGAATCGAAGACCATCAGGACGTCGCAGCCCGCCGCCGCCTGCGCCGCGAGGGAGGAGGCGATCGCGGTGGCGTTCGCGTCGATGATGCGCTGAAACAAATCGGGCTCGGCGTGCAGCATCCGCCGCGCCTGCCAAAAATCGCCGCCGCGGCCGTCGACCATGTAGCAGGCCAGGGTGAAGGCGCCGCCGGTGAAGCCGATCAGCGCGGTCGCAGCCGGCAGCTCGGCGCGCGTCCGCGCGATCGCCTCGTCCAGGTGCGCCAGCCGCGCCGGGTCGAAGGACGGCAGCGCGGCCACCGCAGCGGCCGTCCGCAGCGGCCGGCCGAGCACCGGGCCCTCGCCGTCGACGAAGCCCAGCTCCAGGCCCAGGGCGTCCGGCACCAGCAGGATGTCCGAAAAGATGATCGCCGCGTCGAAGCCGAAGCGCCGGATCGGCTGCAGCGTGACCTCGCTCGCCAGCGCCGGATCGCGGCACAGCGCCAGGAAGGAGCCGGCTTTTTGGCGCAGCTCGCGGTACTCCGGCAGGTAGCGCCCGGCCTGCCGCATCACCCAGATCGGCGTCGCGCCCGCGGTGTCCTCGCAGGCCAGCGTCCGCAGCAGCAGCGGCTTGGTCGGCGCGGCGCTCACCAGTTAGAATTCCCGGCATGAACCTTCTGCAAGACAAGACGGTCCTCGTGACCGGCATCCTCAGCCGCCACTCCATCGCCTACGCGATCGCCAAGGCCTGCCAGGACAACGGCGCCAAGCTGATCATCACCTACCAGGACCACGAGCGCGTCGCCGCCAAGGCCCGCGGGCTCGCCGAGGAGGACTTCCCCGGCGCCCCGCTCCACGCCCTCGACGCCGGCTCCGACGAAAACATCGAGAAGCTGTTCGCGCAGCTCAAAGAAGAAGGCGTCGAGCTCGACGGCCTCGTCCACTCGATGGCCTTCGTCAACCGCCGCGCCCTGCAGGGCCCCTACCATCGCGGGACCAGCCGCCGCGACTTCCAGATCGCCCTGGACATCAGCGCCTACTCCTTCACCGCCCTCGCCGCCGCCGCCGCGCCCCTGCTCAAGCCCGACGCCTGCCTGCTGACGCTGACCTACCTCGGCTCGCAGCGCGCGGTGACCAACTACAACGTCATGGGCGTCGCGAAGGCCGCCCTCGAATCCTCGGTGCGCTACCTCGCCGCGAGCTTCGGGCCGCAGAAGGTGCGCGTCAACGCCATCAGCGCCGGGCCGATCAAGACCCTCGCCGCCTCCGGCATCGGCGGCTTCAACAAGATCCTCGAGGTCGTCGCCGCCGAATCCGCCCTGCGCCGCAACGTCAGCCAGGAAGAGGTCGCGAGCGCCGCGCTGTTCCTGCTCAGTTCGCTCGCCTCCGGCGTGACCGGCGAAATCCTCCATGTCGACGCCGGCCACAACTTCATGCTCGGCCGCGTCGAGGACGAAGCGGCGGACGCGGACGCCTAGCTCGACGGCGCCTGCGCCTGCTCGGGCGCGAAGGTGTTCACATCGTATTCTTCCTGCAGGTCCTGGGTCATGCCCTGCTCGAGCAGGGACTGCATCGTCCGGCGGTAGCCGACCCGCATCTCCTCGAAGCTCTCCTCGTCGAGCTCGCCGGCCTCGATCGCGTCCACCCGCAGCATGTCGATGGTGTCCTCGGCCGGGTTGACCGTGAACACGTACATCGGCAGGCTGTCGCGGTTGCTGTAGTACCGGTAGTCGAACAGCCGCAGGCGGTTGTACTCCTGCAGCGGCTCGGGCAGCTTGCCGGTCCGGCTGACCTCGAGCACCGGCTGGGCGTCGAAGTCGTAGGGCAGCGCCGGGCCGTCTTCGGCCGCCGCGGCGTTGAGGTTTTCCTGGATTTCCTCCAGCATGCCGGCGATCACCTGCCGGCGCCGCACGATCAGCCGGATCTTGTCCTCCACCTCGCTTAGCGGGATGACCCGCTCGGGCCGGACCTCGAGCGGCTGCAAGAAGGCGTAGCCGCCCTCGGCGAGGCTGATCGCCGGCGACACCTGGCCGCCCGCGGCGAATTCCTCGTCCCGCGCCGCCGCCAGGACCTCGGGGTCGTCGAAGGGCGCCTCGGCCTCGTCGCCCGGCCGCGGCGTCTGCGGCAGCCAGTCGCTGGTGCCGGCCTCGAAGCCGAAATTCGCCGCCAGGTCGGCCAGCGCGACGTCCTCGTCCTCGGCCTGCTTCTCTTCGAGCGCGATGACCATCTCCTCGAGCTGCTGCGCGAGCTCGTCGGCGCGCCGCTGCGCGACCAGCTCGTCCCGGACCTCCTCGAAGGGCCGCGACGAGCCGCCGACCGCGCCCTTGACCTCGAACACCGCCCAGCTGCCTTCGAGGTCCTGCGGCGGCACCAGCTCGCCGACCGGCGTGCTGAACACCACCTCGGCGACCGCCGCCGGCAGGTCCTCCCGCGACAGCAGCCCGATGTCGCCGCCGGCCGCGCTCGAGCCGGTGTCGATCGAGCGTTCCCGCGCCATTTCCGCGAAGTCGGCGCCCGCCTGCAGCTCCTCGTAGGCCGCCGCGGCCTCGTCCTCGGCCTCGAACATGATCATCCCCAGCTGCCGCTCGGCGGCCCCCTGCAGCCGGTCCTGCCGCGCCTCGTAGTCCTGCCGCAGCTCCTCCTCGTCGATGAGGCCGTCCTCGACGGTGAAGTCCTCGGGGACCAGCGTCAGGTGCGCAAAGCGCGTCGCCGCCCGCTCGACGTAGGTCTCGAGGTTCTCGTTGTAGTAGCCCGCGACCTGGGCGTCGGTGATCTCAATGGAGTCGTCCACCTCGATCGGCAGCGCGATGTGCCGCACCTTGCGGACCTCGGCGTCGAAGGACTCCAAAAGGTCCAGGGCGCCGTCGACGACCGTCGCGGCCTCGAACATGTCGCGCATCCTCGCCAGCAGCAGGTCGTCGCGGGTCGTGCTCTCGTACGAGAAGCTGTTGGTGATGATGGCCTGGTAGCGGTCCATCGAAAAGCGGCCGTCGATGCGGAACAGCTCGTTGCTGGCGATCGCCTCGGCCAGCTCCTCGTCGTTGATCCGCAGGCCGTAGTCGTCGGCCTTGGTCACCAGCAGCAGGCGCTGGGCGAACTCGTTGCGCACCTGGGCGACCAGGCTTTCGATGAATTCGGGCGATTCGAGGGTCGAGCGCGGATAGACGCCTACCAGCTCCTCGATCTGGCTCTCGACCAGGCCCAGCAGCTGGCCGTTGGTCAGCGTGCGGTTCTCGACCCGGACGGCGATGCCGGTCTCGTCGCCGAAATTGGAAAAGGCGCCGACGAGCACCATCGGCAACGACACCGCGATGACGCCGATGAGGCGGCTGGTCCTGCTTTTGAACAAGTGCGATCCCCTGCTAGCGGGCCGCGGCGCGGCGCCGCGGCTGGCGGAGCTGACGGGACTCGAACCCGCGACCTTCGGCGTGACAGGCCGACACTCTAACCGACTGAGCTACAGCTCCAGCGCTGGAATCGACTGGCAATGAGAAACCGCCCCCCGTCCGCGGCCAGCAGGCCCGCGCACAGGGTGGGTGCTGAGAGATTCGAACTCCCGACCCTCGCTGTGTAAAAGCGACGCTCTACCGCTGAGCTAAGCACCCGCGGCAGCTCACGGCTGGAGGAGTTACCTGACGGCGTCTTTCAGCGCCTTGCCGGCCTTGAACTTCGGCGAGTTCTGCGCCTTGATCTTGATTTCCTCGCCCGTCTTGGGGTTGCGGCCGGTGCGCGCGCTGCGGCGCGAGACGCTGAAGGCTCCGAAACCCACCAGGGTGACAGTCTCCTTCTTCTTGAGCGCCTTGGTGATGGAGTCGAAAACCGAGTCCACTACTTTCTTGGCCTGGGCGCCGCTGATGTCGGCGTCTTTCGCAACCTTGTCGATGAGATCACCTTTGGTCATGTCTGTTCTCCTTAGTAGGATAGGATGCCGCAATTCTAGCATAGATGCGGCGAAATCATCAGTTCGCCGGCCGCGGCGACGGGCGGGCCGGCGGCGGCCGCAGGAGCGCGGGCGCCGGCGGCCGGGCCGCGACGTGGCCCAGCATCTCGATGACGTCGGCCGCGAGCACGAAGTCGATCTGGCGCCGCAGCTCGGCGGGGACGTCCCGCAGCAGGTGCTCGTCGGAGCGCGGCATCACGATCGTCTTGATGCGGTGGCGGCGCGCGTCCAGCGCCATGCCCTTGTAGCCGCGCCGCATCTCCACGCCCATCAGGTCGCCGCGCAGGTTGATCTCGCCCGCGACCGCGACCGCCGGCCGCAGCGGCGCCTTGGCGTAGGCCGAGTACAGCAGCGCGAACAGCGCGCCGCCCAGGGGGCCGCAGGGCCCCTCGACGCCGTGCTGCAGGTTGACGCACAGCTTCTTCTTGCGGTGGAAGTCCTCCGCCAGGCCCAGCTCGGCGGCGTGGGCGCGCAGCAGGGTCTGGGCGACCGCCGCCAGCGCCTTGACCTGGTCCTCGCCGTGCCGGGTCAGGCCCATGACCTCGATCCGCTCCTCCTCGTGGGGGTGGTGCAGGGCCTCCATCGGCACCACGCCCTCGTGGGGCGCGATGCCGCAGGCGCTGCCGACCCGGCCGCGCGCCGGCAGGCTGAAGTGCGCGTAGTGCTCGGGCGCGTCCAGCAGCTCGGGCAGGCGCTGCCGGGCCGGCGCTTTGCTCGCCGCCGCCAGCTCGCCGCCGGCCTCGGTCTTTTCGGCCGTGAGCTTGCGGCAGATCTTCGCGACGCTGCGCTCGAGGCCGCGGACGCCGCTTTCCCACGAATAGTCCTTGATGATGTCCTTGAGCACCGGCGCGGCGAGCTTGACGCCGTCGTCCGCCAGGCCGTGCAGCTGCAGCTGCCTGGGGACGATGTGCCGCTGCGCGATCGCGAGCTTCTCGCTGTCGGTGTAGCCCTCGAGCCGGACCATCTCCAGCCGGTCCTGCAACGGCTCGGGCAGCAGCTCGATGTGGTTGGCGGTGGCGATGAACAGGACGTCGGACAGGTCGAACTCGGTGTCGATGTACTGGTCGACGAAGCTGCGGTTCTGCTCGGGGTCGAGGACCTCGAGCATCGCCGCGAAGGGGCTGCCGTGCAGGCCGATGTGGGCGGACATCTTGTCGAGCTCGTCGAGCATCAGCACCGGGTTGCGGACCTTGGCCTTGATCAGGGCGTTGACGATGCGGCCCGGCATCGAGGCGACGTAGGTGCGGCGGTGGCCGCGGATCGCCGCCTCCTCGTGGATGCCGCCGAGGGAGATGCGCGCGAACTCGCGCCTGGTCGCCCGCGCGATGCTGCGGCCGAGCGAGGTCTTGCCGACGCCGGGCGGGCCGACGAAGCACAGGATGGTGCCGCGGGCCTTGCCGCCGCGGCGGCGCTGGACCGCGAGATGCTCGAGGATGCGCTCCTTGACGTCCTCGAGGCCGTAATGGTCCTCGTTGAGGACGCGCTGCGCCTTGCGCAGGTCGGTCGAGGTCTTGCTGAGCTTCGCCCAGGGCAGCTCGAGCATGCGCTTGAGGTACTCGGTGATCACCGCGTGCTCGGGCGAGGCGGTCGTGACCGCGCGCAGCCGCCGCAGCTCGTCCTCGCACTTGCTGCGGGCCGCGTCGGGCATGCCCGCCTCCTCGACCTGGCGGCGCAGCTTCTCGAAATGCGACGAGCCGGTGCCCTGCAGCTCCTCCTGGATGGCCTTGGCCTCCTCGGCCATGTGGTATTCCTTGTGGCTGCGCTCCATCTGCTTTTTCATCCGCCGGCGGATGCGGCGGTCGACCAGCATCTCCTCGCGGTGCTGCGACAGGTGCTGGATCAGCACCACGGCGCGGTCCTCGAGGCCGCCGCTGTTGAGCAACTCGTGGCCAAAGCCCGGCCGGGCGTTCTCCAACAGGGCGAGCGCGAGGAAATCGACGCAGTCCTCGGGCCGGTCCTCGCTGAAGATGTCGCGGTAGACCGACTTCGGCAGCCTAGCCAGCGCCGCGCTGCGGTCGTCGCGGCCGCCGCCGGCCGCCCGGATGATGCTGCGCATGATCGCCTGCGCCCGGCGCGGCTCGACCCGCTCGGGCGGCAGCTCGCTCCAGGCCGCGGTGCCGTCGCCGAGCGAGCGCTCGATCCGGCAGCGCGCCACCCCCTTGAGCATCACCTTCCAGGTGCGGCGGTCGAGGCGGAACAGCTGCTGGACCTTCACCACGCAGCCGATCGTCGGGTACTCGACCTTCGGGCCGTCGCGCCGCGCCGTCCCCATCAGCAGCAGGCCGTCGGCCCTGAACGCCCGCACCAGCGACTTGACGTCGCCCTCGCGGCGCGCGGTGAACTGCCGGCTGAAGCCCGGCAGGACGAAGAACTGCGCGCCGCGCGCGCGGATCAGCGGCGCCGGCGGCGGCGCTTTGCCCTTTTCTGCGGCCGCCATCGCCTAGGCTCCGAGCGGCGGACGGGCGGGCGGCTGCCCCGGCGGCGGCGCGGGCCGGCGCTCCTTGCGGGCGGGCGGCTTCGCCGGCGCCGGCAGCCGCGTCAGCGCGTGCTTGAGGACCTCGGCGACGGTCTTGACCGGCACAAGCTCGAGCTGCTCCTTGATCTCCTGCGGGACGTCCTGCAGCTCCCGCTCCTGGATCTGCGGGAACAGCACCCGCTTGACGCCGCGGCGGCAGGCGCCCATGAGCTTCTCGCGCAGGCCGCCGACGATGCAGGCCTCGCCGCGCAGGTTGATCGCGCCGGTCATCGCCGTGTCCATGCGCACCGGTATGCCGTTCGCGGCCGACACCAGCAGGACGAACAGCGCCAGGCCGGCGGAGTTGCCGTCGCCGCTCGCGTCGACGATCGGCCAGTGGACGTGGATGCCGTTCCTGTCGAAATAGTCTTCGGCCAGCCCGTAGCGGGCGTGGCTGGCGCGCAGCACCGCCTCGGCGGTCTCGGCCGACTGCGCGAGCATCGGCTCCATGTTGCCGGTCTGCCGCACGCCCTTGTCGCCGGCGATCGCGACGCCGTCGATCTGATGGACGTCGCCGAACATGTCGTTCATCACCACCAGGCTGTTGACGACGCCTGGCCGGTCCTCGCGCTGCAGGTCGTTCGGCAGCCACGGCGCCTTGAGGATCTCCCGCGCCTTCGCCGTGCCGATCGCCAGCTGCGGCGGCGCCTCGCGCTCGCCGGCGCGCTCCTGCTCGAGCACCGTGCGGCGCATCAGCCGTCCCAGGCAGCGGTCGAACTCGCGGACGCCGGCCTCGAAGGTGTAGCTGTGGATGAGGTCCCGCAGCGTGTCGTCGCCGATCTCAAGCTCGCAGCCGCCGAGGCCGGCGGCCTCCTGCTGCCGCGGCAGCAGGTGCCGCCGCGCGATCTCGATCTTCTCGCCGTCGACGTAGCCCGGCAGGTGGATGAACTCCATCCGGTCCTCGAGCGCGTCGTACATCGGCTCCATCGAGTTCGCGGTCGCGATGAACATCACCTCGGACAGGTCGAAGTCCACCTCGATGTAGTGGTCGCTGAAATGCCGGTTCTGCTCGGGGTCGATGATCTCGAGCAGCGTCGCCATCGGGTCGCCGTTGTGGCCGCGGCCGAGCTTCTCGATCTCGTCGAGCATGATCACCGGATTGCGGACGCCGGTCTCGGCCATCACCTTGAGGATCCGCCCCGGCATCGAGCCGATGTAGGTCCGGCGGTGGCCGCGCAGGGTCGATTCGTCGTGGATGCCGCCGAGGGAGACCCGCGCGAAGCGCCGGCCCAGCGCCGCCGCGATCACCTCGCCCAGCGAGGTCTTGCCCACGCCCGGCGGGCCGACGAAGCACAGCACCGAGCCGCGGCCGGCGCCGACCTGCTGCTGGACCGCGATGTGCTCGAGGATGCGCGCCTTGACCTTGCCGAGGCCGTGGTGGCGCTCGTCCAAAAGGCGCCGCGCCTCCTTGAGGCTTATCTCGCCCGCGCTGCGCTCGCGCCACGGCAGCTCGAGCATGAAGTCCAGGTAGCTGCGGATCGCCGAGCCTTCGGGGCTCATCGACGGCATGGTCCCGAGCCGGGCCAGTTCCTCGCCGCACTTGGCCCGCGCCTCGGCCGACATGCCGGCCTCCTCCACCTTGCGGGTGAGCTCCTCGAGGTCGGCGGCGGCCTCCTCGCCCATGCTGCGCTGGATGTCGACGGCCTTGCGCTGCAGGTATTCGCGGCGGTGGGCCTCGGCGTCGTAGTCGCTGCGGTTGAGCAGCGATTCGGCCATGTGGTCGATGTCGCGCTCCTGGTCGCAGTGCGCGAGCAAAAGGCGCAGGCGGGCGGACACCTCGCTGGCCTCTAAGATCCCCTGCATGCCGGCCACGCCCAGCGTGCCGGCGATGTCCAGCGCGACCAGGTCGGCGAACCTGCCCAGGTCGGAAGCCTTGACGCGCCGCGCCTGCGGCGGCAGCAGCGCGCGCAGCCGGTCGGCGAGCTCGCGGGCCTCGGCGCCGTCCGCGCCGGTGGTCGGGCGGACGCGGTAAACGCATTCGATGCGGCTGCGCTCGGCGCCGGCGGCCAGCCGGAGGATCTCGACGCGCTCGAAGCCCTCGACCACGATCGCGTGGACGCCGCCGTCCCCTTCCTCGTCGCGGACGATCCGCGCCAGGCAGCCATGGCTGTAAAGGTCCTTGAGCCGCGGCTGGTCGACTTCGCCGCGGCGCTGGGTGACGAAGACCGCGAGGCCATCGCCGTCGCCCTGCGCCTTGGCCAGCGCGGCCACCGAGTGCGGGCGGCCGACGACCAGCTTGGTCTCGACGCCCGGCATGATGACGACGTCGCGCAGCGGAATGTACGGGGCCGGCGCCTGGCCGTCCGCCGCGGCCGCCGGGTCCTCGGGCGCCATCTTGCCTTTTTTTCTGTCAGTCAAACCCGTTTCCCGCCGCTGAGGCTATTATAAGCCCTGGACGCCCGCTTTGCAAGCGCGCGCCGCCCTAGGCCCTCTTTTTCGCCGCCGCGCGCCGCGGATAGGGCCGCAGCACCGGCGCGGCCTTGCCGAGGACGTGCTTGTCCTCGATCGTCAGCCGGCCGCCTTCGGGCAGCCGCGACGGCGCGTGGTAGAAGGAATCCAGCAGGCAGCTCTCGGCGATCGAGCGCAGGCCGCGGGCGCCGGTGCGGCGCTCGTGCGCCAGCTTCGCGACCGCGCGGACGGCGCTGGGCCGAAAATCGAGGTCGACGCCCTCGAGCTCGAACATCGCGCGGTACTGCTTGAGCAGCGCGTCGCGGGGCTCGGCGAAGACCCGCGTAAGGTCGTCGGCGTCCAGCGGGCTCAGATGCGCGAACACCGGCAGGCGGCCGACCAGCTCGGGGATGAGGCCGTAGCGGATCAGGTCCTGCGGCTCGGCCAGGGCGAGCAGCTCGTCCTCGTCGAAGTTCTGCGAAGCCGCGCCCGGCGCGTCGGCGGTGAAGCCGATGCCGCTGCTCGACAGGCGGCTCGCGACGATGTCGGCGAGGCCGTCGAAGGCGCCGCCGCAGATGAACAGGATGTTCGCGGTGTCCACCGAGACGGTCTCGTGCCCCGGATGCTTGCGGCCGCCCTGCGGATGGATGCTCGCGACGGTGCCCTCGATCAGCTTGAGCAGCGCCTGCTGGACGCCCTCGCCCGAGACGTCGCGGGTGATCGAGGGGTTTTCGGACTTGCGCGCGATCTTGTCGATCTCGTCGATGTAGACGATGCCGCACTCGGCCTCGGCCACCTGCTGGTCGGCGCGCTGGACCAGCTTTTGGATGATGTTCTCGACGTCCTCGCCCACGTAGCCGGCCTCGGTCAGGCTGGTGGCGTCGGCGATGACGAAAGGAACCTTGAGGAAGCGCGCCATGGTCTGCGCGAGCAGCGTCTTGCCCGAGCCGGTGGGCCCGGCGAGCAGGATGTTGCTCTTGCCCAGGGTCACGCCGCCGACGCGCGGGTTGGCGATGCGGCGGTAGTGGCCGTAGACCGCGACCGCCAGCAGCTTCTTCGCCCGCTCCTGGCCGATGACGTAGTCGTCGAGCTCGCGCTTGAAATCGACCGGCCGCGGCAGGTCCTCGCGCCGGCCCTTGTCCTTGGCGGCCTTGGCGCGCAGCAGGTCGTTGCACATCGACACGCAGCCGCTGCAGATGCCGACGCCGTCGCCGCCGACCATGTCCAGGACCATGGTCCGCGACTTGCCGCAGAACGAGCAGCGCGTCGAGTTGACCGGCGGGCGCTTCATCCTTTGCCCTTGCGGCGGCGCGGCTCCTTGACCGCGTCGATGATGCCGTAGGACTTGGCCGTGGCCGCGTCCATGAAGTTGTCGCGCTCGGTGTCGGCGGCGATGCGCTTGACGCTCTTGCCGGTGAGCTCGGCGAGGATGCCGTTGAGGCGCTCGCGCAGCGCGAGGATCTCGTTGGCGTGGATCTGCAGGTCGGAGGCCTGGCCGCGCATGCCGCCCATCGGCTGGTGGACCATCACCCGGGCGTTCGGCAGCGCGAAGCGCTTGCCCTTGCGGCCGGCGGCCAGCAGCACCGCGGCCATGCTGCAGGCCTGGCCGATGCAGATGGTGGACACCGGCGCGCTGATGAAGCGCATGGTGTCGAAGACCGCCAGGCCGTCGGCGACCGAGCCGCCCGGCGAGTTGATGTACAGCGAGACGTCCTTGGCCGGGTCCTCGGCCTCGAGGAACAGCATCTGCGCGATCACCGAGTTGGCGACGTACTCGTTGATCTCGCCTACAAGGAAGACGATGCGCGCCTTGAGCAGCCGCGAGTAGATGTCGTAGCCGCGCTCGCCGCGGCCGGTCTGCTCGATGACCATCGGCACATGGTGCAGGCCGGCGGGCCGGGTCGTCTCGGTCACGCCGCCTTCCCTTCTTCGTCCGGCTTGTCCGGCTCGGCGGGCGGCTGCGCGAGGCCGCGGGTCTCCGGATCGCCCTGCTGGATGATGGCCTCGAGCTCGTCGAGCGGCATCCGCACCTCCTCGGCGTCGACCGCCGCGCACAGATGGTCGGCGACCTTGGCGCGGACGACGGCGTCCGCCGCCTGGCCCTGCAGCCGCTCCGACGCGCGGAACTCCTCCAAGAAGCGCTCCGGGTCGGAGTTCTGCTGCGCCTGCCGCAGCGCCTGGGCCGCGATCTCGTCCTCGGTCGCCCGAATCTCGTGGCGCATCGCGTAGGCGCCGGTCAGCATGCCGGCGCGCATCTGCTGGCGCAGCCGCGCGCGGACCTCCTCGTCCTTGATGCCGAGCGCGGCGCGCGAGGTCCCGGCCTGCGAGGCTTCGCGGTCGATCTCGGCGATCTGCTCGCGGCTGTGCTGCTCGAGCAGCATGCCCGGCAGCTCGAACTCGGCGGTCGCCCGGTCGAGGGCGAAGGCCGCGCGGCTGGCGGCGATGCCGCGCGCCATGTCGGCCGCCTGGCGCTCGATCTCTTCTTTGATCTGGGCGCGGAAGGCGTCGACCGAGCCGATCTCGGCGAAGACGCCGCGGGCGAAGTCCAAATCCAGCGGCGGCAGCTCGGGCTCCTCGACGCCGTGCAGGACGAAGCGCATCTCCTCGGCGGGCCCGGCGCCGTTCTTGACCTTGATGACGCACTCCTCGGGCGGCTGGCGGCCGGTGAAGGCCTGGCTCAGCTGCGGCGGGACGCGCGCGTCGCCGATGACGAGCTGGCGGCGCTCCTCGGTCCCGGCCCGGGCGTAGGCAACCCGGTCGCCGGCGGCCGCCGGCCGCTCGACCGGATTCCACTTGGCGCGCTGGCGGCGAATGCGGTCGATGACCATCGCCACCGTCGCGTCGTCGATCTCCGGCACCGGCTTGCGCAGCCGCACGCCCTCGAGGTCGGGCTCGGGGACGTCGGGATGGACGTCGAAGGACATGGTCACCTCGTAGGCCTCCGGCTTGTCGTCCTTGACCGCGATCATCCGCACGGTGGGGAAGCAGCGCAGGCCCTCCTCCTGGATCTTGGTCACCACCGCCGGGTAGCACAGCCGGTACAGGGCCTTGTTGATCTCGTCGGAGCCCCAGCGCTGGCGGACCACCGGCGGCACCACCCGCGAATTCTTGCGGAAGCCCGGCGTCCGGCGCTCGCGGGCGAGCCGCAGCAGGGCCTTCTCCGCCTCCGCCTTCGCCGGGGCGGCGGAGGCCTCGACGACGACGCGCCGCTCGAGCGGCTGCTCGCCGTCGGCCATCGACACCACCCGGGCGGGCGGGGCGGCGGCGGCGCTGGTCGTCGTGTTCATGCGGTCTGGGGCCTGCTGGTCGCGGTGCGAATGGAGGGACTCGAACCCACACGCCCGGGGGCACCTGCTCCTAAAGCAGGCGTGTCTACCTATTCCACCACATTCGCGCGGCCGCAAGTCCTTTTGCGGTCAATGGCCCCTTATTTTATCCCGCCGGCGGCCGAAATCACGCCTGCCGGCCGCCGGAAGCCCGTTTTGCCGCCTCTTTGGCCTGGCGGGCCGAAGCCTTGCAGAACTCCTTGACGAAGGCTTCCTGGGCCGGCGTCAGCAGCCGGTCGCGGCGATGGACCACCCGCGCGCCCATCGGCGGGAACAGCCGGCCGAGCCGCCGCATGCCGAGCTGGCCGCGGTCGGCCTCCTCGTAGGCGATCGAGGCGATGACGCCGACGCCGTGGCCGTTGCGGGCGAATTCCTTGATCACGTCCGAGTCGGCGGCCGCGACGATTATGTTCGGCTCGAAGCCGGCGCGGCGGAAGGCCTCGTCCATCGCGCCGCGGCCGGTGATCCCCGGGATGTAGGTCACGAGGGGCTCGCGCGCCAGCGCCGCGAGGCTCAGGCGCGGCCGTTTGAGGATGGGATGGTCCGGCCGCGCGACGACGACCCGCTCCCACTGGTAGGCGGGGTGCGAGGTCAGCGAGGTCTCGTCGCACAGCTTTTCGGAGCAGATGCCCAGGTCGGCGTGGTTGGCGAGGATCAGGTCGTTGATCCGGGCCGGGAAGTCCTGCTGGATGCTGAAGCTCAGCGACGGATGGTCCTGGCGCAGCGCGGCGAAGACCTCCGGCAGGACGTAGCGCGCCTGCAGATGGGTGCAGGCGACGCGGATCTCGCCCTCGACGCGGCCGCGGCGGCCGGTCGCGATCGAATTGATGTTGTCGATGCGGACGCTGATCTCGCGGAAGTCGTGGAGCAGCTCGTCGCACAGCGGCGTGGCGCCGACCAGGCGCCGGCCGCTGCGGACCAGCAGGCGCTGGCCGAGGTGGCGCTCGAGGCTTTGGATGTTGCGGCTGAGCACCGACTGCGCGATGCCGAGCTTCTCGGCCGCCCGCGACACCGAGTGGCCGCAGTCGCAGACCGTCAGCAGCTGCGCGACGTGGCGCAGGTTGAGCTGGCGCTGCTTGCTTTTGTTCATCGCGCTGGCGGCCGTCCGCGGTCCAAGGTGATCTCCTGCCAGTGGGCCGGCCCCCGCGCCGGGCGGGCCGGCATGGCCCAGGCGTGCAGGTAGACGACCTCGAAGGTCAATTCTACGGGCTCGGGGCGCCGCAGCAGGGCGGCGAGCCGCCGCGGCGTCCCCAGGCTGCGGTCCATGCCGGCGGCGGCGAGGACGCCGAAGCCGCTGAGGTCGCGCAGCATCGCGCCGTGGCTCGAATAGGCGAAGCGCAGCCGCTCGCAGCTGGCGACCGGTTCGGCGAGGCCGGCGGCCTGGGCCATGTCCGCCAGGTCGTGCATGTCGAAAAAGCCCATGGTCTTGGGGCCGGCGAAGGGCCCGAGGGCGCGGAGCTCGGCCAGCGTGTCGGGGCCCAGCGAGGTGCAGCTGAGCGCGCCGCCGTCCCGCAGCACCCGGCGGGCCTCGCCGAAGAAAGGCCGCGGGTCGCCGAGCCAGGGCAGGACGTTGGTCGCCAGCACCAGGCTGAAGGCCCCGTCCCGGCAGGGCAGCCGCGCCGCGTCGCCGAGGACGTCCGGCGGCGCCGCGAAGCCCGCCAGCCAGTCCAGCCGCAGCACCGGGCCGGGCGCCTGCGGCGGCGGCGGCCCGGCGCCGCAGCCGACGTCGAGCACCGGTCCCGGCGGCAGCGCCAGGCCCCCGAGGCTCTCCCAGTGCCGCGGCGCGACCGCCGCCGACAGCGGGTCCTGGCCGCGGTCGCCGCGGCGCAGCAGCCGCTGCTGCCGCATGCGGGCGACGCGGGCGTCGACGAGCTCCATGCCGATCGCGCCGCCGCGCCGCCTCAGCCCTCGCGGTCGAGGTCGCGCAGCTCGTACAGCAGCTCGAGCGCCTGCCGCGGGCTGAGGGCGTCGAGCTCCGCCGCCCGCAGGCGGTCGCGCAGGCGGTCGGCGCGCGGCGCGGCGGCGGCGGCTTCGGCGGGCGCGGCCGGCAGCCTGGCGGCGAACTCGCGGGCGCAGTCCAGGACATGGGGCGGGACGCCGGCCATGCCGGCGACGTGGATGCCGTAGCTGCGCTCCTGGATGCCGTCGCTGACCTTGTGCAGCATC
>MEIE01000040.1 GCA_001750625.1 Candidatus Amphirhobacter heronislandensis
CACAGGCACCATTCGGTGCCGCGGCGGTCGAAGCGCGACAGCAGCGGCTTGCCGAAGCCGACCGCGAAGCGCAGCACCCGCACCCCGCAGCTGCGCGCCGCGAGGTAATGGCCCATCTCGTGGATGCTGACGACGATCACGACGACGACGAGGAACAGCAGCAGCTCGATCATCGCTTCAGTAATTGCGGGCGACGAAGGACAAAGCGTGCGCGCGCGCCCGGCGGTCCGCCTCGACCATGTCCTCGAAGCTGTCCGCCGGCCCGTCGACCGCCGCGAGCGCGTCCTCGATGATCGGCGGGATGTCGGCGAAGCGCACCTTGGCGTTGGCGCAGAACGAAGCCACCGCGACCTCGTTGGCCGCGTTCAGGACCGCCGGCGCGACGCCGCCGCCGCGCAGCGCGTCGCGCGCCAGCGCCAGGCAGCGGAAGCGCTTGGAATCCGGCGGCAGAAAATCCAGCCGCCCCAGCCCGGCCCAGGCCACCGGCTCGTGCCGCAGGCCGTGCGGTTCCGGCCAGAAGAAGGCCCGCGCCAGCGCGTGCCGCATGTCCGGCTGCGCGCAGTGCGCGATCGTCCCGCCGTCCTCGAGGTCGACCATGCCGTGGACCACGCACTGCGGATGGATGACCACCTCGATGCGCTCGGCCGGCAGGCCGAACAGCAGCGCCGCCTCGATGACCTCGAGGCCCTTGTTCATCAGGGTCGCCGAGTCGATGGTGATCTTGCGCCCCATCGGCCACACCGGATGCTCGCCCGCCTCGGCCGGCGAGACTTCCCGCAGGTCGACCTCGCGGCCATGGAAGGGCCCGCCCGACGCCGGCAGCCACAGCCGCGCCACCCGGTCGCGGCGGTCGCGCGCCAGGTGCAGCAGCTCCAGCAGGGCGCCGTGCTCAGAGTCGACCGGCACCAGCTCGGCGCCGGCCTTGCGCGCCGCCGCCAGCATGTGCTCGCCGCCGGTCACCAGCGCTTCTTTGTTCGCCAGCAGCACCCGCCGGCCCTGCTCCACCGCCCGCATCGTCGGCAGCGCGCCGGCGACGCCGCCGATCGCCGCGACCACCAGGTCCGCCTCCCAGGCCGCCGCCGCCGCCACGCCCGCGTCCCCCTCGAGGACCTCGAGCTTGATTCCCGCAGCCTGCGCCGCGTCCCGCAGCCGGCCGGCCGCCTTTGCATCCGCCAGCGCCGCCGCCGCCGGCCGGTGCGTCCGGCAGATCTCTAAAAGGCCCGCGTCGTCGCCGCCCGCCGCCACCGCCACCACCTCGCAGCCGGCGCGCGCCGCCACCTCCAGCGCCAGCCGGCCGACATGCCCGGTCGCGCCCAGGACGACGGCCCGGGTCCCCGCCAGCGGCGCGGCCGCGCTCATGAGGCCAGCAGCGTCGAGACCAGCGCCAGAAACGGCAGCACCGGCAGCCAGGAATCGACCCGGTCAAGCAGCCCGCCGTGGCTGCCCAGCAGCACGCCGCTGTCCTTGACGCCGGCCAGGCGCTTGAGGCGCGAGACCACCAGGTCGCCGAGCACGCCCAGCGCCGCGACCGCCGCGCCCAGCAGCAGGAACAGCCAGTGCTGCAGGCCGCCGTCGCGCAGAAACAGCCACCACAGCGCGGTCGCGTACAGGTACAGGACCAGCAGCGCCGCCAGCGCGCCCTCCCAGGTCTTGTTCGGCGAGATCGCCGGCGCCAGCGGCCGCGATCCCAGCCGGCGGCCGGCGGCGCTCGCGGCCCAGTCGCCGAGGCAGACGCCGGCGACGCCGCCGATCAGCAGCCAGCGGTCGTACTCGACCAGCACCGCCAGGCTCAGCCAGGCGCTCACCAGCGCCAGCGCCCCCAGCGCGGCCACCATCCCCGGCCGCGGCCGCCCCGCCTGGATCAAAAACAGCGGCCCGAGGAAGGCCCACAGCAGCGCCGCGAGGAAAAAGAACTCGTCCACCGCGCCGCGGTTGCCCGCCAGGATCCAGCGGCTCAGCAGCGCCGCGACCAGCAGCGCCGCCACGTAGCCCAGGCGCTGGCGGCGGCGGCGCTTTTGCAGGGACGCCAGCTCCCAGCCGGCCATGCCCAGCGCCGCGAGCCCGATCCAGGTGATGAGCTCGTTGTTGCCCAGCAGCAGCAGCAGCCCGAAGGCGATGCCCAGGATGATGCCCATCGGCGTCTTGCCGGGGCCGCGCATGGCCGCCGCGACGTTCATCGCGCCTCGACCCGGCCGTAGCGCCGCTCGCGGCGGGCGTAGTCGGCGAGCGCCGCCTGCAGCTCGGCGGCGCCGAAGTCCGGCCACAGCACCTCGGTGAAGTACAGCTCGGCGTAGGCCGCCTGCCACAGCATGAAGTTCGACAGCCGCAGTTCGCCCGAGGTCCGGATCAAAAGGTCCAGCTCCGGGCAGCCGGCGGTCGCGAGCTCCGAGGCGATCTGCTCCTCGGTCGCCGCCGACAGGTCATGCCCGGTGTCCGCGAGCCGCCGCACCGCCTCGGCGACGTCCCACTTGCCCGAGTAGTTCAGCGCGATCTGCAGGTGCAGCGCGCCGTTATCCGCGGTCTCGGCCTCGATTTTGCCGATGGTCCGCCGCACCGCCTGCGGGAAGCCGCTGAGGTCGCCGATGAAGCGGATGCGCAGGTCGTCGGCGACGATGCGGCTGAAGTTCTCGCGCATGCCGCGGTCGAACAGCGCGATCAGCTCCTTGACCTCGGCGGCCGGCCGCTGCCAGTTGTCGGTCGAGAACGCGAACAGGCTCAGATGGCTGACGCCCGCCGCCCGGCAGGCGACCGCGCAGTCGTAGGCCGCGTCCATGCCCTTGCGGTGCCCGGCGCTGCGGTCGAGGCCGCGGGACTGCGCCCAGCGGCCGTTGCCGTCCATGATGATCGCGACGTGCCGCGGCACCGCGGCCGGCGCCGCGCCGTCCCCGCTCACACCTTCATCAGCTCTTCGGCCTTGCCCTGGGCCTGCGCGTCGATCTTGCCGACCGCCTCGTCCGTCAGCTTCTGCAGCTCCTTTTCGAAGCGGCGCAGGTCGTTCTCGCTGATCTCCTTGGCGCGGCACTGCTCCTTGAACTGGCCGAGCTCGTCGCGGCGGATGTTGCGCACCGCCACCCGCGCCTCCTCGGCCTCCTTCTTGACCAGCTTGACCAGCTCGGTGCGGCGGTCCTCGCTCAGCTCGGGCAGCGGCACCAGCAGCTTGGTGCCGTCGCTGCTCGGGTTGAGGCCGAGGTCCGATTCGCGGATCGCCTTCTCGGCCGCCTCGAGGTTGGCCTTGTCCCAGACCGTCACCGTCAGCAGGCGGTTGCCGCCGACCGCGACCGTCGCGACCTGCGGCAGCGGCATCTCCTGGCCGTAGCAGCTGACCTTGACCTGGTCCAGCAGCCCCGAGTGCGCCCGGCCGGTGCGGATCTTGAGCAGGTTGTCCCGCAGCGCCTCGACCGACTTGGCCATGCGTGCGGTTATGGCGTTTGCATCCATGCTTCCTAGGAAATGAGGCGCGCCCGGCAAGATTTGAACTCACGACCCCCAGGTTCGTAGCCTGGTGCTCTATCCAACTGAGCTACGGGCGCATGCTGGCCGCATCGGCCAATGAATTCTAGCAAAATCACAGGCCGATCTGCGCCTTGAGGTTCTCCGCCGCCTCGATCCACTGCTGGTCGCCGGTCGCCGGAATCTCCTCGAGGTCGACCGCCGCGTCCTCGAACTGGCCCACCGAGGCGAAGAAGTGGGCGCGGCGGAACAGGATCTCGGCCTTTTTGTCCTCGGACACCACCAGGGCGTACGACAGGTCGTTGAGGCCCTGCTGGGGCCGGCCGCTGCTCAGGTACATGTCCGCGCGCTGCAGCAGCGCGTCGACGTTGTTCGGATCCCGGTCCAGCAGGACCGTCATCACGTCAATGCCCTGGTCGAACCAGCCGATCTGCCGGTAGATGTCCGACTTGAAGAAGGCGAAGTCGTCGTTCTCCGGGTCCAGGGCCGCGGCGATCTCCATGTTCTCGGCGGCGACGATGATGTCGCCCTGGATGTAGCTGATCTCCGCCAGCAGCCGGTAGGCCGCGGCGACCTTCGGCTCGCGCTCGATGTATTCCCGCGCCAGCCGCCCCGCCTCGACGTGGTCGCCGCTGCTGCGGTAGCCCTCCTCGATCGCGGTCAGCTCCTCGGGCATCTCTTCGGGCTGCGGCGTCGCCGACGGCAGGCGGATGTCCGAGTAGATGCTCGCCGCCAGCAGCAGCAGGAAGAAGACGCCCGCGGCCCAGTACGCCGTCTCGGCGCGGCGGAAACGCTCCCAGTTCATGCCGCTTGCAGGGCGATGCGCCGGCGCGGCGGCTCTGGGACAAACAGCGCGCACAGGTCCTGCAGCAGGTCGAAGCCCCGCCGCGTCGGCCGCCAGCCGTCCGCTTCTGGCCGCAGCCAGCCGCGCGCCGCCGCGGCCGCCAGCTGCGGCGCCACCGCTTCGATGCCCTGGCCGGTCGCCTGCTCGAACTGCGCGGCGCTGAAGCCCCGCGCCAGGCGCAGGGCGTTGAGCATGAACTCGAAGGCCAGGTCCGCCGCCGGGACCCGCCGGCCGCGGCCGGGCGCGCCGCGGCGGCAGGCGGCCAGGTAGCCGCGCGGCGTCCGCGGGTTGCTCCAGCGCCACGCCGTCCCGTCGGCCTCGGTGATCTTGCCGTGGGCGCCGGCGCCGACGCCCAGGTAGTCGCCGAACTCCCAGTAGCCGAGGTTGTGGCGACAGCGGTCGCCGCCGCGGCCCCAGGCGCTGACCTCGTAGCGTTCCCAGCCCCGCGCCGCCAGCTGCGCGTGGACCGCGTCCTCGACGTCGGCCGCTGCGTCCGGGTCCGGCAGATTGGCCGGCGGCGCCTTGGCGAACGGCGTCCCGGGCTCGAGCATCAGGTGGTAGCAGGACAGGTGCCGCAGGCCGCAGGCCTCGGCCTGCGCGACGTCGGTCAGCGCCAGCGCGGCGTCCTGCCCCGGCAGCGCGTACATCAGATCGGCGTTGGCGCGATCGAACAGGCGCAGCGCCCGCTCGAGGGCGGCGCGCGCCGTGGCGCCGTCGTGGGCGCGGCCCAGGGTTTGCAGCAGGCCGTCGTCGAAGCTCTGGACCCCGACCGAGACGCGGTTGACGCCGGCGGCCGCGAAGCCGGCCGCCTGGGATTCGCTGAACGAATCGGGGTTGGCTTCCAGCGTGATCTCGGCGTCGGCGGCCAGGCTGAAGAGCCCCGCCGCCTCGGCCAGCAGCTCGGCCACCAGATGCGGCGGCGCGAGGCTAGGAGTGCCGCCGCCGATGAAGACCGTCGCGAGCCGCCGCGGCCCCAGCCGCTGCCGCCACGACCGCAGCTCGGCGCGCAGCGCCGCGAAGTACTCCTCCTGCGGCGGCGTGGCCGCGACGTGGGCGTTGAAATCGCAGTAGCCGCAGCGGCGCACGCACCACGGATAGTGCAGGTACAGCCCCAGCGGCTTGGCGGCCGGCGTCATGCCTGGCTGCGCTCCAGCATCTCGAGCAGGCGCGCCAGCGCCAGGCCGCGGTGGCTGGCCGCGTTCTTGTCTGCTGGCGCCAGCTCGGCGGCGGTCCGGCCGTCCGGCAGCACGAACAGCGGGTCGTAGCCGAAGCCGCCTTCGCCGCGCGGCTCTGCGCCAATGACGCCATGCCACTGGCCTTCGGCGACCAGCGGGGCCGCGTCCTCGGGGTGGCGGAACATCACCAAGGAGCAGTGGTAGAAGGCCGCGCGGTCGGCGGCGTCCGCGAGCTCTTCGAGCAGCAGCTGGTTGTTGTCGCCGTCGGCGCCGCTGGGCGCGTAGCGCGCCGAGCGCACGCCCGGCCGGCCGCCGAGGGCCGCGACGCAGATGCCCGAGTCGTCGGCGAGGGCCGCCCCGCCGCTGGCGACGCTGGCGTGCCGCGCCTTGGCGATGGCGTTCTCGACGAAAGTGGAATGGATTTCGGGCGCGGCGGCGACGCCGAGCTCGTCCTGTGCGACAACCTCATCGACATGCTCTTGCAGCAGGCTTTGGAACTCCGCGATCTTGCCTGGGTTGGCGCTCGCCAGCACCAGCCTAGTTGGCCTCATCCAGCTCCGGCCGGTCGAAGGGATAGTTCTTGCCGATGGCGCGGAACGGCAGCTCGAGGCCGAGCTCGGGGACCTCGCTCGCGATCCAGGAGGTGAAGGTGTTGGAGTTCGGGCCCGGGTAGACGCGGTAGCTTTTCGGATAGGGATAGCGCGCGACCGCGTCCTTGATCTTGGCGATCAGCGCGCCGGCCTCGGGGCCGCGGATGTCGACCATGGGGATGGGCTCGGCGCCGAACCAGCGGCGGTCCGGCAGGTCCTCGGCGACCCGCACCACCGACATGTCCTGGTAGCGCCGCCAGCCGATCACCTCGTAGACGGTGTACGCGGCGGCGCCTTCCTCCTTGGTGGTGATCCAGGTGTGGTCGGCGACCAGGCCGCGCACGCCCCAGACCTTGGCCCGGTAGGCGGCGACCACCGCCTCCTCGTGCTCGGAAGCCAGCGGCGCCAGGCCCGCCGAGCTGCGGCTGGTCTCGCGCCAGCTCTTGCCGCCGCGGGTGCAGGCGTTCGCCAGCAGCGACAGCAGCACCAGCAGGGTCAATGCGACCCTGCCAGGCGCCGAAATGCGGGCGGGCAGCTGACGGTAGATCTTCATGAACATCGCATTTTAAGCAAAAGGCGCGATTCTAAAACGCCCGCCGCCCTAGCCGCGGTGGTAGGGATGGCCCTGCAGAATCGTCCAGGCCCGGTAGCACTGCTCGAGCAGCGCCACCCGCGCGACGTCGTGCGCCAGCGTGAACGGCGCCAGCGCCAGCCGCGCCGCGGACCGCTCGAGGATGGAGTCGTCGAGGCCGTGGTGGCCGCCGACCACGAAGGCCGCGCCGCCGGCTTCCAGCCAGCCCTGCAGCCGCCGCGCGAACTGCGCGCTGTCGCAGGATTCGCCGCGCTCGTCGGCCGCGACCAGCGCCGCGCCCGGCGGGATCAGCTTCTCGATCCGGCGCGCCTCGAGCTGCGGGCCGCGCGGGCCGGCGGCCGCCTTCGCCACCCGCAGCTCGGCGCGCCAGCCGCGCAGGCGGCGGCAGTACTCCTCTTCAGCCGCGCGCGCCCAGCTGCCGGCGCGGCCGCCCACCGCGATGACGGTGAGGCGGCTCAAGCGTCCTCAGCCAGGCCCCACAGCGATTCGAGGTCGTAATGCTCCCGCGCGTCGCTCAAAAAGACGTGCACGATCACGTCGCCGAGGTCGATCAGGGTCCAGCCCAGCTCGCCGGGGCCCTCGATGCCGCGGACCTTGCGGCCCGAGCCCTTGACCGCGGCGCGCAGCTTCTCGGTGAGGGCGGCCGCGTGCCGGTTGGAGGTCGCGGTGCAGATCAGCAGCGTGTCGAACAGGCGCATGCCGCGGCCGATGTCGATGCGGGTCACGTCCACCGCCTTGGCGTCGTCCAGCGCCCGCAGCGCCAGCTCGGCCAGGTCGTCGCGCGCCGTCGGCGCGGTGGTTGCGGGGGTCACGGGCTCGAGCGCATCGCCTGGGATTCAATTGTAGCAGGACCGCCGCCGTAAGCCCCCGCCGCCAGCGCCGCGGCCGTCGGCGGCAGGTCCTCTTCCCAGCCCGGCGCGCCGGCGGCGATCCGCGCCCGGATGCTACTCGCGGCCAGCGGCGGCGGCCGCAGGTCCCAGCGCCAGATCCGCCCGGATTCGGCGGCCAGCAGCGCGGGGTCAGCGACCGTCCGCGCCTCCAGATCGGCGATCGCCGGCCGCCAGGCCTCGTCGCCGGCGCGCGGGATCACCGCCCACGACGCCAGCGCCAGCGCCTCTTCCCAGCGCCGCCACGACGCGATGCCGGCGAAGGCGTCGCCGCCGACGATGAAGATCAGCGGCCGGCCATGCTCGGCGCGCAGGGCCTCCAGCAGCTGCGCGGTGGTCGAGTCCGCGCCGGGCTCGACCGGATCGTCAATCAGCTCGGCGCCGTCGATGTCGGCCAGCGCCGCGGCGCAGATCGCGCGACGGTCAGCGAGGGAGGCGTGGGCCTGCCGCTGCCAGGGCCGCGCGGTCGGCGCCACCAAGAGGCGCTCGATCGGCAGCTGCCGCGGCGCGGCCGCGGCGATCGCCGCATGGCTGCGGTGGAACGGGTCGAAGCAGCCGCCGTAGACGCCGAGGGCGGCCGCCATCAGTCCCCGCCGCCCTTCGCCGGCGGCAGCATGGATTCCCATTCGAGGCAGACCGGGCACTGCCAGTAATGATGCTTGGCCGCGAAGCCGCAGCCGGCGCAGGAGAAGCGGGCGCGCGCGTCGCCCAGGGCGCGCAGCGGCCCGGCGCAGTCCTTGGCGCCCGCCGCCTCCTTGACCTGCAGCCAGCGCGCGACCACCTCGACGCCGTCGAGGCCGCGCATCGCCTCGGCGACGAAGTCCGCCATCCGCTCATGGCCCCAGACCCCGGCGACCGCGTCGTAGATCCGGTCGAACATCAACGCCGAAGGGTGCCGCCGGAACACCTCCATCAGCCAGCGCGCGCCCTCGTCGGCGTTGTCCGCCTGCCGGTAGGCCTCCATCACCTGCGGGGCGCACAGCGGGATCACGCCCGGCGTCCGCTTGAGGCTGTCGATCGCGGCGAAGGCGCCGTCGCGGTC
>MEIE01000041.1 GCA_001750625.1 Candidatus Amphirhobacter heronislandensis
GCGGATATCTCATCCGCAGTGGCTATTTTAGCATAGTCGCCGCCAAATCCCGCCCCCGACGCCAGGGTCTGTTGTTTTTTACACAGCCCGACCCGACCTCCGCCGCAACCCCGCCTGGACACCGGAGGGCGCCGCGACGGCCGCTTTGGCCAAAAACAAAGGGGAGCCGCGGCTCCCCTTGCTCTAGTCCTGGGAACGCGTTCTAGATCATGATCGACGCGCCGCAGTTGCCGTACACCGGCGGCCTCGAGTTGGCCGGCCGCCAGAAGTTGGCATTGCCGGCAAGAGCCCCCAAAAGGGTGCCATCAGCTGTGAGCTTCGTGCACTCGCCCACGTTCGGATTTTGCGTGCCGGTCGGGTCGTACTGGTTGAAGCGCATGTCGCCGGTCTTCGGGACGCCGTCATCGATCTTGCGGTCGACCTCCCCGATGATGTTGCTCGGAATCCGCGGCCCCGTGTGCACCATCAACGGCGCCGTCGCGCCCACGACGCCGGGCGTCGGCAGCGCGTAGTTCAGCGAATCATGCCAGATCGACATCACCCCGCCGTAGTTGTTGGTCGGCGAGTTCGCCGACGACGAGGCCACCGTCGTCTGCGTCTCGGTGCAGTGCCCGCAGCGCAGGAAGCCCGCCGCCGTCAGGTTCTGGAACGCCAGCGGCGAATCGGTCTCGGCCAGGAGGCCGTCGCCGTCGCCAGACGCCGCGCCGATGATGTGGACGTGGGCCAGGACGTAGTCGCCCGGCACCCCCGCGTAACGGTCGATGAAGGCGAACCACGCCACCTTCAGCGAGTTCTGCCGGTCCGCGACCGAGCGCACCTTCGCGTTGTTGATCAGCTCCTGGCCCTTGAGGATGCCGCCCAGCAGCAGCCCGATGACGACCAGCACGATGGCGATCTCCACCAGGGTGAAGCCCTCGTTCCTGCCCGTCGCCTTCATAGCCTTTTTCCTTCCCCCGGTCCGGAACCGCGCCCTTAGATGAAAATCGACGCGCCGCAGTTGCCGTACACCGGCGGCGTCACCTGCGCCGGCCGCCAGAAATTGGCGCCCGCGGAGGAGGTCTTGGGCAGGGAGCCGGCGGTGCCGCCGGCGGCGTCGGTTTTCGTGCATTCGGCCACGGCCGGCTCTTCGGCGCCGGTCGGATCGTAGCGGTTGAAGCGCATGTCGCCGGTGTTCGGGACGCCGTCGTCGATCTTGCGGTCCACCTCCGCGAGGATGTTGCTCGGAATCCGCGGCCCCGTGTGCGACATCAGCCGCGGCGTGTTGGCGACGCCGTGCGAGTGCGCGGCCGTCGGAAACGCGTAGTGGGTCGCATCGTCCCAGATCGACATCACTCCGCCGTAGTTGTTGACCAGCGAGTTCGCCGCCGTCGGCGTTATGCCCGACGACGTCCGCGTCTGCGTGCATTGGGCGCAGCGCAGGTAGCCCGCCGCCGTCAGGTGCTGGAACGCCAGCGGCGCCTCGTTTTCATCGATCGCGCCGTCGCCGTCGCCCGGCTCCGTGCCCGCGATGTAGGAGTCCGCCAGCTCGTAGTCCCCCGGCAGGCCGCCGAAACGGTCGACGAATTTGTGCCACGCCACTTTCAGCGACACCTGCCGGTCCGCGATCGAGCGCACCTTGGCGTTGTTGATCATCTCCTGGCCCTTGAGGATGCCGCCCAGCAGCAGCCCGACGACGACCAGCACGATGGCGATCTCCACCAGGGTGAAGCCGCCGCTGCCGCCCGCCGTTTTCACGCCTTCCTGCCGGCGTTCTACTGGATGATGATCGAGCCGCCGCAGTTGGCGACGATCGGCGGCCAGCTGATGCTGCGGCGCCAGAGCCGCGCCCGGCCGTCCATCGTGCCGGGGCTGCGGAAGTTGCCCCGGTCGTACTCGGTGCAGTCTTCCACGGTGGGCTCCAGCGCGCCCGTGGGGTCGTAGTCGTTGAAGCGGACGCGGCCCTTGTTCGGGGTGTCGTCGTCGAGCCGTCTGTCGACCTCCCGCATGATGTTGCTGGGAATGCGCGGGCCGGTGTGCGTCTGCAGGCGCAGCGGCTGGGTTGGCCGGACGAAGCTGATCGAGACGAAGGCGTAGTGCTCGGTGTCGTGCCACAGCGACATGACGCCGCCGTACCTGTTGATCGGCGAGTTCAGCGCCCGCGACCTCATGCTGGACGCCGTCGAGGTCTCGGTGCAGACCTCGCATTTCAAAAAGCCGCTCGCCGTCAGATGCTGGAACGCCAGCGGCGATTCGTTCTCGGCGATGAAGCCGTCGCCGCTCCCGTCGCGGGCGTTGTCGATGTAGAGGGAGGCGTTCTCAAGGTCGCCGGGCAGCGCGCCGTAGCGGTCGATGAACAGCAGCGCCGATTTCTGCAGCTCGCCCTGCCGGTCGGCGATCGCCCGGACCTTGGCGCTGTTGATCAGCTCCTGGCCCTTGAGCACGCCGCCGAGCAGCAGGCCGGCGACCGCGAGCACGATGGCGATCTCGACCAGCGTGAAGCCGCGGCTGGCGGCGATGCGGATCCGGGTCTTCATCGGTCTAGGCGGCGTGGGCGTTGCCGGCGCGCCCGGCAAGCCGGAGGCGCCGCATGCGCTTATTTTACAACGGGGCGGGGCCTCCGGGCAAGCCAGGAGGCCGCCGCGGGGCCATTGGTAGAATGATTCGCCAGCCCATGGCCCTGATCCTCGGCATCGAAACCAGCTGCGACGAGACCGCCGCCGCCGTGTACGACGACGCGGCCGGCGCGGTCCGCCACGCGCTCGCCTCGCGCCCCGCCAGCCACCGGCCCTACGGCGGCGTGGTCCCCGAACTCGCCTCGCGCGACCACGCCGGCCTGCTGATGGGCCTGCTGGACGAGCTGGGCCTGGCACGGCCGCCGGACCTCGTCGCCTGCGCCGCCGGGCCGGGCCTGGCGGGCTGCCTCGCCGCCGGGCTCGGGCTGGCGCAGGCCCTGGCCTACGCCTGGCGCGTGCCGCTCGCGCCGGTCAACCATCTCGAGGGGCACCTGCTGTCGCCCTTCCTCGAGCCGCCGGCGGGCTTCGGGCCGCCGTACCTGGCGGTGCTGGCCTCCGGCGGCCACAGCCTGCTGGTCCACGTCCGCGGCCGCGGCGACTACGAGGTCCTCGGTTCCAGCCTCGACGACGCCGCCGGCGAGGCCTTCGACAAGACCGGCCAGCTGCTGGGCCTCGACTTCCCCGGCGGCGCGGCGCTGGAAAAATTGGCCGCCACAGGCGATCCGGCGGAGGCGCCGCTGGCGCCGGCGCTGCGGGGCCGGCCCGACTGCATGCTCAGCTTCGCCGGGCTCAAGACCGCGGCCCGCCGGCTGCTCGCGGCCGGCGCCAAGCCCGCCGACGTCGCCGCCTCCTTCCAGGCCGCCGTGATCGAGACCCTCGCCACGAAAGCCGCCCGGGCCTTGGAGCTCGCCGGCTGCGCCTGGCTCGCGGTGGTCGGCGGCGTCGCCCGCAACCAAAGCCTGCGCGAGCGCTTCGACGCGCTGGGAGCCGAACGCGGCGTGAGCGTCTGCTACCCGCCGGCGCGCTGGTGCACCGACAACGCCGCGATGATCGCCTACGCCGGGCGGCACCGCGCCCAGCAAGGCCACGCCGCCCGCATCCGGCCGCGCTGGAGCCTGGCGGAGCTGTAGGGGCATGTACACCGGCATCGTCAGCGACCTCGGGACGGTCGCGGCGCTCGATGAGGACGGCGCCCGGCTGAGCATTGCGACGCCGGCGGGCTTCCTCGACCGGGCCGCGCCCGGCGACAGCATCGCGGTCGACGGCTGCTGCCTGACGCTCACCGCCAAGGAAGGGACGCTGGCACGCTTCGACCGCGGCGCGGTGACGCGGGCACGGACCGTCGAACCGCGCCCCGGCGCCCAGGTCCATCTCGAACACGCGCTGCGGGCGGGCGAGCCGCTCGGCGGCCACCTGGTAACCGGCCACGTCGACGGCGTCGCGACCCTCGCCGCGGCCCAGGCCGAGGAAGGCAGCGTCGCGGCGGCCTTCGAGCTGCCGCCGGAGCTCGACGCGCGGCTGGTCGCGGTCCGCGGCTCGGTGGCGGTGGCGGGGGTGTCGCTGACGGTCGCGGCCTTCGCGGACCGGCGCTTCACGGTCCAGCTGATTCCGGCGACCATCGAACGCACCTTGCTGCGCCTGGACGCCGCCCTCGTCCCGGGGACGGGCTTCAACTTCGAGGCCGACTGCCTCGCGCGCTACGCCTTGCGGGCGGCGGACCCTGCGGCTTGATATTAGAATCCTCGGCGCCGATGCCCCTGTTCGCCACCGCCCACGCCCAGGACGCCGCCGCTGGCGGCGGCGGCGCGCTGCTGCAGATGCTGCCGCTGCTGCTGATCATCGCGCTGTTCTATTTCATGCTGATCCGGCCGCAGCAGCGCAAGGCCAAGCAGCACCGCCAGATGCTCGGCGCGCTCGAAAAGGGCAACGAGGTGGTCACCGCCGGCGGCGTGCTCGGCCGGGTGGTCGCCATCCACGACAACTTCGTCACCCTCGACGTCGGCAACGGCGTCCAGACCACCTTCCAGAAGCAGTCGATCCAGACGCTGCTGCCGAAGGGCACCATCGAAGGCATCTGACTCGGACCGCGCCGGACCCGGCCGGCGCCCGCCGCCCATGAAGCGCTACCCGCTGTGGAAGCACCTGCTGGTGGCGACGCTGCTCGTCCTCGCCGCGCTGTACGCCCTGCCGAGCGCCTATCCCACCGTCCCGGCGCTCGAGCTGCGCGGCGCCAGCGGCCCGCTGCTGCGCGACGCGGCCACGACGCTGCTTGACGGGGCGGACCTCGCCCACGCCGGCGGCCGCACCGAGGAGGCCCGCGCCTTTTTGACCTTCGACGCCGTCGACGACCAGATCCAGGCCTTCCGGCTGCTCGCCGACGAGTTCGAGGGCGAGGCGGTGGTCGCGCTGACCTCGCTGTCGAGCGCGCCGGCCTGGCTCGAGGGCTTCGGCGCCAAGGCGATCGCGCTGGGCCTGGACCTGCGCGGCGGCGTCCACTTCCTGCTCGACGTCGACACCGCCTTCGCGGTCGACCGCTTCATGGGCAGCGCCCGCGAGGTCCTCGACGGCGCCTTCGATGAAGAAGGCATCGCCGCCGAGGTCGAGCTGCGGCCGGGACCGGTGCTCGCGGTCGTCCTCGCCGATCCCGCCCAGCTGCGCGACGCCGTCGACCTCATCACCACCACCGAGCCGCGGCTGACGCTGCTCGAGGCCGACGGGACCATCGAGGGCCGCCTCGAGGGCCTCGCGCTCGAGCAGGTGATCGAGCTCGCGGTCGGCCAGAACGTCGAGACCCTGCGCCGCCGGGTCGACGAGCTCGGCGTCGCCGAGCCCACCATCGCGCGCCAGGGCGACGACCGCATCGTCGTCCAGCTGCCCGGCCTGCAGGACACCGCCCGCGCCAAGGACATCATCGGCCGCCGCGCCGCGCTCGAGCTGCGCGGCGTCGACGAGGCCGCCTCGGCGTCGCAGGCCCGCATCGACCGGGCGCTGCGCGGCTTCCGCAGCGCGCGGACCGAGCTGATGCCCTACGCCGGCGGCAGCGGCCACGTCTTCGTCGACCGCCGCATCATCGTCACCGGCGACAACATCGTCGACGCCAGCTACGGCAGCGACGAGGCCGGCCGGCCGGCGGTGCACCTGGCGCTGGACGCGGTCGGCGCCAACCGCATCAAGGCCTACACCCGCCGCAACGTCGGCCAGCAGATGGCGATCGTGCTGCTCGACCGCGACACCGCCGAGGTCATCAGCGCGCCGCGCATCGAGTCCGAGCTGCACGCCCGCTTTTTGATCCACGGCGGCGGCATGGACGTCGCCGAGGCCAACGAGCTGGCGCTGCTGCTGCGCTCGGGCTCGCTGGCGGCGCCGATCGACATCGTCGAGGAGCGCACCATCGGCCCGTCGCTGGGCGCCGACAACATCCGCAAGGGCCTCGGCGCGGTCACCGGCGGCTTCATCCTGGTGGCGGTGTTCATCGCCGCCTACTACGGGGTCTTCGGCGCGGTGTCGGTCGCGGCGCTGGTCGCGAACCTGCTGTGCCTGACCGCGCTGCTGGCGGTGCTCGGCGCCAACCTGACGCTGCCGGGGCTGGCGGGCTTCGCGCTGACGCTGGGCATGGCGATCGACGCCAACGTCCTGATCAACGAGCGCATCCGCGAGGAGCTGGCCGCCGGCGAGCCGCCGGGGAGCGCGATCGAGGCCGGCTACGCGCGGGCGGCGGCGACCATCATCGACGCGAACGTCACCACCTTGATCGCGGGGCTGGCGCTGTTCGCGCTGGGCTCGGGGCCGGTGCGCGGCTTCGCGGTGGTGCTGTGCCTGGGCATCGCGACCTCGATGTTCAGCGCGGTGGTGGTGTCGCGCGCCTTCGCCGACCTCGTCTACGGCGTCCGCAAGGGCCGCGTCCGCGAAGTCTCGATCGGCTAGCACGATGCGCTTTTTCAATCCCAAGCGCAACTTCCGCGTCATGCGCCACCGCGGCAGGACCGCGGTGCTGTCGGCGGTGCTGGTGGCGGTCTCGCTCGCGGCGCTGGCGATCCGCGGGCCGAACTTCTCGGTGGACTTCACCGGCGGCACCCTGGTCGAGGTCGCCGCCTCGGCGAGCATGGACGCCGCCGGCGTCCGCGCCGCGCTCGCCGCCGCCGAGCTGCCCGAGCCGCTGGTGCAGACGACCTCGGACGGCGCCTACCTGCTGCGGCTGCAGACCGACGACCAGGAGGCCGGCGCCGCGGTCCTCGCGGCGCTGCAGGCCGCCGACCCGGCGGCCGAGCTGCGGCGCATCGAGTTCGTCGGCCCGCAGGTCAGCGACGAGCTGTTCACCGCCGGAGCGCTGGCGCTGGTGGTGGTCTGCGCCGGCATCGTGGTCTACCTGTCGCTGCGCTTCAAGTGGCGGATGGCGGTGGGCGCGATCGTCGCCAACTTCCACGACGTGGTCTTCATCCTCGGCACCTTCTCGCTGTTCGGCTGGGAGTTCAACCTCGCGGTGCTCGCGGCGGTGCTCGCGATCCTCGGCTACTCGGTCAACGAGTCGGTGGTCATCTTCGACCGGGTGCGCGAGAACCTGCGCAAGAGCCGCGCGAACGTCGCCATCGTCGAAGTGCTCGACGCCTCGATCACCCAGACCTGGGCGCGGACCATCATCACCCACGGCTCGACCCAGCTCGCGGTGCTCGCGATGCTGCTGTTCGGCGGCGACGCCCTGTTTTACTTCGCGCTGGCGCTGACGATCGGCATCTTCGCGAGCATCTACTCCTCGATCCTGATCGCCGGGCCGGTCGCGCTGCGGCTGGGCCTGTCGCGCGAGGACTTCCTCAATCCGACCAAGGCCGCCCGCGACGGCGCGGTGGTCTGACGCGGAGGCTGGCTCCCCGAAAAGGACTCGAACCTTTGACCTAACGGTTAACAGCCGCTTGCTCTACCACTGAGCTACCGGGGATCTGCGCCTGGACCCGGCGGCGGCCCGCCGCCCGTCCGCCGTGAAATTATACGCGATGGCGGGCGTAGAATCGCCGCATGCCTGCTTCCGGCCAGCCCTTTTGGATCGACGTCTACGGCAGCGAGCTCGCCGGCCTGCGCGTCAAGGCGGCCGCGGCGCTCGCGGCCCGCGCGGCGCTTGACGGCCACCGGGTGCTGCTGACCGAGCGCGGCGGCGGCCAGCTGCGGCGCGGCCTGCCGGCGGCGCTGCGCCCCGGGGACGGCTTCGAACTCTTCCATCCGCGCGGCATGCCGCGGGACCTGCTCGCGGTCGCGGTCGCCGCCGAGTGGGACGAGGAGCGCGAGCGCGCCTTCGCCGAGTTCGCGGCCGCCTTCGACGCGGTGGTCTGCTGCCGGGAACAGCCGGCGGAACACAACGGCGGCGCGGCGGTGGTCGCCGGCGCCTGGGACGGCGAGGCCGCCGCGGCCGCCGCCAAGCTCTGCGAACGCATCCCCGGCGCGGCCTTCGTCGCCGCGACCGCGGCGCGGCGCCCCGGCAGCCATCCGGCGACGGTCGCCGCCGCCCGTGAAAAACACCCGGCCTTCGCCGCTGGCCGCGACCTGCCGCTGTACGCCCACGAGCCGCTGCGGCCGCCCGGCAGCGACGAGGTCGGCGGCGAGCTGTGGACCGGGGTCGCCGAGCTGCTCGCCGAGCTGGGCCTGCCGGCCAAGCGCGAGCGTTCGGACGCGGCGCCGGACGCCGACATGATTGCGGCATCGCGGCCGCTGGGCGACGCCGACGCCAGGGTGAAATTCGAAACCGCGCAGCTGGAGATGAACGACGCGGGGGCGATCCTCGCCGCCGAGCTCGACGCCGACGAACGCTTCGCCGAGCGCGTCGAAGCCGGCGGCGCGGCGATGGCCGAGGAGCGGGCGGCGGCGGCGCAGCGGCGGACCGGCGCCGTCGCGGCGCGGGCCGAAGCATTGGCCGCGGCCGCGGCGGCG
>MEIE01000042.1 GCA_001750625.1 Candidatus Amphirhobacter heronislandensis
TTCATGCCGACGGTGATCTCGATCGTGGTGGTGTCGATGCTGTGGCGCTTCATCTACGACGGCAGCAACGGCCTGCTCAACACGCTGCTCGGCATGCTGACCTTCGGCTGGTTCGAGCCGGTCGACTGGCTGGGGCGGACCGACACCGTTTTGGGAGCCATCATCGCGATGTCGATCTGGCAGTCGGTGGGCTTTCACATGATCATCTGGCTCGCCGGGCTGCAGACCATCTCGCCGACGCTGTACGAGGCGGCGCGCATCGAGGGCGCGTCGCGCTGGCAGACCTTTTGGTTCGTCACCTGGCCGGGGCTGCGCAACACCGCGGTGCTGGTGGCGGTGATCATCACCATGCAGGCCTTCAGGCTGTTTCCGCAGATCGCGGTGATGACCAACGGCGGGCCGCTGGACGCCTCGCAGTCGCTGGTGTTCCAGATGGTCGAGCGCGGCTACGGCAAGCAGGACATCGCCGGCGGCTCGGCGCTGTCGGTGTTCCTGTTCCTGTTCGTGCTGGCGATCTCGATGCTGCAGCGCTGGCTGGCGCGGGAGAGGGACTAGGGCATGCCGCTGCGCCTGACCATGACCAGCCTCGCGCTGCGCTACACGCTGCTGGCGTGGATCGCGCTGCTGTTCGTCTTCCCGATGGTCTTCATGCTGGTGTCGTCGCTCAAGCCCGACCTCGACCTGCTGCGCGACAGCGGCTCGCTGCGCGCCTTTCTGCCGGTCGGCGACGTCTCGCTCGACAACTACCGCGACGCCTTCGACCGCGCCCCGATCGGCCGCTTCATCTTCAACTCGGTGCTGATCACCGCGGTGACCATGGTCCTGTCGCTGTTCCTGTGCTCGATGGCGGCCTTCAGCTTCGCCTTCATGCGCTGGCCGGGCCGGGCGGCGGCGCTGGCCGCGATCCTCGCGACCTACATCCTGCCCTTCGAGGCGATCGCGATCCCCTTGCTGCTGCTCGTCAACGAGCTGCCGTGGCTCGGCGCCGGCGGCGTGGAGTTCGGCTGGCTCAACTCCTACCACGTGCAGATCGTCCCCTTCATCGCCGACGCGCTGACCCTTTTTCTGTTCGTGCAGTACTTCCGCGACCTGCCGCGCGAGCTGGTCGAGGCCGCCCGCGTCGACGGCGCCGGCTGGTTCCAGATCTACCGCAGCGTCGTTTTGCCGCTGGCGGGGCCGGTGTTCGCGACCGCGGCGATCCTCAAGTTCCTGATGATGTACAACGACCAGTTCATGTGGCCGATCATGGTCGCGCAGGTCGAGGAGTACCGCCCGGTGATGGTCGGGCTGCTGTACTTCTTCCAGCTCAACGTCGCCTGGGGCGAGGTCATGGCCTATCTGAGCATCATCACCGTGCCGGTGCTGGCCTTCTATCTCGCGCTGCAGCGCGCCTTCATCGCCTCGGTCGCGAGCACCGGCGTCAAGGGTTGAGCGCCAAGGAGCTGCGGGCGCCGGTAACGCTCGCGCCCGGCGAGGTGGTCGAGCTGTGGGTCCGCGCCACCGGGCCGGGCGCGGTCCTGCGCGTCGAGCGCGGCGGCGCGACGGTCTACGAGGTCCCGCAGCCGGCGACGCATGTCGAGTTCCATCGCTTCGCGACCGACGGCGGCGAAGTCGAGGTGGTCTGGACGCCGGAGCTGCTGGAGGTGTCTTTCGCTTACAGCTACCGGCCGGCGGAGGCCCTGGCCGAGGGCATCACCCTGTGGGAGTTTGAAAAGGACGGCGTCAAGCAGCTTGCTGGCAAAGAGCTTGCCGAAGCGCTGCGCGCCGAGCCCGGCCGGCCGCAGCTGCATTTTTCCGCGCCGCGGCAGTGGATGAACGATCCCAACGGCCTGTGCTGGATCGACGGCCGCTGGCATCTGTTCTACCAGTTCCATCCCGGCAGCGTCGAGTGGGGCCCGATGCACTGGGGGCACGCGGTCAGCGACGACCTCGTCGCCTGGACCCATCTGCCGGTGTTTTTGCATCCGCAGCACGACCTGCCGCGGCTCGGCGCCAGCGGCGGCGCGTTTTCGGGCTGCGCCTTTGAATGCCCTGACGGCAAGACCCGCTTCTGCCACACCGAGCGGCTGCCCTGCTACGCCATGGATGATTTTCGCGAGGTCCAGCGCGTCGTCGAGAGCTCCGACCTGCTCGTGGCGGCCGGCGGCCGGACGGTGCTGGAGCAAAGGCCGGCGGCAGCGGGCATGGACTTCCGCGATCCGCGGGTGTGGTGGCACGCGCCGGCCGGCGCCTACCGCATGGTCCTCGGCGGCGCCATCGCCGGCGGCCCCGCCGTCCTGCTGTACGGCTCCACGGACCTGGCGTCCTGGGAGTATCTCGGCCCGCTGTGGCGCGCGGACCCCAAATGGCAGGCCGAGGGCGCGGCGGCGGCCGAGTGCCCGGACTTCTTCGAGCTCGACGGCCGCTGGGTTCTGCTTGCGAGCATGTACAAGCACGCCGATCCCAAGACCGGCCGCCGCAACCCCATCCTCGCGGTGGTCGGCGAGTTCAAGGACGACGTCTTCACGCCGGCGCCGGGCCGGCCGCCGCAGGTGCTGGACTTTGGCTCGGACTTCTACGCGATGCAGAGCTGCGCCGGCGCCGGCCGCCGCATCGCCTTCGGCTGGCTGCACAACTGGACCAGCACCGCCGCCGCGCCCGACGCCCGGCACCGCGGCGAGCAGTCGTGGCCGCGCGAGCTGAGCTGGGACGGGCACGGCCAGCTGCGCATGGCGCCGGCGCGCGAGCTCGACGACGCGGCGAAGGTCGGGCGCAGCCGGATAAAGCTGAACGGGGACAAAGGCGAGCTGCCCGACGCGCCGTTTGAATTTCGCGTCCGCAACATCCGCGACGGCATGACGACGTTCAGCGCAACCGCCGGCGGCGCGGCGGCGTTCCGGGTCGAGGCCGGCTGCGAAGACAGGGGAAGCCCCACCCGGGCTTCAATCATCCTGCCCGGCGGCGACGAGTGCCACGGCCAGGCGCGGGGGACCGGCGAGCTGCGCATCATTTACGACCGCGGGATCATCGAGGTCTTCGCCGCCGGCGGCAGCTGCTGCGGGACCCGCCGCATCCACCCCGAGCGCCCGCCGGACCGCTTCGAGCTCAATGTCGCCTCCGGCCAGGGCGAGCTGTGGCGGCTGGAGCCGGCGGCCCCATGAGCCGCAAAGCAATACTATATTGCTGTTTCGGGGGCTAAAAACGCCTCATTTCGCAAATCCAGTATCAGTGTGGTAGAATTTGGGCGTTCTTTTCACGGATAGAGAGAAAAAACATGAAAAACAATACAGGCAAACAGATGCTGGCCGCGACCGTGTCGTCGCTGCTGGCCATCGCGCCGGTCACGGGGGCGTTCGCCGACCTGACCATCGCGACGGTCAACAACGGCCACATGATCGAGATGCAGAAGCTCACCAAGCATTTCGAGGACAAGACCGGCATCAAGGTCAACTGGGTGACCCTGGAAGAAGGGGTGCTGCGGCAGCGCGTCACCACCGACATCTCCACCAAGGGCGGCCAGTTCGACATCATGACCATCGGCATGTACGAGGCGCCGATCTGGGGCGCGAAGGGCTGGCTCGAAGAGCTGGACTTCGGCGCGGCCTACGACGTCGACGACATCCTGCCGGCGATGCGCGGCGGCCTGTCGGCGGACGGCAAGCTGTACGCGGCGCCGTTCTACGGCGAGAGCTCGATGATCATGTACCGCAAGGACCTGGTCGACCGGGCTGGCATGGAAATGCCGGACAACCCGAGCTGGGGCCACGTCCGCGACGTCGCGGCGGCCATCCACAACCCGCCGAACGTCTACGGCGTCTGCCTGCGCGGCAAGCCGGGCTGGGGCGACAACATGGCCTTCATCACCACGGTGGCGAACTCCTTCGGCGCGCGCTGGTTCGACGAAGAGTGGAAGCCGCAGCTGGACTCGCCGGCCTGGAACCACGCGGTCTCGTTCTACGTAGACCTGCTGGGAACCTACGGCCCGCCGGGATCGAGCTCGAACAGCTTCAACGAGATCCTCGCGCTGTACAACGAGGGCAAGTGCGGCATGTGGATCGACGCGACCATCGCGGCGTCCTTCATCACCGACCCCAAGCAGTCCAAGGTGGCCGACAAGATCGCCTTCGCCCAGTCGCCCATCGCGGTGACCAAGCGCGGCGCGAACTGGCTGTGGGCCTGGGCCCTGGCGGTCCCCGCCGGCACGAAGCAGGCGGCCGACGCCAAGCGCTTCATCGAATGGGCGACCTCCAAGGAGTACATCGAGCTGGTGGCTGAGAACAACGGCTGGGGCTCGGTCCCGACCGGCACCCGCAGCAGCACCTACGCCAACCGCAACTTCCTGCAGGCGGCGTCGTTCGCGGACGCGGAGCTCAAGGCCATCCTGTCGGCGGACCCGTCGAACAGCACGCTGGACCCGACGCCGTACACCGGCGTGCAGTTCGCCTCGATCCCCGAGTTCCAGGCGATCGGCGTGGAGGCCGGCAAGCAGATGAGCGCGGCCCTCGCGGGCAACATCTCGGTCGAAGAGGCGCTGGCGAACGCCCAGAACGCCGCTGACCGTGAAATGCGCAAGGCCGGCTACTACTAAGCCACGGCCTCGTCGTACCCGGCGCCGGACCCCGCAGCTCTCCTCCTCGCGGGCGGTCCGGCGCCTGCCAGCGGCCCGGGGAAGCCCCGGGCCTGGCTCATTTAAACTAACCAGCGCAAGATGATGCGCGGACGGCTAGCGACAGCCCTGCAGGCGCCGAGCGTGCTGGCGCTGGGCGCGTGGATGCTCGTGCCGCTGTCGATGACGCTGTTCTTTTCTTTCCAGCGCTACAACCTGCTGTACCCCGAGCGCTCCGGCCTCGCCGGCTTCAGCAACTACGAATTCTTCTGGACCGACCCGGCCTTTGGCCCGGCGCTGGCCAACACCCTGCTGCTGGTCGGCTCGCTGCTGGTCGTCACCGTGGTCCTCGGCCTGGCGCTGGCCCTTTTGGTCGAGCGCGCCTTCTGGGGCCGCGGCGTGGTCCGCGTGCTGCTGGTGTCGCCGTTTTTCATCATGCCGACCGTCAACGCCCTGGTGTGGAAGAACATGTTCATGAACCCGGTCTACGGCCTGTTCGCGGTCGCCGCCGGCTGGTTCGGCGCCGAGCCGGTCGACTGGCTCGCCGAGGCCCCGCTGCTGTCGCTGATCATCATGCTCAGCTGGCAGTGGACGCCCTTTGCTTTTTTGATCTTCATCACCGCCCTGCAGTCGCTGGACGCCGAGCAGGCCGAGGCCGCCCGCGTCGACGGCGCCGGCTACTGGAGCCGCTTCCGTTTCCTGACCCTGCCGCACCTCGCGCGGCCGATCGCGATCGTGGTGATGATCCAGTCCATCTTCCACCTGTCGATCTTCGCCGAGATCTTCGTCACCACCGGCGGCGGCCCCGGCTACGACAGCACCAACCTCGCCTTCATGATCTTCTCCCAGGCCCTTTTGCAGTTCGACGCCGGAGTCGCCTCGGCCGGCGGCGTCTTCGCGATCATCCTCGCGAACATCGTCGCGATTTTCCTGATCCGCATGATCGGCAGGAGCCTGGTGGTGTGAGCGCCAGAAGCCGCCGCCGTCTCCAAGGCGCCCTGCTGGGGGCGGCCGCCTGGGCCGTGGGCCTGGTGTATTTCTTCCCCATCCTGTGGATGTTCCTCACCAGCCTCAAGACCGAGCTGCAGGCGATCGCGATCCCGCCGCTGCTGTTCTTCGAGCCGACCTTCGAGAACTTCACGCTGATCCAGGAGCGCAGCGACTACTTCAAGCACGCGCTCAACTCGGTCGCGACCTCCTTCGGCGGGACCGCGATCGCGATGGCGCTGGCGATCCCGGCGGCCTACGCGATGGCGACCGCGCCCGGACGCTGGACCAAGGACCTGCTGCTGTGGATGCTGTCGACCAAGATGCTGCCGGCGGTCGGGGTGCTGATGCCGATCTACCTGATCGTCCAAAAGCTCGGCCTGCTGGACACCCGGCTGGCGCTGGCGGTGATCTTCGCGATGGTCAACCTGCCGATCGTGGTGTGGATGCTGTTCAGCTACTTCCGCGAGATCCCCGCCGAGGTCGTCGAGGCCAGCCGCATCGACTGCCGCCGCACCCGCGACACCATCCGCCACGTCGTGGTGCCGCTGGGCTGGGGCGGCATCGCCTCGACCGCGCTGCTGAGCGTGGTGCTGTGCTGGAACGAGGCCTTCTGGTCGATCAACCTCACCGCCGCCGACGCCGGCACCCTGGCGGCGCTGGTGGCGTCGTTCTCGAGCCCCGAGGGCCTGTTCTGGGCCAAGGTCTCGGCGGTGTCGGTGCTGGCCTGCGCGCCGATCATGGTGCTGGGCTGGTTCTGCCAGAAGCAGCTGGTCCAGGGCCTGACCTTCGGCGCGGTCAAGTAGGATAGGCGCCGAAAATGTCGCTGCTGCCCGAACTCGAGATCGTCGACAAGTCGCTCGGCAGCGTGCGCTACCTCGAGCACGGCTGGCCGACCGAGCTGTGCCGCTGGCACGCCCACGAGGAGTACGAGCTGCACCTGATGCTCGCGACCCACGGCAAGGCCTTCATCGGCGATTTCATCGGCGAGTTCGGCCCCGGCAGCCTGTATCTGGTCGGGCCGCGGCTGCCGCACAACTGGGTGACCTCCACCGGCAAGCAGGTGGCGGTCCGCGACATGCTGTGCCAGTTCCACCACGACGCCTGGGCGGCGGCCGCGGCCGCCTACCCCGAGCTGCGCGAGCTCGGCGGCCTGCTCGCCGACGCCGCCAAGGGGGTGGAGTTCGTCGGCTACCCGGCGGCGCAGGCCAAGGCCCGGCTGCGGCAGCTGCGGGACGCCGAAGGCCTCAAGCGGCTTTTGCTGCTGCTCGAGCTGCTCGCCGAGCTCGCGGCCTGGCCGCGGCGCTGCGTGCTGTCGGTGCTCGAGCCGGCGGTCGCCGCCAGCGGCCAGGAGGAGTTCAGCCACGTGATCGAGCACATCATGCGCAACTACACCGGCGAGCTGAGCATGGGGACGGTCGCCGAGATCGCCGGGCTCGGGCCGAGCGCCTTTTCCCGCCGCTTCCAGCGCGTCACCGGCAACCGCTTCAGCGACTTCGTCGCGCGGGTCCGCGTCGGGCACGCCTGCGCCTTGCTGATGGAGTCCGACGCCAAGGTCGCCGACATCGCGCCGCGGGTCGGCTTCAACAACCTCGCGAACTTCAACCGGCAGTTCCTGCACCACAAGGGCGTCGCGCCGAGCGAGTACCGCCTGCTCGCCCGCGCCCGGCTCGCCGAGCGCCAGCTGCCGACCGCCGCCGGCAGCCCGGCGTGACCGCGGACCTGCGGCGGCCGGACTACGAGCCGGCGGCCTGCACGCCCGGCGTGGTCCACGTCGGGGTCGGCGCCTTCCACCGCGCCCACCAGGCGCTGTACCTCGACGAGCTGCTGCACGACCGGCAACAGAAGAACTGGGCCGTCGCCGGCGTCAACCTGCGGCCCGAAAGCGCCGAACTGCTGTCCCGTCTCGCGGCGCGCGACGGCCGCTACGTCCTCAAGACCACCGCCAGCGACGGGGCCAGCGCCTGGCGCGAAATCGCCGCGCTGCGCGAACTGGTCGACCACCGGACCGAGCCCGCCAAGGCCGAGGCGCTGCTGGCGCGGCCGGCGGTGCAGCTCGTGACCATGACCGTGACCGAGGCCGGCTACCATCTCGACGAGGACGAGAAATTGCTCGTCGCCGAGGTCGAGGCCGCCGAGGCCGCCGCCGGGGCGGGCGGGACCGCCTACGGCTACCTGCGGGCGGGCCTGCACGCGCGGCGGGCGGCGGACGCGGGGCCGGTGACGCTGCTGAGCTGCGACAACCTGCGCGACAACGGCCGCAAGCTCGCCGCCGGCCTGCGGCAGTATCTGGAACTGCGCGGTGACGACGAGCTCGCTAAGTGGCTGGAGGAGAACGCCTCCTTCCCATGCTGCGTGGTCGACCGCATCACGCCGGCGCCGACCGCCGAGCTCGCCGCCGAGACCGAGGCGCTGTTCGGCATCAAGGGCGACGCGACGGTGATGGGCGAGGAGTACGTGCAGTGGACGGTCGAGGATTCCTTCGCCGGCGCGCGGCCGCCGCTCGAGCGCGCCGGGGTGCAGTTCGCCGCCGACGTCGGCCCCTACGAGGACGCCAAGCTGCGGGTGCTCAACGGCGGCCACGTCGCGGTCGCCTTCCCGGCGGCGCTGCGCGGCATCGAGTACTTCGACCAGGCGATCGTCGACCCGGAGCTCTCCGCCCTGTTCGACCGCTACGTCACCGGCGAGGTGATCCCGGCGCTGGGCGCCGCCGGCCCGGTGGACCTGCCGGCCTACCGCGACCTGATCAAGCGGCGTTTCGCCAACGCCCACATCAAGGACACGGTCGAGCGCATCTGCAAGCACGGCGCGAACAAGATGGCGGTGTTCGTGACGCCTGAGGCGGGCTTCGCGGTGCTCGCGGCGTGGTTCGGCTTCCTGCGGGCGGTTGAGGCTGGCAGGATCGGCTTTGCCTACGAGGAGCCGATGTGGGAGCAGCTGCGGCCGCTGCTGG
>MEIE01000043.1 GCA_001750625.1 Candidatus Amphirhobacter heronislandensis
ATGCTCGCGGCGAAGGAGCCTTCCCGACGGGGCCGGCGCTGACGGCGAGCCTGCGGCTGAGTCCGGCGTCGAGCTGTACGTCGCGGCGCAACCCCGACCCGGTGACCTTCGCCTACACGCTGGCGATCGACGAGGACGTCGACCCGCCGCCGACGATCAGCGTCACGCCGAGCACGCCGGTGACCATCGCGGCGGACGCTGCGACCACCGGCATCCGGATCACCGGCACCGACGACGACGACCCGGCGGTGACCTTCACGCTGGCGTCGGGCTCGCAGGCGCTGTGGCAGCTGATCAGCGTGGGCGTCAGCGCCTACGAGCTGCGGCCGCGCGCCGGCGCCGCCCTGCGGCCGGGCGGGCGCTACACCGTCGAGTTCATCGCGGCCGACGACAACGGCGACACCGGCGAGTCCCGCGGCCGCGCGACCGTGGCGATCATCGACGGCGCGCCGGTGATCAGCCTCAGTGCGGCGGCGGTCGAGCTGCGGCTCAACCAAGGCGAGGCGATCGCGTCCGGCCTGCGGATCTCGACGCGCGACGACGACGCCTCGAACGTCCTGGTCAGCATCGACGGCGCGGCGCGGGCGACCTTCGAGCTGCGCGGCGCGGCCGGCGGCCATGAGCTGTGGGTGCGCGCCGGCGTGACGCTGGTCTCCGAGGAGCTGTTCACGGTGACGATCACCGCGACCGACGCCGAGGGGCCGGGCGCCGCGCAAAGCAGCAGCGCGACCGCGCTGCTGTCGGTGGGAATCGGCAGCGGCGCCGCGACCGACGCCGCGGCGGTGGACGCGGGCGCGGCGGCGGTCCGCGCGATCGGCGTCGCCGGCATCGACGCGGTCCTCAACCGGCCGGCGGCGGGCTCGGGGCCGGGCGCGGGCGTGGCGCTGCTCGAGCTGCTGGCGGCGAAGGAGCATGAGCTTGAAAGCGGCGACACCGACCTGTACGAGCTCCTCGAAGGGCAGGCGGCCGCGCTGCCGCTGAGCCAAAGCCCCGGCGGCGGCGCCGGCCTCGGCCTGTGGCTGGCGGGATCGAACAGCGACGTCGCCGGCGTCACCGGCGAGGGCGAGGACGCGGTCTACGTCGAGGGCAGCGTCTCGAGCGCGCACTTCGGCTTCGACGCGCGGGTCGGGCCGCTGCTGGCGGGCCTGGGCTACGGCCTGCACAAGACGACCGCCGAGTACGGCTACGACGAGAACCGCAGCTTCGCGCCGAGCGAGTACGAGCTGGACCTGCAGGCGCTGCAGCCTTACCTGGCCTTCGACGTCGGCGGGGCGCGGCTGGCGCTGGCGGCGGCGCTCGGCGAGGGCGCCCTGTACCTGCGGCCGGCGGGCGCGGCGGCGCGCGAGCGCCTCGACGCCGACTACATGGGCTACGCGCTGGGCCTGATGCAGCGGCTGCAGGTGCTGGACAACGGCGAGCTGCGGCTGCGCGGCAGCTACGCGGCCAGCGACCTGGACGTGGCGAGTTCGGCGGCCGACGAGCAGCCGAGCCTGGATTCCGAAGGCAGCGTGCTGCGGCTGGGCATGGGCTACGAGCACGCGCTGCGCTTCGGCGAGGACTCCAGCGTCAATCCCTTCCTCGAGGCGGGCTACCTGCTGCTGGGCGGCGACGGCGCCACCGAGAGCAGCGGCCTGGTGACGGGCGGCATGGCCTACGCCAGCGGCTCGCTGCGGGCGAGCGCCTCGTACCAGCAGGCGCTGGGCGACGAGGTGACCCTGGAAGGCTACGAGCTGACGTTCCGCTTCAGCCCGCAGCTCGGCGGCCTGGGCCTGGGCTTGGAGGCCGACCCCGGCTACGGCCTGGCGGGGGCCGAGGAAATGCTCGCCGAGCTCGACGCCGGCCGCAGGCTGGGGCTGGGCGCCGGCGACGCGCGCGGCCTGCGCGGCGGCGCCGGGATCAGCTACGGCCTGGCGGTGGACGGCGGCCTGCTGACGCCGTACGGCCGCTGGGGCGTGGAGGCCGGCCGCGAGCTGGGCCTGCGGCTGCGGGCGGGGACGCGGCGCAGCTGGGCGCTGGGCTACGGCGCCGCGGCCAACGAGCTCAAGATCGAATACCGCCTCGGCGACTGACGCCGCCGCTGGCGCCGCGGCGCGCTGCCCCAGGGAAAAGCGGACGCAGGGAGCGCCGCCGCCGGCTTGGGGCGCCGGCTTGAATTGCCGGGCTTTTATGCGAATATATTGACTAACGGCGCCGGGACAGGTGATGACGGAAGAAAAAAAAGCAGACAGAGGAAAGGACCGAAGACAATCCCTATTGGGGCGTGAACCCTATGTCTTTCTGGCGCTACCCCATCGCGGACCTGCCTGACATGATCAGGGCGGTCAGGGACGATCTGTGGCCGCCCAGCGGCGCAGGCAACGACGAGGCGCAGCGGCGCGACGGGCCGCGCTGAGGGGCAGCGATTCCCCTGGCGCGTCCTGCGGCCCTGCGGGCGCCTGCGGCAGGGGCGCCGGAGCCTGCTGGCGGTACGGGCAGGCTGGAGGCGGCCGGGCCGGGCCGCCGGGGCGCAATAGGCTAAAATAAGCGGTGCTATGAAAAGGGGGCGGAGTGTCAGCTAGCGTGGCGGCGCGCAGGCCAGGCCGGCCTGCGGCGGCGATCCTCTTCCTTGCCGCGCTGCTGGCGGCGGCGCTGGGCGCGGCGGTGCCGGCGCGCGGCCAGGAGCTGCAGTCGGTGTTCCACCACGGGCCAGGCGCCGGGCCGTACTACGCCGGGACGGCGCTGGCGCTCACGAACGCGGTGGACCGGACGCTGCCCAATGGCGTCCGGCAGATCCAAGGCCACCTGAGCTACTTTTTCGCGGTGACGGTCAATAACGAACGGCGGGCCTCGTGCAAATGGCGCACCTACACCTTCCACGACGCGCCGTCCGAGTTCCAGATGGCCAACCGGTACGGCGCCGGCAACAATGTGCAGCGGGGCCGGGAAATCAGCATCACCCTGAACCAAGAAACCATCGACGCTTCGCAGACCCAGGTGGGCCAGGACTACGTGCGCATCTACACCGCCCAGAACGCGCCGCGCGGCATCCACACGCTGGTGATCTCGATCGCGGGTTCCGAGCGTCTCTCGACCACCCGACCCTGCAACAACCAGGCGGGCACGGTGCACTGGACGATCACCATCGCCGACCAGTACGAGACCATCAACGGGAACGACAACACCGCGCTGAGCGTCTTCAAGCCGGACGAGCTGATCAACGCGGCCGCGCGGACCGACACCGGCCTCAAGTACAAGCGCAGCATCGCGGCCTGCCGGGAGATCGACGTGTCCCTGGCGCCAGGGTCGCCGGACTACCTTGAGATCGTCCGCTACGCCTGGACGGGCGTCCCCTCGGCGGTGACCGCCCTCGCGCCGGTGCGGATGGAGGGAACCCAAAGCGACCACGTCCAGCTGTTCTTCAAGCCGCAGGCAGACACGCCGGCGGATACGACGGTGATGGTCACGATCCAGGGCAAGGCGACCGGCAACGCCCAGCTGTGCGCCGGTTTCGGCAATTCGCCGCCGGACCTCGTGGTCTGGGCGCTGACCCTGGGGACCTCCTCGTGGCCGAAGCAGGACCAGCACAGCAGCAGCGCCAAACAGGCCTTCTCGCCGATCCTGATCGAGGCCGCCGACCAGGACCCCCAACGCAACACCGGCCTGGCCTTCCACCGGGCGCCGGGGGACTGCGACTTCGTCGACGTGCGGCTGGGAACCAACACGCCGTCCTACCTGGAGCTGGTCCGCGCGAGCGACACGGCGGTGGTCGGCCGGGGGTCGTCGTTCAGCAACGTCCGCATGGACGATGACCACGCGGACGACAACCACGTGCGGCTGTTCTTCAAGGCGAACATGAGGCCGGCGGAGGGGACCACGCTTAACATCGACCTGATCGCCGAGGCCAACTCCACCAGCTGCGCCTCGTCCACGGTCGGCGCGCTCACCACCGCCTGGAAGGTGACGCTCGGGTCGCCGGCGGGCTGGGTGCGGGAGGGCAGCGACCGGACCGGCCCGACGCTGCAGCACATCGACACCGTGAACGAGAACCTGGCCGATCAGCGCGGGACCTCCCTCACCGGCCTGCGCTTCATGCGCAGGAACAGCGCCTGCTCGGACGTGGCCCTGTCGCTGGCGAACTTCACGGACCGCTTCGGCCTGATCCAGCACTCCGGCCTGAGCGGCGGCGTTTTGGAGAACAGCATAGGCAGGGTGCGGATAACGGACAACCGCAGCGACTACGTGTGGGTCGCCTTCCGGCGCGGCTACACCTGGACGCAGGAAACCACCTTGACCGTCACGCTGGTCGCGTCGGCGGCCGACGGCTGCACGCACGAAGACTATCCGCGGCCCACCACCATTGCCTACACGCTGGAGATGTACGCCAACCAGGCGGTCTGGCAGGCAGGGCCCGCCCACAACGTCGCGGCGTCCCAGGTCTTCGGCGCGCCCGAAGTGCTGGCGAGCACCGTGGAGATCGACACCGGCATCAAGATCCAGCGCGCCAGCGCCGGCTGCACCGTGGCGAAGGTCGAGCAGCATGGCGCGGTGCTGCGGCAGCACTTCCAGCTGTACCGCTACCGCGGCGACGCGCGGACGCCGGCCAGCCAGACGGCGAACATCCACACCCTGACGGCGACGATGGCGCTGACGGGGGTCAGCGACCACGTGCGGCTGTTCATCAAGGCGGGCTCGACGCTGGACGCCAACACGACGCTGAACCTCGAGATAAGCACGGATCATCTATGCCCCTATCCCATCGATCCGCGGCTGATTCCGCCCACTGCTGATGGCGTGACCGTGACCGTGCAGCTGACGGTGGCGGCGGCCCAGTGGAGCGCGCTGAGCGACAACGCGCTGACGGCGACCTCCAGCTTCGACCGCAAGCACCTGGCGGTGCGGGGCGGGCGCTCGATTCCGACCGACACCGGCGTGCGGGTGCACTACAGCAGCCTGCCCTGCAAATTCGTCGACGCCGAACTGCTGAACGCCACCGACGTCCTCGCGCTGGCGCGGCACCGGGCGAACGGGGCGGGCGTCGGCGGCCCGGGCTCGAGCCAGGTCAACATGCGCATGGAAGCGGGGCATGCGGACGACCTGCACCTGCGGCTGAAGTTCACGGATGCGCCGCCGGCCGGGGCGCTGACGGCGACGATCAGCCTCGGGGCGAACGAGAGCAGCTGCACGCCGGTGAATTCCAATCCGCCGCCGCTGACGCTCGCGGTCACCTTGACGGCGACCGACGCCGCCTGGGCGACGCTGAGCCTCAACGCACTGACGCCGAACTCTTCTTTTGACCGCAAGCTCATCGCCGGGACGACGCCGGTCGACACCGCGGTGCGGCTGCATTACAGCAGCACGGCCTGCCGCTACACCGACGTCGCGCTGCTGAACGCCACCGCCGCGCTCGAGCTCGCCCGGCACGCGGCGGACGGGACCGCGGACGGCGCCGGCGCCGGCGCCGCGAGCCTTGCGGCCGTGCGGATGGAAGAGGACGAGGCGGAGGACCGGCACGTCCGGCTGCGCTTCAAGGCGGGCGAGAGCCTGGAGGCGGGGGTGATCACGGTGTCGCTGCGGGTCGGAGCGAGCGCGGCGAGCTGCACGCCGATCGAGTTCAACCCGGCGCCGTTCACGCTGTCCTTCACCCTGACGCTGGCGGAGGCCCCGTGGCTGACGCTGAGCCTCAACGCGCTGACGCCGCAGGCGACTTACGGCCAGAGCGCGCTGGCGGGCTCGTCCCCGACCGACACCGCGGTGCGGCTGCACTACAGCAGCACGACCTGCCGCTACACCGACGTCGGGCTGGAGGCCGGCGCCGACCTGCTCGAGCTCGCCCAGCATGCGGCCGACGGGACGGCGGCCGGCGCCGCGGCCGCGACGCTGGCCGCCGTGCGCATGGAAGAGGGCGTCGCGGCCGACCGGCACGTGCGGCTGCGCTTCAAGGCCGGCCTGAGCGCGCCGGAAGGAGATCTGACGATTGCGGTGCGGGTCGCGGCGAACGCGGCCAGCTGCACGCCGGTGGACCTCAACCCGCCGCCGTTCACGCTCGCCTTCACCGTCGAGGTGCTCGACGACCTCGACGACGCGCCGACGATCAGCCTGTCCGCCACCGAGGCGAACCTGGTCCCCGGCTTCGTCCTGCGCGAGGCGGCGGTGGGCATCCGCGCGTCGGCGACCGACGACGATGACGACGACGTGGCGTTCACGCTGCGGGGCCGGACGGCGGCGGGCGTCGACGTCAACAGCCTGTTCCTGCTGACGCTGAGCGGCGGGTCCTACGAGCTGCGGGTCCGGCAGCGGGTGTCGCTGATGGCGGAGGCGCGCTACACCCTGGTCTTCGTCGCGACCGACGACGTGGTCTCCGACCGCGGCGTGCTGACCGCCGAGGCGACCGTGATGATCCAGATCCTGGGGCGGAGCACCGAAGCGGCGCCGACCGCGGCCCTGAACGCCGGCGGCGCGGCGGCGCGGGCGATCGGCGTGACCAGCATTGACGCGGTCCTCGACCGGCCGGTGGACGTCGGCGACGGCATGCCGTCCCTGGCGCTGCTGGAGATGCTGGCGGCGAAGGAAGCCGAGCTTGAAAGCGGCGACATCGACCTGCGGGAGTTCCTCGCCGGCCAGTCCTTCGCGCTGCCGCTGAACGCCGCGGACGCCGGCGGCGGCCCGATCGGCGTATGGTTCCATGCGTCGAGCAAGCAGATCGGCGGCGAGGCGGACGACGTCTACACCGAGGGCGACGTCTTCAGCTCGCGCATCGGGGTGGACGCGCGCCTGGGCACCTTCTTGTTCGGCGCGAGCTACGGCATCCACGACGCCAGCTCCACCTACGCCTACGACGCGGACCGCGACGAGGTCCTCGGCGAGTACGAGCTGGCGCTGCAGATCGTCCAGCCCTACCTGTCGGTCGACCTCGCCGGCATGCGGCTGGCGGCGGCGGCCGGCGCCGGCGTCGGCGAGATCACGCTGACGCCCGAGGGCGACCCGGTGATCGAGCGCGACGTCGACTACCTGGGCTACTCGCTGGGCCTGGTGCAGCGCATTGACCTGTTCGCCGGCGGCGAGCTGCGCATGCGCGGCAGCTACGCGAGCGGCGATCTCGACGTCGACCAGCCGGAGAGCGCGGCGAGCATGGATTCGCAAAGCAGCAGCCTGCGGCTGGCGCTGGCCTACGCGCATGCGATCGAGTTCGGCACGGATTCAAGCCTCAGCCCCTTCCTCGAGGCGGGCTACCTGAGCCTGTGGGGCGACGGCGACATCGGCAACAGCTACCTGGTCGCGGGCGGCCTGGAGTACGCCGGCGGGCCGCTGCGCGCCAGCGGTTCGTACCAGGAGGCGCTGGGCGACGAGGTGACGCTGAGCGGCTTCGAGCTTTCCTTCCGCTTCAACCCGCGGGCGGGCGGCCTGGGCCTGGGCCTGGACGCCAATCCCGGCTACGGCCTGACGGGAGCGGAGAAGATGCTGGCCGATCTCGGCGCCGGCGACCCCCTGGCGCTGGATGCGGACGGCGGCGGCCTGCGCGGCGGCGCCGGCGTCAGCTACGGCCTGGCGGTGGACGGCGGCCTGCTGACGCCGTACGGCCGCTGGAGCGTGGACGCCGGACGCGAGCTGGGCCTGCGGCTGCGGGCGGGCGAGCGCCGCAGCTGGGCGCTGGGCTATGGCGCCGCGGCCGACGAACTCAAGATCGAATACCGCCTCGGCGAGTAGCGGACCCCCGCCCTGCGTGGCGGCGGGATCAAAGCAGGCGGGCGGCTGCGACAGGCCGGTTTGGGCTGGGTTTTGAAATCTCCGCCCAAATGCGTATAATGAAGATATGAAGGGCCTGCGGATCAACCCCGAGCGCCTGCAGTGGTGCCTGCGGCACTACTGCCTCACGCTGAAGAAGCTGGCGAAGAGGGCTGGCCTCAAGTCTGCAGATCTGCGGCGGGCCAGCGAAGGCGAGCAAGGGCTGAACATGCTGGAAATAAGGAGGATTGCCAAATCCCTCGAGCTTGACACGTCCTTTTTGATGCAGGAGAAGGGTGTCTCCAGGGACGAGCTGCGGACACCGCAGTTCCGCGCGGCCGGCGGCCAACCGCCGCGCACCACGGAGATGATGCTGCTGCTGAGGCGGGTGGAGAATCACCGGGAATATTTC
>MEIE01000044.1 GCA_001750625.1 Candidatus Amphirhobacter heronislandensis
CTCGCCCGCGCAGATGCGCCGCAGCACCCAGTCGAAGCCGTTCTCCTTGGGCGAGCGCGCGCAGCTGGGCATGCCGATGACGTAGGCGCGGCCGAGGCGGCCCAGCACCAGCAGGTTGCCGGGATCGACCGGCATGCCGACCTGAATGACCTCGCCGCCGCAGGCGCGGATCGCGGCGGGGACGACGTCGTGCGGGTCGCAGACCGAGCTCGCGCCCAGCACCAGCAGCAGGTCCAGCCGCGACCGGCGCGCCTGGGCCAGGGCCGCGGCGAGCTCGGCGTCGTCGTGCGCGCAGGTCTGCTGCTCGGCGAGCAGCGCCTCGCAGTCGCGCAGCCGGCTTTCGGTCAGCGCCACGCCCTTGGCCAGCAGGGACTGCCGCGTCGTCGGCAGCGTGGTCTGGATCAGGCCGGCGCGCAGCCGGCGGTAGGGCGCGACATGCATCGCCGACGCGCCGCGTTCCCATCTGGCGACGCTGGCCGCCCGCGCCGCGAAGCGGATCGCCTTGACGGTCGCGACCATCTGGCCCTTGGCGACGTGCTGCCGGTCGGGGAGGGTGGCGATGGTCAGCGCCGGGTCGATGGCGTTGAGCCGCCGCAGCGCTTTTTCGTCCACCCGGAACAGACCCGCGCGCTTCGCGAAGGCGTTGACGCGGCCGGCGACCGCCTTGGCGGTCCGCAGCTGCGGGCCGGCGGCGGCCTTCGCGGCGCGGGCCGCCGCGGCGTCCTCGCCGAGGTCGCCGGCGGCGAGCCGCAGCACCGTCAGCTCCTCGATGCCGGCCGCCGCGCAGGCGCGCAGGTCGGCGGCGGTCAGGCGGCTGCCCTTGGCGATCCTGCCCTCGGGCAGCCGCAGCGCGTGGGCGAGGACGCAGCCGCGCGCGGCCGCCGTCTTCACCCGGCCGAATTTCATCTCACGGCCGCGGCCGCTTCGCGACCACCTCCGCCATGACCGCCAGCGCGATCTCGGCGGCACTGTCGGCGCCGATGTCCAGGCCGATCGGCGCGTGGATGCGCGCGAGCTGCTTTTCGGCCAGGCCGGCGTCGGCGCCGAGGCGTTCGAGGCGCTTGGCGTGGGTCTTGCGGCTGCCGAGCGAGCCGACGTAGAAGGCGTCGCTGCCGAGCACCGCTTGCAGCGCGACGTCGTCGATCTTCGGGTCGTGGGTCAGGGTCGCGACCGCGGTGCGGGCGTCCAGGCCGATGCCGGGCAGCGCGCGGTCCGGCCAGTCGCGGATGAGCTCGACGCCGGGAAAGCGTTCTTCGGTCGCCCAGGCCGGGCGGGGGTCGATGACGACCGGCTCGATGCCGAGCTGGCTTGCCAGAGCTGCGAGGCTCTGGGCGATGTGCACCGCGCCGACGATCACCAGCCGCAGCGGCGGCAGCTGCGGATTGATGAAATAGGATTTGTCTGCCACCGCCGCCGGGCCGGGCTTGGCCGCCTGCCAGGCGGTCCGCGCTAGTTCCTCGTCTTCCTCTTGCTCGTACAGGCGGGCCTTCCCGTCCGCGAGGTCGAGGCACAGGACGCAGCTTTGGCGCCGCTGCAGCAGCTCGCCGGCCTTCTCGAGAGCTTGGAAGAGGGCGTCGTCGAAGGCCTGGACGAAGACCTTGATCTCGCCGCCGCAGGCGAGGCCGGCCGCGAAGGCGTCCTCGTCGCTGACGCCGAACTCCAGCAGCTGGGGCCTGCCGCCCGCCAGGGCTTCCTGCGCGGCGCCGATCACCGCGGCCTCGATGCAGCCGCCGGAGACCGAGCCCATGAAGGAGCCGGCGGCGTCGGCCGCGAGCAGCGCGCCCGCCGGGCGCGGCGCCGAGCCCCAGGTCGCGACCACGGTCGCAAGCGCCAGCCGCGGCTCGCGGCGGCGCCAGGCCAGGATCGCGTCGCGTTCGCCGGCCGCCATCGCCGGCGTCCCTCCCCTAGACGTTCGAGTAGATGATCGCGGCGAGCACCGCGGCGACCAGCAGGCCGCCGATCACCCACTCGACGGTCGCGATGGGCTTTTCCTTGGCCTTTTTCTTCTCGGCCTTCCTGTCGGCCTTCGTGGCCGGCGCCGGCGCGCCGCCGAGCTCCTCGCTGAGGGCGGCGAAGAACTTGCGGGCGAGCTTTTTCGCGGTGCCCTGCAGCATCCGCGCGCCGAGCTGCGCGAGCTGGCCGCCGAGCTTCGCGGTGACCTCGTAGCGCAGCAGGGTGCCGCCGTCGTCCCGCTCCTCGAGCGTCACCTTCGCGGTGCCCGAGGCGTGGCCGCTGGCGCCGCTGCTGCCCTTGCCGGTGATGGTGTACGAGGAGGGCGGCCGCAGGTCGCTGAGCTGGACCTCGCCGTCGAAGGCGGCCTTGACCGGGCCGATCTTGAGGACGACGGTCGCGGTCATCTCGGTGTCGGACTTCTTGTCGAGCTCCTGGCAGCCGGGGATCGCCTTTTTGAGGATCGCGGGATCGTTGAGCGCGGCGTAGACCTTCTCGCGCGGGGCGTCGATCAGCTGCTCGTCGTTTATCTGCATTGGATTTCTCTCCTTGTCCGTCGCCGTGAATTCTAAAATGATTTAGAATGCTCGGCAGGATACGGGAGAGAGAAAACATGATACCAGGGAAATTCGCGTACGCGAAACCGTCTTCGGTCGCCGAGGCGACGGCGATGCTCAAAGAGGACGCCGACGAGGTCTACGTGCTCGCCGGCGGCCAGAGCATCATCAGCATGATGAAGCTGCGGCAGTCCGCGCCGCGCCGCCTCATCGACCTCAACGGCATCGACGAGCTGCGCGCCATCGAAGTCGGCGCCGACGAGATCTCCATCGGCGCGATGGCGACCCAGCACCAGGTCATCAACGACGCCAAGCTCGCCGAAGCCTGCCCGCTGCTCGCCGAGGCCGCCGCCCAGATCGCCGACCCGCAGGTCCGCTACCGCGGCACCATCGGCGGCAACGCCGCCAACGGCGACCAGGCCAACGACATGCCCGCGGTGATGCAGGCGCTCGACGCCGAGTACGTCCTCGCCAGCGCCGACGGCGAGCGGTCCGTCAAGGCCCGCGACTTCTACGAGGGCGGCCTCGAGACCGAGCGCGCCGAGAACGAGATCCTGGTCCGCATCAAGATTCCGCGGCCGGCCGCCGGCCACGGCTGGGCCTACGTCAAGCAAAAGCGCAAGACCGGCGACTACGCGACCGCGGCGGTCGCGGTGCTGCTGCGCAAGGACGGCGGCGGCTTCGCCGACGTCGCGCTGGGCCTGACCAACGTCGCGGACGTCCCGGTCTGCGCCACCGAGGCCGCCGAGCTGCTCAAGGGGCCCGGCGACGCCGAGGCCGCGGCCGCCAAGGCCGCCGAGCTCGCCGACCCGCCCGAGATGGACCCCCGCGGCCCGGCGGAGTTCCGCCGCCACCTCGTCGCGGTCCTGGCGAAGGAAGCCATCGCCGCCGCCGCCGCGCGCGCCAAGTAACGCTCATAACAAGGAGAGAGAAGCAATGAGCAAGACGGACATCAAGATCAAGGTCAACGGCGCCGAGCAGACGCTCAGCGTCGAGCCGCGCATGCTGCTGATCCACGCGCTGCGCGAGGTCCTCGACCTGACCGGCCCGCACATCGGCTGCGACACCGGCCACTGCGGCGCCTGCACCGTGGACGTCGACGGCAAGTCGGTCAAGTCCTGCCTGATGCTGGCGGTCCAGGCCGACGGCGCCGAGGTCACCACCATCGAGGGCATCGCCGACGGCGACGCCCTGCATCCGCTGCAGGAGGCCTTCCGCGAGCACCATGGCCTGCAGTGCGGCTACTGCACGCCGGGCATGATCACCCGCGCCTGGCGCCTTTTGCAGGAAAACCCCAACCCCAGCGAGGACGAGATCCGCGCCGGGATCGCCGGCAACCTGTGCCGCTGCACCGGCTACCAGAACATCGTCAAGGCCGTCCAGGCCGCCGCCGCCGCAGGAGAATCCAAATGAGCGAAGCACCCGCCCCCGCCGCCGAGCGCAGGAAAGGCCTGCAGGGCATCGGCGCCTCCCGCAAACGCGTCGAGGACGCGCGCTTCATCCAGGGCAAGGGACGCTACGTCGACGACATCAAGCTGCCGGGGATGCTCTTTGGCGACTTCGTGCGCTCGCCGTACGCCCACGCCAAGATCAAGAGCATCGACATCTCCGCCGCCACGGCCATCGAGGGCGTGGTGACGGTGATCACCGCCAAGGAGCTCGCGGCCCACAGCCTGGACTGGATGCCGACCCTCGCGGGCGACAAGCAGGCGGTGCTCGCCGGCGACAAGGTCCTGTTCCAGGGCCAGGAGGTCGCCTTCGTGGTCGCGGCCGACCGCTACGCGGCCGCCGACGGCGTCGCCGCGGTCAAGGTCGAGTACGAGGATCTGCCGCCGGTCATCGATCCTTTCAAGGCGATGGACGAGGGCGCGCCGGTGCTGCGCGAGGACATCAAGGACCAGACCGAGGGCGCGCACGGCAAGCGCGACCACCACAACCACATCTTCAACTGGCAGTTCGGCGATTCGGACGCGACCGAAAAGGCGCTGGCGGACAGCGAGATCGTGGTCGAGGAGATGATCTCCTACCAACGGGTGCACCCGTGTCCGCTGGAGACCTGCGGCTGCGTCGCGTCCTACGACAAGGTCAACGGCAAGATGACGGTCTACGGCACTTTCCAGGCGCCGCATGCGGTCCGGACGGTGGCGTCTTTGATCTCGCCGCTGGCCGAGCACGACATCCGCATCGTCTCGCCGGACATCGGCGGCGGCTTCGGCAACAAGGTCGGGGTCTACCCCGGCTACATCTGCGCGATCGCCGTGACCTTCCTGACCGGCATCCCGGTCAAGTGGATCGAGGACCGCACCGAGAACCTGATGGCGACCGCCTTCGCCCGCGACTACCACATGAAGGGCCGCATCGGCGCGACCAAGGACGGCCGCATCACGAGTCTGGCCTGCCACACCATCGCGGACCACGGGGCCTTCGACGCCTGCGCGGACCCGACCAAGTGGCCGGCGGGCTTTTTCAACATCTGCACCGGCTCGTACGACATCCCGGCGGCGCACGTCTCGGTCGACGGCGTGTACACCAACAAGGCGCCCGGCGGCGTCGCGTACCGCTGCTCGTTCCGGGTGACCGAGGCGAGCTACTTCATCGAGCGGATGGTGGACATCCTCGCCCGCAGGCTGGACATGGACCCGGCCGAGCTGCGGCGCAAGAACTTCATCAAAAAAGAGCAGTTCCCGTACACCTCGGCGATGGGCTGGGAGTACGACAGCGGCGACTACCACACCGCGCTCGACAAGGCGCTGGACGCGGTCGGCTACGCCAAGCTGCGCGAGGAGCAAAAAGAGAACCGGGCGGCCTTCGACCGCGGCGAGACCCGCAGCCTGCTGGGCGTGGGCGTGGCCTTCTTCACCGAGATCGTCGGCGCGGGCCCGATCAAGAACTGCGACATCCTCGGCCTGGGGATGTTCGATTCCTGCGAGATCCGCATCCACCCGACCGGCTCGGCGATCGCGCGGCTCGGCACCATCAGCCAGGGCCAGGGCCACTCGACGACCTTCGCGCAGATCCTCGCGACCGAGATCGGCCTGCCGGCCTCGAGCATCACGGTCGAGGAGGGCGACACCGACACCGCGCCGTACGGCCTCGGGACCTACGGCTCGCGGTCGACGCCGGTCGCCGGCGCGGCCGCGGCGATGGCCGGGCGCAAGATCCGCGCCAAGGCGCAGATGATCGCGGCCCACCTGCTGGAGGTCCACGACGACGACCTCGAGTGGGACGTCGACGGCTTCGTGGTCAAGGGCGATTCCTCCAAGCGCAAGACGATGGCCGAGATCGCGTTCGCGGCCTACAACAACGTCCCGCCGAACATGGAGCCGGGGCTCGAGGCGGTCAGCTACTACGACCCGCCGAACATGACCTATCCCTTCGGCGCCTACATCTGCGTCGCCGACGTCAACGTCGACACCGGCGTGACCACGGTGCGGCGCTTCTACGCGCTCGACGACTGCGGCACCCGCATCAACCCGATGGTGATCGAGGGCCAGGTCCACGGCGGCCTGACCGAGTCGCTGGCGATCGCGATGGGGCAGGAGATCGCCTACGACGCCGACGGCAACGTCACCGGCGGCTCGCTGATCGACTACTACCTGCCAACCGCGGTCGAGACGCCGGCCTGGGAGACCGACTACACCGAGACGCCGTCCAACCACCATCCGATCGGCGCCAAGGGCGTGGGCGAATCGCCGAACGTCGGCGGGGTGTCGGCCTTCTCGAACGCGGTCAACGACGCGCTGGCGCACCTGGGCGTGGTCCACGCGCAGATGCCGCACGACCACTGGCGCGTCTGGCAGGCGGCGCGGCAGGCGAAGAAGTAGGGCCGGCATGGCGGCTCGCCGGGCGGGCCTGAAAGACGCCGAGGCCGCGCGGCGCCTGCTGGCGAAGGCGGACTACGTCGCAAACGCCGACCTGGCGACGGCGGTCTTCTTGGGCTGCGAGCTGAAGCGGCCGCTGCTGCTCGAGGGCGAGGCCGGCGTCGGCAAGACCGCGGTGGCGCAGGCGCTGGCGGCGGCGCTGGACACGAAGCTGATCCGGCTGCAGTGCTACGAGGGCCTGGACGCGCAGGCGGCGATCTACGAATGGAACTACCAAAAGCAGCTGCTGGCGATCCGCCTCAGCGAGGCCGGCGGCGGCAAGATGGCGATGGATTCGGTCTTCGCCGAGGAGTACCTCAGCGAGCGGCCGCTGCTGCAGGCGATCCGGCAGCCCAAGCCGCCGGTGCTGCTGGTCGACGAGATCGACCGCGCCGACGAGGAGTTCGAGGCCTTTTTGCTGGAGATCCTCGCCGACTTCCAGGTCACCGTCCCCGAGCTCGGGACGCTGGAGGCCAAGTCGATTCCGTACTGCGTGCTGACCTCGAACGCCACCCGGCAGCTGTCGGACGCGCTGCGGCGCCGCTGCCTCTACCACTACCTGGACTACCCGGAGGTGGGGGTCGAGCAGGAGATCGTCCTCAAGCGCAACCCGGCCGCCGACGAGGAGCTGGTCGAGCAGGTGGTGACCTTCGTCGGCCTGCTGCGCAAGGAGGACCTGGAGAAGAAGCCCGGCATCGCCGAGACCCTGGACTGGATCGCGGCGCTGACGCGGGTGGGGGTCAAGAAGCTCAACGACGCCGAGCGGCTGGACGAGCTGCAGGCGTCGCTGGCCTGCCTTTTGAAGACCGCCGGCGACCGGCAGGCGATCCCGCGGCCCAAGACCCAGCTGCTGGCCGAGATGGCGGCGAGCGCCTAGGAGCGGGGCGGCGATGGAGGCGATGCTGCCGAGCGCGGCGATGCACGGCTTCATCCAGCACCTGCGGCTCAACGGCGAGCACGCGGTGATCCCGGACGCCTCGCTGGCGCTGGACGCGCTGCGCGCCTGGGGGACGCCGCCGAGCTACGACCAGGCCAAGCACGTCCTGCGGGCGGTGTTCGCCACCGACCGGCAGAGCTGGGACCGCTTCGACAATCTCTGCGACGCGTACTGGCAGCACCGCGGCGTCAAGCACGCGCTGCCGGACGCCGCCGCCGGCATGTCGCCCGCGGCGAGCCAGCTGTGGCAGCCGCAGCTCGACGGCCTGCGCGACGGCGGCGACGAGGGCGGCCTGGTCGAGGACAGCGGCCGCGACGCGCCGGGCAAGGGGCCCGAGCGGACCACCGCCGAGCGCAACATCAAGACCATCGGCTCGCTGCGCGGCCTGTCGAGCCGGCTGAACATCGACGACGTCAACAACGATCTCAACCGCGACCAGGTCATCGAGCTGGCGCGGCGGGTGGCGCTGGCGCTGCGCTTCAGCCCGTCGCGGCGCTACCGGCCGCACCGCCGCGGCCGCCGGGTGGACTTCCGCCGGACCATCCGCCGCAGCCTGGCGACCGGCGGCGAGAGCTTCGCGCTGGCGCGGCGCGACCGCGGCCGCAGCCGGGTGCGGATCACGACGCTGCTGGACGTGTCGAACTCGATGAAGAACTACATCAACTTCTTTTTGCTGTTTGCCCGGGGCCTGAGCGCGGCGGGCTGGCGGCCGGAGACTTTCCTGTTCCACACCCAGCTGCTGCGGGTGACCGAATCGCTGCTCGAGCGCGGCCAGCG
>MEIE01000045.1 GCA_001750625.1 Candidatus Amphirhobacter heronislandensis
TCTTCGCTGTGGCTGGCCAGCGTGGCCCAGGCGTCGATCACTTCCACTTGCCAGACCAGGTTCCGGGTCCCCGGCGTCCCGCCGCTGCAGCCGAACGAGTTGATCTCCATCGTGATGCGCGCAATCCCGTCCTGGAACGACGAGTACTGGTCCCGGAAATACAGCCGGAAGTGGAAGTTGTCTCTCAGCGGCGCGCGGAAGTCATCGAGGCGGTACGGCCCGCTCTGGCGGGTGTCGTCGTTGTAGTAGTAATACGCGAACCGGTCCTGGCTGCCGCCGCCGAGTCTCAGCCTTACGCTGCCGCAGTTGTTCGGCAGCTGCTGGAACCTCAGCCCCGTGTCGGTGTCGGAGGTCGCGCTGTTCAGGCCGGCGACCGTGAAACCGTCGTCCGCGTCCTCGTCGTGCTGGTCCCCCTGCGTCCAGCCGGACGGCTGCGCCCAGGCCGGCGTCGCGGCCGCGGCCGCCAGCAGCAGCGCGGCGAGGAGTGCTGGCATGCGGCCCAGCAGCCGCGCGGCGCCTTTAGGAATCACTCCCATCCCTCATAACGCCGCAATTTTACATCAAATGGCGCCCGCCTTCTTGTTTTGACGGGGTTTGCGGCCCCGCAGGACGGGAATCCGCCCCGCCCCCGGGCCGGCCGGCCTTGAATCTTGCTAAAATCGCGCTTACATAGCGAGCCTCGGCATCTTTTTTGCGAGGAGAGAAACCATGAACTACCGACCCAGCCGCAAGGCCCTCATCGCCGCCGCCGCCGTCCTGGCGCTGGGCGGCGCCTCGATCGCCGTCGCCGACCACCTCGACGACGGCCATCATGACCACGACCGCTACGGCAAGGGCTACGAGCGCCTGCTCAAGAACCTCGACGACCACATCGAGCTGAGCGAGGCCCAGGAGGCCGAGCTCGAGCGCATCTTCATCGAGCGCCGCGAAGCCGCCCTCGCCCTGCGCGAGCAGGGCCGGACCAGCCTGCAGGAGCTGATCACCGCCGACGCGGTGACCGCCGACGAGGTCATCGCCGTCCTCGAAGGCGTGCTCGAGCCCCGCGCCGAGCTCGACCCCCGCCGCGAGGCCGCCGAGGTCTTCGCCGCGGTCCACGCCGTCCTGACCCCCGAGCAGCGCGCCGCGCTCGCCGCGCGGATCGGCGAGCATGGCCTGCGCTGGGGCCGCCACGGCCGCTGGTTCTCCAGCCGCGAGAGCCGCCACGACGGCCGCGGCCACCGCCTCTTCGGCAGGGGCCACGACGACGACCACGACGACCGCTACTGATCCGGCCCCGCCGGCCGCCGGTCCCGCGCTGGACCGGCGGCCGGCGGCGGTCCTCGTCATCGACGACGACCGCAGCCTCGGCCGGCTGCTGCGGGACTACCTCACCGAGCACGGCCACCGCGCCGAGGCCTACAGCGACCCCCTCGCCGGCCTCGCCGCCGCCCGCACCCACCGCCACCAGGCGGTCATCCTCGACATCATGATGCCGCGCCTCGACGGCCACGAGCTCTGCGCCCGCATCCGCGAGTTCTCGTCGCTGCCGATCATCATGCTCAGCGCCCGCGACGAGGCCGCCGACCGCGTCCGCAGCTTCGAGCTCGGCGCCGACGACCACCTCGGCAAGCCCTTCGAGCCGCGCGAGCTGCTGCTGCGCCTGCGCGCCGTCACCCGCCGCCTCGGCGGCGGCGGCGCCCCCGCGATCAAGGCCGCCGGCCTCGAGCTGGACCTGCGCCGCGGCGTCGCCCTGCGGCAGGGGAAAGCCGGCGCCGCCGAGCAGCTGCCGCTGAGCCCGGACGAGTTCGCGGTGCTCGCGCTGCTCGCCAAGCACGGCCCCGCGCCGGTGCGCCGCGACGACGTCTTCGCGCTGCTGCGCGGCTTCGACCGCAGCGCCGTCGACCGCTCCATCGACGTCATGATCAGCCGGCTGCGCCGCAAGCTCGGCGACGACCACCGCCGCCCCCGCTACATCAAGACGGTCCGCAACGTGGGCTACGCCTTCATCGGCTGAGCCGGCCGCCGTGGCCTACGGCCTCGCCCTCGCCCTGCTCGCGGCCCTCGGCCTCGCGGCGGCCCTGGCGCTGCGGCTGCGCGCCGACCGGCGGCTGCGCCGCGGCCTCGCCGAGCTCGAAGCCGCCATCGAGCGCCGCCGCGCCGGCGGCGAAGCGGACGCCGACGGCCCCTCCCCGCCGCCCGAGCTGCGGCGGCTGCGGCGGCTGGTCGCCGAGCTCATCGAGGCCCAGGAGGTCCACCTGCGCAACGCCGCCCACGAGATCCGCACGCCGCTGACCCGGCTGCGGCTGGCGCTGGCGCTCGACGGCGGCCGCGGCCAGGAGCGCGCCGCCGCCGAGATCGACCGCATCAACGCCCTGGTCGAGGAGCTGCTCGAGCGCGCCCGCCTGCTCACGCCGGCGCTGCGGCCGGCGCTGGTCCCGACCGACCTCGGCGCCCTCGCCGCCGACCTGCTCGCCGACGAGTTCGCCGGCCGCGAAGAGCTCGCCTACGAGGCGCCCGGCCAGCCGGTCGTCTGCCCCTGCGACCCGGTGCTCATCCGCCGCTGCCTCGCCTGCCTGCTCGACAACTCCCTCAAGCACTCGGACCTCGCCCCCGGCAGCGTCCGCCTCAGCCTCGCGGCGCGCGGCGATGAGGCCGTCATCGGCGTCGCCGACCGCGGCCGCCACATCCCCGCCGCGGCGCTCGCGCGCGTCTTCGAGCCCTTCGTCCGCCTCGAGGAGGACGGCGGCGGCACCGGGCTCGGGCTCGCCATCGCCGAGGCGGCGGTCCGCGCCCACGGCGGCTCCATCAGCTGCTCCAGCCCGCCGGCCGGCGGCCTGGCCTTCGAGATAATCCTGCCGGCGGCCTGAGGCGGCGCGCGGCGGCGCGGCTACTTCTTGCCGGCCTTGATCTCGTCCACCAGCGCGCGCGGCACCGGCGCGTAGTGCTTGGGCTCCATGGTGTAGCTGGCGCGCCCCTGCGTCAGCGAGCGCAGCGTGGTGGTGTACTTGAACATCTCCGCCAGCGGCACCTCGGCGTCCACCGCCTTGTTGCCGCCCGCGATGTCCTCCATGCCGAGGATCACGCCGCGCCGCTTGTTGAGGTCGCCGATCACGTCGCCCATCTTCTCGGCCGGCGTCTCGACCCCGACCGCCATGATCGGCTCGAGCAGGATCGGCCCGGCCTGCCGCAGGCCCTCGCGCAGCGCGATGAAGCCCGCCGAGCGGAAGGCCTGCTCCGAGGAGTCGACCTCGTGGAAGGAGCCGTCGAACAGCGTCACCTTGACGTCGACCACCGGGTAGCCGGCGACCACGCCGTCCTGCATCGCGTCGTCGGCGCCCTTGCTGACCGCCGGGATGTACTCCTTCGGCACCACGCCGCCCTTGATCGAGTCGACGAAGGTGAAGCCCTCGCCGGTCTCCTGCGGCTCGACCCTGAGCCAGACGTGGCCGTACTGGCCGCGGCCGCCGGTCTGCTTGACGTGCTTGCCCTCGACCTCGACCGCCTTGGTGATGGCCTCGCGGTAGGCGACCTGCGGCTCGCCGATGTTCGCGACCACCTTGAACTCGCGCTTGAGGCGGTCGATCAGCACCTCGAGGTGCAGCTCGCCCATCCCCGAGATGATGGTCTGGCCCGACTCGTGGTCGCTGCTGACCCTGAAGGTCGGGTCCTCGCGCGCCAGCCGGCCGAGCGCGGTCGACATCTTCTCCTGGTCGTCCTTGCTCTTGGGCTCGACCGCGATGCTGATCACCGGCTCGGCGAAGTCGATCTTCTCGAGCTCGATGGGGTCGTCGAGGCTGCAGATGGTGTCGCCGGTGGTGACCTCCTTGAGGCCGACCGCCGCCGCGATGTCGCCGGCGCGGACCTCCTTGATCTCCTCGCGGTTGTTGGCGTGCATCTGCAGGATGCGGCCGATGCGCTCCTTGCGGCGGCGGCCGGCGTTGAGCACCGTCGAGCCGCTCGACAGCACCCCTGAATAGACCCTGAAGAACGCCAGCGAGCCGACGAAGGGGTCGTTGGCGATCTTGAACGCCAGCCCCGCGAACGGCGCCTCGTCGTCGCTGCCGCGCTCGAGCTCCTTGTCGCCGTCGACGCCCTTGACCGCCGGGACCTCCGCCGGCGACGGCAGGTAGTCGAGGATCGCGTCGAGCATGGTCTGGACCCCCTTGTTCTTGAAGGCGGTCCCGCACAGCACCGGGACGATCTCGTTCGCCAGCGTCCGCGCCCGCAGCCCCGCCGCCATCTCTGCGGCGCTCAGGCTGCCGGCCTCGAGGAACTTGTCCATCAGCTCTTCGGAGGCCTCGGCGGCGATCTCCTGCAGCTGGGCGTGCGCCGCGTCGGCGGCTTCTTTGAGCTCGGCGGGGATCTCGCCGATCACCGGCGCCGCGCCGAGGTCCTCGTTCTGCCAGGTCACCGCCCGCATCCCGACCAGGTCGATGACGCCGGCGAAGCCGTCCTCCTTGCCGATCGGCAGCTGGATCGGCTGGGCGTTCGAGCGCAGCCGGGTCCGGATCGACGCCACCGCCTTGTCGAAGTCGGCGCCGACGCGGTCCATCTTGTTGATGAAGGCGATGCGCGGCACCTGGTACTTGTTCGCCTGCCGCCAGACCGTCTCGGACTGCGGCTGGACGCCGGCGACCGCGCAGAACACGCCGCAGGCGCCGTCGAGCACCCGCATCGAGCGCTCGACCTCCGCCGTGAAGTCGACGTGGCCGGGGGTGTCGATGATGTTGATGCGGTGCTGCGGGCGGGCGCCGTCCATGCCCTGCCAAAAACAGGTGGTCGCCGCCGAGGTGATGGTTATGCCGCGCTCCTGCTCCTGCTCCATCCAGTCCATGACCGCGTTGCCGTCGTGGACCTCGCCCAGCTTGTGCGAGATGCCGGTGTAGAACAGGATGCGCTCGGTGGTCGTGGTCTTGCCCGCGTCGATGTGGGCGATGATGCCGATGTTGCGGTAGCGTTCAAGGGGGGTTTCGCGGGCCATGGCTGTACCTGCTCCGGGGGAGGGAAGAAACGGAAAAGCGGCGGACGCCGCCTAGTAGCGGAAGTGCGAGTAGGCCTTGTTCGAGGCCGCCATGCGGTGGGACTCTTCCTTCTTGCGGAAGGCCGCGCCGCGCTCCTCGGCCGCGTCCATGAACTCGCGCGCCAGCCGCCGGGCGGTCGGCTGGTCCTTGGCGCCCTTGCGGACCGCGTCGCGGATCCAGCGCATCGCCAGGGCGTAGCCGCGCTCGGCGCGGACCTCGGTCGGGACCTGGTAGTTGGCGCCGCCGACCCGCCGCGACTTGACCTCCATCGCCGGCCGGACGTTGTCGATCGCGTTGCGGACGACCTCGACCGGGTCCTGGTCGGGCCGCGACTTCTTGATCTCGGCGAGGGCGTCGTAGACGATGCGCTCGGCGACCGCCTTCTTGCCGCGGGTCATGACGACGTTGATGAACTTCGCGACCTGGACGCTGCCGTACTTGGCGTCGGGCAGGATGGCGCGCTTCTCGGCGCGGCGGCGGCGGGACATCGGGACGCCCTACTGCTTCTTGCGCTTGGCGCCGTACTTCGAGCGCCCCTGGCTGCGTTTTTCGACCCCGGCCGTGTCCAGCTTGCCGCGGATGACGTGGTAGCGCACCCCCGGCAGGTCGCGCACCCGGCCGCCGCGGATCAGCACCGAGTTGTGCTCGTTGAGGTTGTGGCCCTCGCCGCCGATGTAGGCGGTGACCTCGGTGCCGCTGCTGGTCAAAAGCACCCGGGCGATCTTGCGCTGGGCCGAGTTCGGCTTCTTCGGCGTGGTGGTCGTGACCTTCAGGCAGACGCCCTTCTTGGCGGGGCAGGACTGCAGCGCCGGCGTCCGCGTCTTGGAACGCTTGCTCTTGCGGCCGAGCCGGACCAGCTGGTTTATCGTTGGCATAAGGCGGCGTATTTTAGCACGGGCGGGGCGGCATGGGCGGCTTTTGCTAAAATAACGTCCATGAGCAAAGACAAAAACAGTTTCGAGGAGTGGTTCGCCACGGTCTTCGACCGCGACCGCCTCGCCGAGATGTCGGGCGACATGCGCCGCAACACCAAGGCGATGTTCGAGTCGCTGTTCCACTCGGTCGACATGCGCAAGGCGATCGTCACCCGCGACGAGTTCCGCGCCCAGCAGAAGATGCTCGCGGACCTCGCCAAGAAGGTCGAGCGGCTCGAAAAAGCCCTCGGCGGCAAGAAGCCGGCCGCGAAGAAGCGCAAGCCGGCGAAGAAGAAAACCGCCGCCTAAGTCAGGCCCGGCGGCGCGGCCGCCGTCAGTTCGGCGTCAGGTCGATGTGCAGCTCGGTCGGGTAGGCCCGGTTGCTCTGGGTGAGCACGTCCAGCCCCAGGCCCCAGATGAAGAAGCGGTTGTTCTCGCGGTTGATGCCCGCGGGCAGGACCTTCTGGGCGTCGGCGTAGCCGCGCTTGCCGCAGGTGACGTAGATGTCCTTGTAGCTGCGGCGGATGTTGTACGCCGGCTCGCCGGAGGTCACGGTCGAGAACGGCACGCCGTCGTCGTAGGCGAACTTGCAGGTCGCGTTCGGCGGCTCGGTGGTGACGGTCACCGCCTGGTAGTAGCCGTCGCGCAGGGACGTGCAGCCGGCCAGGGCGACGCAGGCCAGCAGCAGGGTAGCAGCGGTTTTCCTCATAACGGCGGTCTCCGGGATCTCAGTTCCTTCGCGGTCCAGCGGCTATTTTAACACAAGGAGGCCCCGGCGGGCGTAAACTACTGCGCCGCCGCCATGTCTCCCGCCGCCGCCCGCCCTTCGCCGTCGCTGCTGCGCGACCTCGCCGCGCTCGGCCGCCTGCCCGCCGGCGCCGACTACCGCGACGCGGCGGTGTTCCGCGGCCTGCTCGCCGCCTGGACCGCGGCGGCCACCTCCCGGCCGCTGGCGGTCTTCGCCTACGCCTCCTTGCTGTGGGACTGCGACTTCGTCCCGCGGCGGCGGACCGCGGCGCGGCTGCACGGCTTCGCCCGCCGCCCCTGCATCTACTCGACCTGCTACCGCGGCACGCCGCGCCGGCCGGGGCTGGTGCTGGGCCTCGACCGCGGCGGCTCGTGCACCGGCATGGCGCTGGCGCTGCCGGCGCAGCCGGCGGCGGCGCTGCGGGCGCTGTTCGAGCGCGAGGTCTTCCAGGGCGTCTACTATCCCCGCCTGGTGGCGCCGCGGCCGCTGGCGGGCGGGGCGGCGATCGCCTGCCTGGCCTTCGTCAGCAACCCCCTTTCCAAGGCCTACGCGCCCGACCTGGCGCCGGCCGAGATCCGCCGCATCATCGCGACCGCCCGCGGCCGCCGCGGCCCCTGCGTCGACTACTGGCGCAGCACCTGCGCCCGCCTGCGCGAGCTCGGCGGCGGCGCGGACCTCGAGCGCCACCTGCCCGCGTGAGCCGGCCGGCGCGGCTGGCCTGCCTGCCGCCGGTCACGCCGCCGCGGATGCGGGCCGCCGTGCTCGGCTCGATGCCCGGCGGCGCCGCCCTGGCCGCGCGGCAGTACTACGCCCATCCGCGCAACAGCTTCTGGCCCTTGATGGCCGAGCTGTTCGGCGTCGACGCCGGCGCGCCTTACGCGCGGCGGCTCCGCGGGCTGCGGGCGCGCGGCGTCGGCCTGTGGGACGTGCTCGCCTCCTGCGAGCGCGCCGGCAGCCTCGACCAGGCCATCGTCCGCGCCACCGCCGTCCTCAACGAGCTCGAGCCCTGGCTCGCCGGCAAACAGCTGCGCGCGGTCGCCCTCAACGGCCAATTGGCGGCGGGGCTGTTCCGGCGGCACGCCGCGCCGCGGCTTGCGGCCAGCTTGGCAGAGCGCGGCGTCGCGGTGCTCGCGCTGCCCTCGACCAGCCCGGCGAACGCCCGCGGCGGCTATCCCGCCAAGCTCGCGGCCTGGCGGCGCTTCGCCGCCGCCGTCACTCGGGACTGAGCTCGAAGTCCGTCAGCAGGAACTCGATGCGGTTGCCCTTGCGCTCGATCAGC
>MEIE01000046.1 GCA_001750625.1 Candidatus Amphirhobacter heronislandensis
GCCGCGGCGGCGCCGCCGCCCCCGCCGCCAGCCGCGCCAGCGCGCAAGGTGAAGGTGTCGGCGGGCGTGATGGAGCGGCGCAAGGAGCGTCGCCGCCGGCCGTCCGGCGGCGGAATGCCGAAGCGGCAGGAGTTCGCGAAGCCAATCAAGGAGCGGATCCTCGAGATCGAGGTTCCCGATCGCATCGAAGCGGCGCGGCTGGCGGAGAAGATGGCGGTCAAGGCCGAGGCGGTGATCGCGAAGCTGCGCGAGCTCGACCTCGACGAGGCGGAGGAGCTGGATCAGGACGCCGCCTGCCTGGTGGTCGAGGAGTTCAACCACCGGCCGGTGCGGATGCGCACCGCGGCCGAGGACCTGATCAAAGGCGACCGGGGCACGGGCTCCGAGGTCGTCCGGCGGCCGCCGATCGTGACGGTGATGGGCCACGTCAACCACGGCAAGACCACGCTGCTCGACCAGATCCGCAAGGCGCGGGTCGCGGCCTCCGAGGACGGCGGCATCACCCAGCACATCGGCTCGTACCAGGTCCAGACCGAGTACGGCTCGGTGACGATGATCGACACGCCGGGCCACGAGGTCTTTTCGGAGATGCGGGCGCGCGGCGCCAACCTCACCGACATCGTGGTGCTGGTGGTCGCGGTGGACGACGGCGTCCAGCCGCAGACGCTCGAGGCGATCGCCCACGCGCGCGACGCCAAGGTCGAGATCGTGGTGGCGCTGAACAAGATCGACATTCCCGGCGCCGACAAGAGCGCGATCCTCAACGAGCTCGCGGCGCAGGGCATCGAGACCACGGCGCTCGGCGGCGCGGTGCCGGTGGTGGAGATCTCGGCGCTGCACGGCCAGAACATCGACGGCCTGCTCAAGGAAATCATCGACATCGCCGAGCTGCACGAGTTCAAGGCGCCGGTGGACGTCGAGCCGCAGGGGACCGTGATCGAGGCCAAGATGGAGAAGGGCCTCGGCCCGGTCGCGACCGCCATCGTCAAAGAAGGCAGGCTGCGCAAGGGCTCGTACCTGATCTGCGACGTCGCCCACGGCAAGGTCAGGGAGCTGCGCGACGAGAACGGCCAGGTCATCAAGGAGGCCGGCCCGTCGACGCCGGTGCAGATCCAGGGCCTGTCGGACCTGCCGCAGGTAGGCTGCGATTTTTACGTCACCACCGAGCAGCGCGCCCGCGACTACGTCAAGGAGGTCCGCTTCCGCAGCCAGCAGCACGCCCACGCCAACAGCCGCACCGACCGGGTCGAGGCCGACTCGATTCAGGAGATGCTGCGCATGGCGAAGGAGGTCGAGGAGAAGAAGGTCATCAACCTGGTGCTCAAGGCGGACGTCGCCGGGACGCGCGAGGCCATGCTGCAGGCCTTGGAGAAGATCGGCAACGACAGCGCCGAGCTCAAGGTGGTCCTCAGCGGCCTGGGGCCGATCACCGAATCGGACGTCAACATGGCGGCGGCGAGCGGCGCGCTGATGGTGGGCTTTCGGGTGACGGCGAACTCCAAGGCGCGCAAGCTGATCGAGGACCGCAAGCTGCGGACGTATTTCAGCGACGTGTTCTACGAGGTCACCGACTTCGTGCGGGCCCAGCTCGAGGGCATGCTGCAGCCGGTGGTCAACGAGGAGGTCCGCGGCGCCGCCTTGGTCAAGGAGGTGTTCACGATCCACAAGATCGGGCGCATCGCCGGCTGCGGCGTCACCGAGGGCACGATCGAGCGCAAGCTGCCGGTGCGGGTGGTGCGCGACGGCACCATCGTGGCCAAGACCAAGATCGCCGAGCTGCGCCACTACAAGGACCAGGCCGACAGCGTCAAGGCCGGCTCGGACTGCGGCATCTGCCTAGAGCGCTTCGCCGACTTCAAGCCGGGCGACCTGATCGAGACCTACGAGGAAATAACCAGCGCGCAGAAGCTCTAGCGCCGCGGCCGGCCGCACCGCCATGCCTCATTCGTATCCGCGCAGCGTGCGCATCGCGCAGTCGGTGCAGCGGATCATCGCGCCCGAGCTGCTGCGGCTGCGCGCCGGCGTCCTGGTGACGGTGGTGCGGGTCGAGGTCTCCAAGGACCTGCACGCCGCCCAGGTGCACTACGCGGTGACCGGCGCGGACCACGCCGAGGTCCAGGAACAGCTCGAGGAGATGACGGGCGGCCTGCGGCGCAAGCTGGCGAAAGGCCTGGCGACGAAGAAAGTCCCGACCGTCAGCTTCATCGCCGCGCTGGAGCCGGGCGATGGGCGGCCATGACGGCTTCATGCCGCTCGCGAAGCCGGCGGGCCTGAGCTCGGCCGCCGCGGTCGGCAAGGCCAAGCGCCTGCTTGGCCTCGATCGCAAGACCCGCATCGGCCACACCGGGACGCTGGACCCCTTGGCCGAGGGCCTGCTGGTGCTGGCGATCGGGCCTGCGAGCCGCTTCATCCGCTTCTTGGTGCCGGACAAGGAGTACGAGGTGCAGGTGGCGTTCGGCCGCGCGACCGACAGCTACGACGCCGAGGGCGCGGTGACCGCCGAGGCGCCGGCGCCGGCCGACCTCGCGGCGCGGATCGAAGCGGCGCTGCCGCGCTTCAGGGGCGAGTTCGAGCAGGCGGCGCCGGCGCACAGCGCCCTCAAGCACCAAGGCCGGCCGCTGTACCGCTACGCCCGCGCCGGCGAACAGGCGCCGGTCAAAAAGCGCCTGGTGCGGATCAGCCGCCTCGAAACGCTGCGGCTCGAAGGCGCGCGCCTGACGCTGGCGGCGGCCTGTTCGGCGGGAACCTACATGCGCAGCCTCGCGCACGACCTCGGGGAGGCATGCGGCTGTCCGGCGCACATGGCGGGGCTGCGGCGGACGGTCTGCAACGGCCTGCGGCTGGAGCAGGCGGCGGATTTCGAGGCGCTGGCCGAGGCCCAGCCGCTGCCGGTGGCTGAGATGCTGGCGCACCTGCCGCGCGCCGACCTCAATGCGGATGAGGCCGCCGCGCTGCGCCATGGACGCGGCGTGGAGAGCCCTGGAATCGCCGGTTTTGTCCGCCTGCTAGCTCCGGGCGCAGAGTTCATCGGCGTCGGCGAGGAGCGCGACGGCGAGCTGCGGCCGGCGAAGCTGCTGCCGGAACCGGAGGCCGGCTGAGATGCGCCCGCGGCCGCGCCATCTGGTCCTGCTGGGCGCGGGCCACACCCACGCCCTGGCGCTGGAGCCCATCGCGAAGGCGGCCGCGGCGCACGGCGTGAACGTGAAACTGGTCAGCGGCGAGAGCGTGATGCCGTATTCAGGGATGCTGCCGGGGACGGCGGCGGGCCTGTACTCGAAACAGGAGATGCTGCTGGACTTCACGCCGCTGGCGAAGCGCTGCGGCGTGGACTTCATCCAGGAGAATGCGATAGCCCTCGACCTGCAGCGGCGGCTGGTGCAGCTGGAATCGGGCCAGAAGCTGCCCTACGACTACCTGTCGGTCAACGTCGGCGGCGTCAGCCGCGCCGAGCTCGCCGAAGAGGGCGGCGACGTGATGCCGGTCAAGCCGGCGCTGCCGTTCCTGCGCTGGCTCGAAGGCTGGCAGAACGTCCGCAGCATGAGCTGCGCGGTGGTGGGCGCCGGGGTCGCCGGGGTGGAGATGGCGCTGGCGCTGGACGCCCGCCTGCGGCGCCGCGGCCGTCGCGGCGGGGTGTACCTGGTCGGCAGCGGCCGCGACATCACGCCGGGGATGCCGCGCTTCGCCGCGTCCCTGCGTCCGCTGCTGGCGCGGCGGGGGATCTCCCAGCTGCTGGGCCTGCGGGCCACCGCCGCGCATCCCGGCGCCCTGGCGCTCGAGGACGGCTCGGAGCACCGCGCCGACCGCGTCGTGCTGTGCACCGGCGTGCGGCCCTGGCCGGGGCTGCGCGAGGCGGGCTTCGAGACCGACGCGCGCGGCTTTCCCTACTTCAACCAGTGGCTGCAGAGCGTCTCCCACCCGGACGTGTTTCTAAGCGGCGACTGCGCCGCCTGGCACCGGCATCCGCTGCCGAAATCCGGCGTGTTCGCGGTGCGCCAGGCGCGGACGCTGGCGCGCAACATGGCGGCGCTGTGCGCCGGCGCGGATCTGGAAAGCTGGAGCTGCGACGAGCGGCACCTGTCCATCGTCTGCTCGGGCGAGCGGCACGCGGTCGCGCACCGCGCGGGCCGGGTGGTCGCCGGCCGGCTGGTGTGGCGCTGGAAGGACTGGCTCGACCGCCGCTTCATGGACGGCTTCGCCCGCGACAGCCGCGGGGCGGCCGGCGGGCCGAGCCTGTAGCTTTTAGGTCCTAGCTTTCGAGGTCGCTGGCCCGCATCGACAGGCGGACCTTGCCGCGGTCGGACTGGACGACCTTGACGCGGACCTCCTGGCCTTCTTTGAGGCGGTCGCGGACGTTCTCGACGTGCTCGTTCGCGATGCGGGAGATGTGCAGCAGGCCGTCGTTGCCCGAGGGCATGCTGACGATGGCGCCGAAGTCGAGGATCTTGGTGACCTTGCCCTCGTAGATCTGGCCGAGCTCGAGCTCGCTGGTGATGCCTTCGATCTTCTTGCAGGCGTTGCGGCAGTGCTCGGCGGTCGGCCCCGAGACGGTGATGGTGCCGTCGTCGTCGATGTCGATGTTGGTGCCGGTCTCCTCGGTCAGCTTGTTGATGGTCGAGCCGCTCTTGCCGATGACGTCGCGGATCTTCTCGACCTTGATCTTGATCTTCATGATGCTGGGCGCGAAGTCCGAGACGGTCTCCCGCGGCTTGGCGAGCTCGGCGTTCATCTTCTCGAGGATGTGCAGCCGGGCGTCCTTGGCCTGGGCGAGAGCGCGCGCGAGCAGGTCGCGGTCGACGCCGTTGATCTTGATGTCCATCTGCAGGGCGTTGATGCCGGCGGCGGTGCCGGCGACCTTGAAGTCCATGTCGCCGAGGTGGTCCTCGTCGCCGAGGATGTCCGACAGGATGACGTCGTTGTCGTCGCCGTGGATCAGGCCCATCGCGATGCCCGCGACCGGGGTGCCGACCGGGACGCCGGCGTCCATCATCGCCAGCGAGCCGCCGCAGACCGAGGCCATCGAGCTCGAGCCGTTGGATTCGGTGATCTCGGAGACCAGGCGGATGGAGTAGCCGAACTCGTCGAGGTCGGGCAGGGCCGGCAGCAGGGCGCGCTTGGCGAGGCGGCCGTGGCCGATCTCGCGCCGCTTCGGCGACATCATGCGGCCGGTCTCGCCGGTGGCGTAGGGCGGCATGTTGTAGTGCATCAAGAAGCGGTCGTAGCTTTCGCCGCCGAGCGAGTCGATCTTCTGCTCGTCGCGGCCGGTGCCGAGGGTGCAGACCACCAGCGCCTGGGTCTCGCCGCGGGTGAACAGCGCCGAGCCGTGGGTGCGCGGCAGGACGCCGGTGCGGATGGTGATGTCGCGGACGGTGGTCGCGTCGCGGCCGTCGATGCGCTTGCCGCCCTTGAGCATGCCTTCGCGGACGACGCTGGATTCGAGCTTCTTGACCGCGATGTCGAACAGGTTCTGGGTCGAGACTTCGGGCTCGTCGCCGAGCAGCTCCTCGCGCAGCGTGGCGCGGATCTCGCTCAGGCGGGTCGAGCGCTCCTGCTTGTCGAGGATGCCGTAGGCCTCCTTGATCTGCGGCGTCGCCTTGTCGGTCAGCTTGGCCTTGATGTCGGCGTCGAGGACCGGCTCGGTCCATTCCTGCGGCTGCTTGCCGGATTTCTTGTGGAATTCCTCGACCGCGGCGACGATTTTCTTGATGGCGTCGTGGCCCGCCTCGAGGGCGTCGATCATGGTGTCCTCGGACAGCTGCTGCGCCGAGGATTCGACCATCAGGATGCCTTCCTCGGAGCCGGCCATCAGCAGCTCGAGCTTGGAGGCGGCGGTCTCCTCGATGGTCGGGCAGACGAGGGGCTTGCCCGCGGAATCAAGGCCGACCCGGACCGCGCCGAGCGTGGCGGCGACCGGCATGCCGGACAGGCGGACCGCGGCGAAGCTCGCGATCATCGCCGGGATGTCGCCGTCGACTTCGGGGTTGTAGGACAGCACCGAGCAGTTGACGTTGATCTCGTTGCGGTAGAGGCTGGGGAACAGCGGCCGGATCGAGCGGTCGATCAGGCGGCAGGTGAGGACCTCTTTCTCGCTGGGCCGGCCTTCGCGCTTGAAGAAGCCGCCCGGGAACTTGCCGGCGGCGTAGGCCTTCTCCTGGTAGTCGACCGCCATCGGCAGGAAGTTCTGCGTGGTCGGCCGCGACGAGTTGGTCGCCGCCGCGAGGACGACGGTGTCGTCCATGTTGCAGATGACGGTGGCGTGCGCCTGCCTGCCGATTTCGCCGGTTTCGAGGGTTACTTTCCGGTTGCCGACCTCGAAGGTCTGGGTGATTTTGTTCATAGGGTCTCTCTCTAGGGGAGGTTGTTCGGGTAAACGACGACGGCGAGGCGACAACAACAGCGCGGGCTGGCAACGGCGGGCCGGCGTCCGCCGGCCGGGGACAGGCGGAATCCTGCTATCTCAGGTTCAGTTCCTTCTTGAGCTTGCGGAAGTTGTCGGGGTTGCTGCGGCTGAGGTAGTCCAGCAGCTTCTTGCGTTTCGAGACCAGCTTGAGCAGGCCGTGGTTGCCGTGCCGGTCCTTGGTGTGGACCTTGAGATGCTCGGTCAGGTGGAGGATGCGGCCGGTGAGCAGCGCGATCTGGACCTCGGAGGAGCCGACGTCCTTGCCGTGGCGGGCGAAGCGCTCGACGACGCCTTTTTTCGGCGGCGCCTGCTCGATGTCGCGGCGCTTCTTGCGGACCTCGCGGGCGCTGGAGGCCGGCGCGGCGATGACCGGCTTGAACAGCTCTTCGGTCGGGACGGCGGCGGCGGCGGCTTCGTCCTGGGCGGCGACCGGCGCGGGAGCGGGAGCGGGCTCGGCCTTGGCTTCGGCGGCGGCGGCGGGGGTTTCTTCAGTGGCGGCCGGGGCGGCGGCCTTGGCTTCTTCTTTAGCAGCCGGCGCGGCGGCGGCGGCCGGGGCCTCCTTGGCGGGTGCCGGCGCGGGCGCCGGAGCCTCCGCGGCCTTGGCGGCGGGCGCCGCGGCTTCGGCCGGCGCCGTCGAATCCGCCTGCGCCTGGGCGTCGGCGGCCGGTTTTTCTTCGCTGGGCTGGTTCATGCGAATGCGTATTTTAGCACTAAAAAAGGCGGGCCGCCAGCGGCGCGCCGCCGGGGGCTGGCGTAGAATCATTTTGGATGAAAGAGAAGGGCTCCCTGTCGATAGAGGAGGCGCTGGCGCAGCGCCAGCGCAGGCTGGACGGGCTGCGGGAGCAGGGCCAGGCCTACCCCAATTCCTTCGTCCGCAGCTGCACGCTGCGCGAGGCGCGGGCGCGGCCGGTCGCGGAGGACGGCCCCGAGCTGAGCCTCGCCGGACGGCTGACCAACGTCCGGACCGCGGGCAAGGCGGCCTTCGCGAACATCGCCGACGCCGACGGCGAGCTGCAGCTGTACGTCCAGCAGGACGCGGCCGAAGCCTTCGCGTGGTTCGGCGAGCTCGATTTCGGCGACGTGGTCGGCGTCACCGGCCGCCTGTTCACGACGCGCCGGGGCGAGCTGACGCTGCGGGTCGAACGCGGCGTGACCCTGGCCAAGTGCCTGCAGAACTACACCCCGAAGTCCGCCGCGACCGACGAGCGCCAGCGCAAGCGCCGCTACCTGGCCCTGGCGCAGCAGCCCGAGCTGCGGCGGCGCTTCGCGGCGCGGACGCGCCTGCTGGCCGCGACGCGGGAGTTCTTCGGCGCACGGGGCTTCCTCGAGGTCGAGACGCCGATGCTGCATGCGGTCCAGGGCGGCGCGGCGGCGCGGCCGTTCACCACCGAGCACCAGGCCCTCGGCCGCGACTACTTTTTGCGCATCGCGCCCGAGCTGTACCTCAAGCGGCTGCTGGTCGGCGGCTACGAGAAGGTCTTCGAGCTCAACCGCAGCTTCCGCAACGAGGGCATGTCCGACGACAGCGACTTCATGGATCTCACCGCCGAGTTCATCCAGGCGCTGGCGGCGGTCGACTGGCTGGAACGCGGGGCCGACTTCACCCCCGGCAAGCTGAATTTCAAGGATCACGAGATCGACTGCGCCGCGCCCTTTGCGCGGATCGCGCTGCCCGAAAGCCTCGTCCGCCGCCACGGCTGGAGCGCGGCCGAGGTCGAGGACGCGGGCTTCTTGGCCAAGCAGGCGGCGGCGCTGCCCGGCGCGAAGGCGGCCAAGGCGCAGACCGAGCCCGAGCTCGGGGCGCTGCAGTGCCTGCTGTTCGAAAAGACCGTCGAGGACACGCTGATCCAGCCGACCTTCGTCACCGACTTCCCGGCGAGCATGTCGCCGCTGGCGCGGCGGTCGGACGCCGACCCGACCCGGGCCGAGCGCTTCGAGCTGTACGTCGGCGGCCGCGAGATCGCGAACGCCTTCTCCGAGCTCAACGATCCCGAGGAGCAGGCGCGGGTCTTCGAGGAGCAGGCGGCGCGGGCGGCGGGCGGCGACGCCGAGGCGATGCGCTACGACGAGGACTACATCGCGGCGCTGCGCTACGGCATGCCGCCGGCGGCGGGCGCGGGCATCGGCATCGACCGGCTGGCGATGCTGCTGCTGGACTGCGCGACGATCCGCGACGTGATCCTGTTCCCGCAGCAGCGCCCCGAGCGCGAAGGCAAGGACTGAGCCGGCCGCGGCCGGCGGCTATTCGAGCAGCTGGGTGAAGAGGTCGCCGCGGACGGTCTCCTCGCCGAGGCTGTCGAGCAGCGCGAGGGCGCCCTGCTGCGCGGGCGCGCTGAGGGTGGTGTCGGGGAAGTTGGCCTCGAGCGCGGCGACCGCGTCCTGCAGCGGCGCCGGCGACTGGATCTCGGCCAGGCTCGCGACGATGATCGCGAGCGCGATCTCGTTGTAGCGGTTGGAGGGGTACTTCTGGGTCACGTCGCTGGCGCGGCGCAGCGCGCCGCTGTAGGCGCCGATGCGCAGGTAGTGCAGGGCGGTCCTGAGCTCGTCGAGCGACAGGGCGTTGATGATGTCGGCGGCCTTGGCGGCGGCCGAGGGCGTGAAGCGGCTCAGCGGATGCTTCTCGGCGAGCTCCAAGAAGGCCTCGTAGGCCTCGACCGCGGCGGTGCGCGAGTGGTTGGTGAAGTCCTCGAACAGCAGCTTGTCGATGACGTCGGGCTTCTCGCGCAGCAGCACCAGGCCGCGCAGGTAGCGGGCGTAGTCGAGGTGCCGGTGCGCCGGGTACTCCTCGATGAACTGGTTGATGGCGGCGAGGGCCTCGTCGTACTTGCCCTCCTGGTAATGCAGGTGGGCGAGGTTGAGGATAGCCTGCTGCGCGTAGTTGCCGTGCGGATAGGTGGCCTGCAGCTCGTTGTAGGCGGTCACCGCCGCGGCGTAGTCGGCGATGCCCTCGAAGACCTGCGCCTCCTCGTACATCTCGGCGGCGGTCTTGATCTGGGCCTCGTCGGCGCAGCCGCCGAGCGTCATGGCGGCCGCGAGCACGGCGGCGGTCCGGCGGATGGATTTCACGCCGCCGATTCTATGCGGCGCGGGCGGCGCCTGCCCTAGAATCGATGCCGAGGACGACAAGCCGATGGCCGAGGCCCAACATCTGCGCGTGCCGGCCGAGCTGGCCGGCGTCCGCCTCGACCGCGCGCTCGCGGCGCTCGCCGAGGCCTCGTCCCGCCGCGCCGTCAAGGAGGCCATCCTCGCCGGCGAGGTCGCGGTGGCCGGCGAAGTGGTGACCAATCCGCGCCACGCGGTCGCCGAGGGGGACGCGATCGAGGCGCGGCTGGCGGCGCCGGTCCTCGCCGAGCAGGTCGCGCCGGCGGCCGCGGAGCTCGCGGTCCACGCCGAGGACGAGGAGTACTTCATCATCGACAAGCCGCCGGGGCTGGTGATGCATCCGGCGCGGGGCCACGCGCTGGACACCCTGGCGAACGCGATCGCCGCGCTGTGCCCACGCGCGGCGGCGCTGCCGCGGGCCGGCGTGGTGCACCGGCTCGACAAGGACACCAGCGGCCTGGTGGCGGTGGCGCGGACCGAGCGGGCCCGCGCCAGCCTCGCGGCGCAGTTCCACGACCGCGCCGCTGCCCGCCACTACTGGACGATTGTCCACGGCTGCCCGCCGGCGACCGGCCTGGTCGACCGCGCGATCGGCCGCGACCGCGCCAACCGGCTGAAGATGGCGGTCCATGCGGCGGGCCGGGCGGCGGTGACGCGCTACGAGGTCCTGGCCGCGGCCGGCGCCTACGCGCTGCTGCGCTGCGAGCTGCAAAGCGGCCGCACCCACCAGATCCGGGTCCATCTCGAGCACGCCGGCCATCCGGTGGCGGGGGACCGGCAGTACCGCCGCCACGCCCGCGCCGAAGGCGGGGCCTTCGGCCGGCAGATGCTGCACGCCCGCGGCCTGGGCTTCGCCCATCCGGCCGACGGCGGCTGGAAAGAATACGAGGCGCGGCCGCCGGCCGATTTCATGCAGGCGTTGGAAGATGTGGGGCTTCGAGCTCCGTAAGCCGGCCTGGGAGCCTCCGCCCGGGGTCGAGGCGCGGCTGTCGACGCGTGCCGGCGGCGTCAGCGACGGCCGCTACGGCAGCTGCAACCTGGCCGAGCACGTCGGCGACGACGCCGGCGCGGTCGGCGAGAACCGGATGCGCTTCGCCGCGGCCCTGCCGGGCGAGCCCGCCGTCGCCTGGATCCGGCAGGAGCACGGCGCCGAGGTCCTCGAGGCGGCGGCGAAGCTGACCGGCCAGGAGGAGCCCGCCTGCGACGGCATCTGGACCGCGCGCCCCGGCCAGGCCTGCGTGGTCCTCACCGCCGACTGCGTCCCGCTGCTGCTGGCGGCGGCCGACGGCAGCCAGGTCGCGGCGGTCCACGCCGGCTGGCGCGGGCTCGCCGCCGGCATCGTCGCCAAGGCCTGCGCGGCTTTCGGCGGCAAGGAAATCGCCGCCTACATCGGGCCGTGCATCTCGGCGGCCAACTACGTCGTCAAAGAAGACGTCCATGAGCGCCTGCGGGCGGCGGGCGGCGAGGATGGCCTGCGGCGCGACGACGCGGGCTGGCACGCCGACCTCACGGCCATCGCCCGCGGCCAGCTGCGGGCGGCCGGCGTCGAACGGATCGCGGTCGAAGGGGTCTGCACCTTCGGGACGCCGCGGGATTTTTATTCGGCGCGCCGCGACGGGCAGGCTAGCGGCCGCTTCGCCACCGCGGTCTGGCGGACGGCCTGAGCGCCGCTCAGGCGGCGGCCTGCTGCAAAAAGTCCGCGACCTGACTCCAGACCAGCTCCTGGACCGCGTCGGTCTCGTGGAGCAGCTCGTGCATGGCGCCGGCGTGGACGTGGACCGTCCCGGCCGGCAGCTGGCGGCCGGCGGCCTCGATGGATTCGTTGGCGATGATCAGCTCGCCGCCGGCGATCAGGACCAGCGTCGGGATCTTGATGCCGGCGTACCAGTCGTTCGCCTGCATGATGTCCAGGCGCTTCTTGGCGCTGAGGGACCACAGCGCCATGTCGAAGTCGCTGCGCAGCTCGGGATGCCGGCGCAGCAGCGAGGCGTACTGGTGGTAGCGCTGCTGGTCGCTGGTGACGTTGTTGCGGGACTTGCGGGTGCCGCTGCGCGGCCGCAGGCCGGCGGGCAGCGCGGCGTAGACGCGCGCGAGGACCGGGATCAGCGGGTTGGCGAAGGCCTTGATGCCGAGCATCGGCGCGCACAGGATGAGGGCGCTGAAGGGGCTGTATTCGCTGCGGGCGCAGCAGGCCAGCATGCAGCCGCCCATCGAATGCGCCATGCCGACATACGGCGGCGGCAGTTCGGGCTTGACGATCTCGTCGATGAATGATTTGAGGTCCTGGTCCATCAGGCGGAGGAAATCGACGGCGGCGGCGGGGTAGCCGGCCGACAGGCCGTGGCCGCGCCAGTCGCTGATCGCGACCGCGTAGCCCATTTCCCGCAGCCGGCCGAGGATGCCGTAGTACTTCTCGATGCACTCGCTCATGCCGTGGGCGACGATGCAGGTGCCCTTGGCGTTCGGCGGCGGCTCGCTGAGGGCGCAGCGCAGCCGGCCGTAGGGGGTCTCGAGCCAGCGCGGCCGCAGCCACGGCGGCCGGGCGTAGTGCTCGTCGTCAAGCAGCGGCGGGGGGCCGCCGCCGTCCTCAGCCATCGCCTTCGGCGAGCAGCCGGCGCAGCAGCTCGCTGAGCTGCTGCGGGTCGCCCTTGCCCTTGGTCGCCTTCATCGCCTGGCCGACGAAAAAGCCCAGCAGCCGGTCCTTGCCGGCGCGGTACTGCGCCGCCTGGTCCGGGTG
>MEIE01000047.1 GCA_001750625.1 Candidatus Amphirhobacter heronislandensis
CGGTACGTGGACCGGGTGCTTGCGCTGGAGGATGAGCAGGACATAACTGTGAAGTTGGTGCTGAGATTTCTGGACACGGACACTGACGTTTACGACATTATGAGGGGCCACTAGTGGCATTAGCGGCTGGGAGGGCGCAAACGTCCTGCCGCGCCGGTTCTCGAAAGCAGACTGACGCCGTCGCTGCTCGCCGCAGGCGGCCAAAACAGGCCGGCTTTGGCTGGATTTTGGAATTCCCTTGAAAATGTGTATAATGAAAGATATGAAGGATTGGCTAACCAACCCTAGGCGCCTGCAATTGTGCCTGCGGCACTATTGCCTCACGCCTGAGGATCTGGCGAAGAGAGCCGGCCTCAGGGTCGCCACCGTACGGCGCGCCAGCACGGGCGAGCGGGATCTGACGAGTAGGGAGATGAGTGAGCTTGCGTACGCACTCGATCTCAAGAAGGGCTTTTTCATGGGGGAAAGGGGCGTCCCCAAGGACGATCTGCGGGTGCCGCAGTTCCGCGCGGCTGGCGGCCAGCCGCCGCGCACCACGGAGATGATGCTGCTGCTGAGGCGGGTGGAGAATCACCGGGAATATTTCCGAGGCCTCTTCGAGGATTTTCCCGCCCTGCAGCCGCGCAAGGTCTCCTATCCGAAGCTGCGGGAGGATGACGGCTATGCGGCCAAGGCCAAGGCGGTGCGCCGCTGGCTTGGGCTCAGCGGCGGGGAGGATTTCGCCGCGCTGCGGCAGAAGGTAGAGGCCAAGGACGTGCTGGTCTTCGTCGGCAGCGGCGGCCGCTTTGGACGCTGGCAGGCGCCGAAGGACCGCCAAGGCCGGGATCAGTTCAAAGGCTTCGCGCTCAGATATGACTTGCTGCCGATCATCTTCGTCGCCAAGGAAAAAGACGAGCGCAATCAGTCGTTCACGCTGCTGCACGAGCTTGCCCACCTGATCATGCACCAAAAGGACGCGATCGACGGCGAGCAGAGCCTGGCGTCCTTCGGCGGCGCGAGCAGGAGCCGGCGGGAGGCCGAGGCCAACGCGCTGGCGAGCCACGTGCTGCTGCCTGAGAGCGCGTTGCGGACGATTGACGCCAAGGCGCTTGCGGGCATGGCGCCGGCTGAAATCGACGCGGCGCTGCAAGACGTTTGCGAGCAGTACCGCGTGAGCCCGATGGTGGCGCTGGCGCGGCTGCGGACGGCTAGGAAGGTGCCGGCGGCGGCGGTGGACCGTTGTTACGCCAAGTGGCGGGTCAAAGCAAGCCGGCCGCGGGCGCAGGCCAAAGGCAAGGATGATGGACGCGTTTCGGTGGCGGAAATCCGGGAGGTCTTTGGCGACCGCTACGTGGACATGACGGTGAAGATGGAGAGAGAGAAGGAGATAACCCTTCACGACGCGGTGATTTACCTGGATGTGGATCTTGACGACTACGAAATTATCAGAGTTGGGCCTTGGGATTTATAACCGAGGGCGAAGGCCATCTCGTGGACTCCCGCATCCTGCTGAACTGGCAAGCCAGAATTACCGGGAGGGACCGGAGCCTCCAATGTTCTGGGAGCGGGCCTAAGAGCTGTTTCGGCGGCGGCACACGGGGGTGATGGACGCTTCCGGCCTGGGAGCCAGCAAGCGGGTCGGGCGGCTCAGCTGGCTTTGTTTTCCTGCTGCTTGTCCCGGCAGTAGCTGAAGAGAGAAGGGATGCAAGGTGTCGTTTCGTCGTCGTCGGTCCAGATGAAGCCGTCTTCCTGCAGGATTGCGTAGATTTCTTCCGCCCGGTCCTCGTCCACTTCGTCGTTCGCCGCGATCAAGGCGTCGGTCACGGCGTCTTCGTGGGCTTTCCCGCCCTTGCGTTCGAGCAACTCCATCACTTGGCAAGCGTAAGGAATCAGGCCGTTGTCATCCAGCCGCTCATAGGCTTGTGCATAGATGAATCTTTTTCCTTCCTGCACCTGCCCTTCAATCCGCCGCACCAGTTCGACATCGACGTCCTTGCGCCCGGCTTCCTCCATCGCTTCCCAGACCTTGCGTCCCACCAGCTGGATGAAGTGGGGGTAGCTGTCGGTCTGCGCCGCCATCGCCGCTAGCGCGTCCGGCGCCACCGTGACGCCTTCCTGCTCGAACGGCTTTTGCAGCGCGGTCCGCGTCGCGGCCTCGCTCAGTGGCCCGATGAGCAGCCTGCGTCGGTAGAAGAGATAATCGGCAAGATACTTGTCCTTGAGCAGATGGTCATCCAGCCCCGGCGTCGTCGTCATCACCAAGCCCAGCGGCCAGCCTCTGCCAATCAAGACATGGCTGCTACACAGCACATTCGACAGCAGCCGCAGGTCGTAGTCCTGGGCGTCGTCCAGCAGCAGCAGCAGCGGCCTGCGCCGCAGGCCAACTCCCATCCAATCCATGTAGGAAGGCTCGGCCAGGCGCCTCTTCCCGCTGCCCAGCCGCTCAGAGGCCTTGACCACCAGCACGGCGTACAGGTGGAGCAGCTTGATCGGGCCGCCGAGGGCGTTCGCGACCAGCTTTTGCAGGAAGAACTCGATTCCTTCGGCTTTGAGGCTCGTGCAGGAGACGCAATGGATGCCCCACTCCTCCGCCTGCCGCCTGGTCCAGTCCAGCAGGGCGGTTTTGCCAGCGCCATGGGGGCCAATGATCCTGATTGGCGGAAGCGATTCGCTTGCCAATGGCCCCCGCCACTTTTCCCGCTTGCCGCAGAGCAGACTGAGCATTTCGGTCAGAGTCTCGGTTTCTTTCTCCCGGCCCGCTAGCAGCGGCCGGGAGCCGGCGCCCGCCTTGAAGGGGTTTCGCGGGCTGGCTTTGCGTTTGGCGATCATGGCATAAATTTTACAATATGCCTTATCTAAACACGCTGGCCGGCACTCCTTGACTGGATCCTGGACGTTTGCGGGGACCAACTAAACCCGCGCGCCTTTCAGCTTGGAGAAGAGCCGGAGAGGTCCGGGTCGCCCCTTAGCTGGGCAGCATCGCGGCCTCGTGGGCCTGGCGGCCGGCCTCGTAGCTCGAGCGCGCCATCAGCCCGCTGGCGACGTTGGGGAAGCAGGGCTGCTTCGCCTGCCGGGCGCGCTCGTCGAATTGCGCGGGTGATGGCGGAAGAGGGAGGGAATGCGCTGGGCGCTAGCGAAGGCACTGCGGCCGAGCGCAAGATTAAGTGCTGTCAGAGGCTGGTTCCTCTATGTCCTGCTCCTTGAAATAGCTGAAGAACGACGGAATCCCCGGCTTCGTGCTGCTGCCCAAGGTCCAGATGAGGCCGTCCTCCCGCAGGCTGTCGCAGATTTCATACGCCGTCTTGTTATTCACGCCAGGATTGGCTGCTATCAAAGCCTTGACGACTTCTTTTTCAGGCATTTCGCCACCGCTGGCTTCGAGCATGGCTATGACTTGGCGCCCCTGCGGCAGGAGTTCCTTGTCGACCAGATTGCGGAAGGCATCTTTGTAAATAGTCTCTCTTTCGATCCGTGCCCGCGCCTTGATCTGCTCGACCAGCTTGACGTCCACGTCCTTGCGTCCGGCTTTCGTCATTTCGTTCCACGTCTCCCCTCCCACGACCTGGATGAAGTACGGGTAGTTGTCGGTCTGCGCGGCCATCGCTTCCAGCGCCCCAGGAGCCAATGTGACGCCCTCCTGCGCAAATGGCGCCCGCAGCGCTTCGCGGGTCGCTTCGTCGCTCAGCGGCTTGATGCGCAGCTTGCGTTCGTAGAAGGTGTAGTCGGCAAGGTACCTGTCTTTGAGCAGATGGTCGTCCAGTCCCGGCGTCGCCGCCATCACCAGGCCCAGCGGCCATCCTCTGCCAATCAAGATGTGGCTGTTCCACAGCACCCTTGACAGCAGCCGCAGGTCGTAGTCCTGGGCATCGTCCAGCAGCAGCAGCACCGGCCTGCGCCGCAGGCCGCTTCTCACCCAGTCCATGAAGGGAGGCTCGGTCAGGCGCATCTTTCCGCTGCCCAGCCGCTCGGAGGCCTTGACCATCAGCACGGCGCGCAGGTGGTCCAGCTTGGTCATTCCGCCAGCTGCGTTCGCAGCCAGCTTTTGCAGGGAGAACTCGATTCCTTCGGCCTTGAGCCCCGTGCAGGAGACGCAGTGGAAGCCCCGCTCCTCCGCCCGCCGCCTGGTCCAGTCCAGCAGGGCGGTCTTGCCAGCGCCGCGGGGGCCGATGACATGGAATGGCGGGAGCGAGCCGCTTGCCAATGGCCCCCGCCACTTTTCCCGCTTGCCGCAGAGCAGGTTGAGCATCTCCGTCAGGCGCCTGGTTTCGTCCTCCCGGCCCGCGAGCAGCGGCCGGGATCCGGCCTCCGCCTTGAAGGGGTTTTGCGAGCCAGCCCTGAGTTTAGCGATCATGGCATAAATTTTACAATATGCCCTATCTAAACGCGCTGGCCGGCTGGCCTCGGCGCCAGCGGGCGTTTCTTGGCTGGATCTTGGGCGTTTGCGAGGGCGGCTGCACCCGCGCGCCTTTCAGCTGGCCGCCCTAGCTGGGCAGCATCGCGGCCTCGTGGGCCTGGCGGTCGGCCTCGTAGCTCGAGCGCACCATCGGTCCGCTGGCGACGTTGCGGAAGCCGAGCTTCTTCGCCTGCCGGGCGTACTCGTCGAACTGCGCCGGCGGCACGTAGCGCTCGACCGGCAGGTGGTGCGGCGTCGGCTGCAGGTACTGGCCGATGGTGAGCATGTCGACGGCGTGGCCGCGCAGGTCGGCCATGGTCTGGACCACTTCCTCGTCGCTCTCGCCGAGGCCGACCATGATCCCCGATTTGGTCGGGATGGCCGGATGGCGCTCCTTGAAGGTGCTGAGCAGCCGCAGCGAGTGCTCGTAGTCGGCGCCGGGCCGGGCCTTGCGGTACAGCCGCGGCACGGTCTCGAGGTTGTGGTTCATGACGTCGGGCAGCGAGGGCTCGATGGCGTCGAGGGCGCGGTCGATGCGGCCGCGGAAGTCGGGGACGAGGACCTCGATGCGGGTGGCGGGCGCGTGCTCGCGGACCGCGGCGATGCAGGCGGCGAAGTGGCCAGCGCCGCCGTCGCGCAGGTCGTCGCGGTCGACGCTGGTGATCACCACGTAGCGCAGGGCCAAGCGGCCGATGGCGCGGGCGAGGTTGGCGGGCTCCTCGGGATCGGGCGGCTCGGGCCGGCCGTGGGCGACGTCGCAAAAGGGGCAGCGCCGCGTGCACAGGTCGCCGAGGATCATGAAGGTCGCGGTGCCGCGGCCGAAGCACTCGCCGATGTTCGGGCAGGTCGCCTCCTCGCAGACGGTGTTGAGCCGCAGCTCGCGGAGCATCTCCTTGATCTCGCGGAAGCGCGAGTTGAACGGCGCCTTGGAGCGGATCCACTTGGGCTTCGGCAGCCGCTCGCCCAGCGGGATGATGGGGATGGGGTTGCGGGCGGTCTTGTCCTTGCCGGTCTGCTTCATCGTCTCGTTATTTTAACCGGGGCGGCGACCTGGGCGCCGATGGCCGCGGCCCAGGAGCCGAGCAGCGCCGTCCGGCCGTAGGCCACGCCCTCGGCGCGCAGCGAGGTCGCGCGCAGGCCCTCGTAGCCGCAGGGGTTGATGGCGTCGTAGGGCGCGAGGTCGCAGTCGAGGTTGAGGCTCACCCCGTGGTAGCTGCAGCCGTGCCGCACCCGCAGGCCGAGGGCCGCGATTTTGCGGTCCGCCACGTAGACGCCAGGCATCTTGGCCCGCCGCGCGGCGGCGAGGCCGAGCTCCGCCAGCAGCGCGATGGTCGCCTGCTCGAGGCGCTGGACGAGGCTGCGGACGCCGTAGCCGCGGCGCCGCAGGTCGACGAGGACGTAGGCGATGGCCTGGCCGGGGCCGTGGTAGGTGATCTGGCCGCCGCGGTCGGTCCGGACCAGCGGGATGGCGCTGGGCCGCAGCAGGTGCTCGGGTTTGCCGGCCTGGCCGAGGGTGTAGACCGGCGGGTGCTCGGTCAGCCAGATCTCGTCGGCGCCGTCCTCCCCGCGGCCGTCGGTGTAGGCGCGCATCGCGGCGAGGCACTCGGCGAACTCGGTCCGGCCGAGGTCCCGGACGGCGGGCGGCGGCAGGGGAGCGGGCATGGATGCCGATGCGAGGCGGGCGCCGTCGGCGCCGCGCTTACAGCCGGGCGGCTTGCGGCCGCTCGAGCCGGCGCAGCAGCATGGTCGCCGGGTAGCAGATGATCATGTACATGCCGGCGACCAGCAGCAGGGTCTCGAACAGCCGGCCGGTGGTGGTCGCGACCTCGATGCCCGAGAAGGTGAGCTCCTGGACCGAGATCACCGAGATGATCGAGGAGTCCTTGACCAGCGAGATCAGCTGGTTGGTGTAGGGCGGGACGATCTTGCGGAAGGCCTGCGGCAGGATCACCAGCCGCATCGCCTGCCAGCGGCGCAGGCCCAGCGCGTCCGAGGCTTCCCACTGGCCCTTCTCGATGGACTGGATGCCGCCGCGGAAGATCTCGGCGACGTAGGCGGCCTCGTACAGCGCGATGGTGAGCAGGCCGGCGAGGAAGTTCTCGATGCGGTCGTCGGGGCCGAACAGCCAGGTCAGCACCGCGCTGGACTCGACCGCGTCGCCGATCGAGGACACCAGCGCCGGCGGCAGCACCTGGGTGCTGACGAAGAAGTAGATGACGAAGATGAACACCAGCGGCGGCATGTTGCGGACGCCCTCGACGTAGGCCGCGCCCAGCATGCGCAGCGCCAGGAAGCGGCTCGCGCTCAAAAGGCCGATCGCCAGGCCGAACAGCGTGCAGGCGACCCCGCCCCACAGCGCCAGGCGCAGCGTCATCAAGAAGCCGTCCAGCAGCAGGCCGGCCGCCCAGCCGCCGTTGCCGTCGCTGCGGACCAGGTAGCTCAGCGCCTGCCGCCAGCCCCAGTTGTAGTCGAAGCTGCCGAGCGCGGCGGCCCCGAGCCACCAGGCGCCGCCGATGAACAGCAGCGCGAAGGCGATGTTCAGGCCGAGGTCGCGGCGCCGCCGGCTCATGGCCGTCCTCCGTTGACGCGCGCCAGCAGCCGCGCCTCCCACAGGCGGATCAGCAGCGACAGCGCGAAGCACAGCACGACGTAGACCAGCGCGACCACCAGCCAGATCTCGAAGGTCAGGTAGGTGTCGGCGATCAGGTTGCGGGCGATGTCGGTGAGCTCGGGCAGCGCCACCACCGAGACGATCGACGAGTGCTTGATCAGGGAGACGAAGAGGTTCGCCAGCGGCGGCAGGATCAGCGGCAGGCTCTGCGGCAGGTAGACGAGGCGGAAGGCCGCCAGCGGCCGCAGGCCGAGGGCGCCGGCCGCGTCGCGCTGGCCGCGCGGGACCGCGTCGATGCCGGCGCGGAAGATCTCGGCCGCGAAGGCGCCCTCGAACAGCGCCAGCGCGAGGACGCCGGCGGCGGTGCGGTCGATGCCGAGCAGGTTCGCGAGCATGAAGTACAGCAGGTACAGCTGCACCAGCAGCGGGGTGTTGCGCACCAGCTCGATGTAGGAGCGGCCGAACATCCGCAGCGACACCAGCCGGCTTTTCTCCAACAGGGCCACCGCCAGCCCGATCGCGATCGCCAGCGGCGCGCTGCAGGCCGCCAGCACCAGCGTCAGGCGCAGGCCCTCGGCCAGCGGCCCCCAGGTCCAGGCGTCGCCGCGCCAGCCGGGGAGCAGCAGCCGCGGGATGCGGTACCACTGCCAGTTGTAGCTGAGGCTAGCGGCGCCGTACCAGATCGCGCCGATGACCGCGGCGATCGCTAGAAAAGCGCCCAGCCGGGAGGTGAAACGACTGCGAAAGCTTGAATCCTGCATGCTTGGGGACGGAGTCCGGCCGAAGAAACCGCTTCCTAGAGGAAGCAGGACGGGAAGACGATGGTGGCGGCGGGAGGCATGGGATGCTGGCTTGCGCCTGGCTGCGGGAAGCCGCGCGGATGGCTTCGCAGTGAATTAAATTATACACCCTAAGGAAATGCGGAACGCGGGGCCTAAAGAGCGGTGCCGCGCCGCGAAAGTCTCTTTGTCCGTGATCACAGAGGCGTAAAATTCGCCGCGAAAAAAATGCCGCCGCATCGCCACGCAGGGCTGTGTTAGAATTTTTTTCTGCAATAGCCTGTTTCAAAATTGGAGCACAGCACCCATGATCAAAACTTTCAAAGCCCTTCTTCTGTTCGCCGCGGGGTCAATCTTCGCCGGTTCCGCCCTCGCCGACGGCCATTCGGTCATTGAGAAAATCCTCAAAGAAGGCGAGATCCGGGTCGGCATGAGCACCTTCGTCCCCTGGGTCATGCGGGCGAGTACATCGGCTTCGAGGTCGACGTCGCCCGCGAGGTCGCCAAGGACATGGGCGTGGAGCTGGTCATCGTCCCGACGCAGTGGGACGGCATCATCCCGGCGCTGCTGGCCGGCAAGTTCGACGTCATCATCGGCGGCATGTCGATCACCCCCGAGCGCAACCTCAAGGTCAACTTCTCGGACCCGTACGCCCAGTCGGGCCTTTTGATCGTCGCCAACCGCGACGAGATCGAGAAGATCACCGAGGACGACGCCGACGAGGTCGACTTCGAGGACTTCGACGACGAGCGCGTCACCTTCGCGATGCGCCGCGGCGTCACCGCCATCGACGCGGTCAACGAGATGTTCCCCGAGGCGGACACCCGCCTGTTCGACGAGGAGGCGACCGCGATCCAGGAGGTCGTCAACGGCAACGCCACCGCCTGGGTGGCGGCCTCGCCGAGCGCCGCGGTGGCGGTCAGCGACCACGGCGACAAGCTGTTCCTGCCCTTCCTCGAGACCTTCGACAACACCAACGAGGGCTTCGCGCTGCGCAAGAACGACCCCGACGCGCTGAACTTCTTCAACAACTGGATCCTGACCAAGCACGAGAGCGGCTGGCTCGAAGAGCGCCACACCTACTGGTTCAAGACCCGCCAGTGGGCCTCCCTGGTCGCCGAATAGCCTTAGGCCGCTAGCGCTTCGGCGCGAAGCGCTTGGCGACGTACGCGTCGACCAGCGCCTCGAAGTCCTTCGCGATGCCGTCGCCCTTGAGCGACGTCAGCCTGGCGCCGTCGGCGTAGACGATCGCGACCGGATTTTCGCCGCTGCCGGGCAGGCTGATGCCGATGTCGGCGTGGCGGCTCTCGCCGGGGCCGTTGACCACGCAGCCCATCACGGCGATGTTGAGCTTCTCGACGCCCGGATAGCGCGCGCGCCAGTCCTTCATCTTGCCGTTGAGCCGCAGCTGGACGCTGGCGGCGAGCTCGCGGAAGAAGATCGAGGTGGTCCGGCCGCAGCCGGGACAGGCCGTCACCTGCGGCGTGCGGTGCCGCAGGCCGAGCGACTGCAGGATCTGCCAGGCCACCGTCACCTCCTCGGTGCGCCGCGCGCCGGGCTCGGGCGTCAGCGAGACCCGGATGGTGTCGCCGATGCCCTCGAGCAGCAGCGTCGCGAGCGCCGCGGTCGAGGCCACCACGCCCCGGCTGCCCATGCCGGCCTCGGTCAGGCCGACGTGCAGGGCCAGGTCGCTGCGGCGCGCCAGCAGGCGGTAGGCCTCGATCACCAGGTTGACCCGGCTGACCTTGGCCGACAGCACCATGCGGTCGTCGCCCAGCCCGAGCCGGCGGGCCTGGGCAGCCGAGCGCAGGCAGGAGTCGGCCAGGGTCCGGACCATGACGGCGTCGGCGTCGCGGGGATTTTTCAGGCGCGCGTTCGCGTCCATGTTGCGGGCCAGCAGCTCCTCGTCGATGCTGCCCCAGTTGGCGCCGATGCGCACCGCCTTGCCGTGCTCCAGCGCCTGCTCGATCATCACCGCGAAGTTCTCCTGGCGCGCGTCGCCCTTGCCGACGTTGCCGGGATTGATGCGGTACTTCGCCAGCGCCTGCGCGCAGGCGGGCTCTTTTTTCAAAAGCTTGTGGCCGTTGTAGTGGAAGTCGCCGACCAAGGGGACGGCGCAGTCCATCGCGTCGAGGCGGTCGCGGATCTTCGGGACGCTGGCGGCCGCCTTGGGGGTGTTGACGGTGACGCGCACCAGCTCGGCGCCGGCGTCGGCGAGGTCCTTGCACTGGATGGCGGTGGCGACCGCGTCGACGGTGTCGGTGTCGGTCATCGCCTGGACCACGGGCGGCCGGCCGCCGCCGACGGCCACGCCGCCGATGGCGACGGCGACGCTGCGGCGCGGCGCCTTCATGGCGCCGGGATTATCGGGGTGGCGATGCGGCCGGCGGCCGGGACGCGGCCGGCCACCTTGCCGGCGAGCTGGCCGCAGGCGGCGAGGATGTCGTCGCCGCGCTGCCGGCGGACGGTCGCGACCACGCCGCGGGCGTTGAGCTCGTCGCGGAAGGCCATGACGCGGTTGCGCGACGGCGCCTGGTACGGCGCGCCGGGGAAGGGGTTGAAGGGGATCAGGTTGACCTTGCCCGGCGTCTTCGCCAGCAGCCGCGCGGTGTCGCGCGCGAGCGCAAGGTCGTCGTTGACGCGGTCGAGCAGGACGTACTCGAAGGTGATGAAGTCCCGCGGCGCGGCTTTCAGGTAGCCGCGGCAGGCCCGCAGCAGGTCGCGCAGCGGGTAGCGCCGGTTGAGCGGCACCAGCTCGCTGCGCAGCTCGTCGACCGGCGCGTGCAGCGAGACCGCGAGCGCCACCGGCGCCTCGGCGGCGAGGCGCTCGATGCCGGGGACCACGCCGGCGGTGCTGACGGTCACCCGCCGCCGCGACAGGCCGCAGGCCAGGTCGTCGGTGAGCAGCCGCAGCGCTGGGACGACCTGCTCGAGGTTGAGCAGCGGCTCGCCCATCCCCATGAAGACCACGTTGCTCACCGTGCCGGCGTCCTGCAGGGCGTGGTGGTACTGCCCCATGATCTGGGCGCTGCTCAGGTTCTTGGCGAAGCCCTGCTTGCCGGTCAGGCAGAAGGTGCAGGCGAGGGCGCAGCCCGCCTGCGAGGAGACGCATAGGGTCGCGCGCTTCGCCTCGGGGATCCAGACCGCCTCGACGCTGCCGCCGCCGACGTCGTACAGGTGCTTGCGGGTCGCGTCGGCGGCGACGCTGGTCTCGGTCAGCGGCGGCGTCTCAAGCGTCGCCTCGGCGGCGAGCGTGGCCCGCAGCTTCGCGCTGAGGTCGTGCATGCGCTCGAAATCGCGCTCGTGCTTGCGGTGGATCCAGCGCAGCAGCTGCCGCGCCTTGTACGGCTGTTCGCCGCGCTCGCCCAGCCACGCGGCCAGCTGGCCGCGGTCCAGGCCGAGAAGATTGGTGCGGGACGCGGCTGCCGCCATGGCGATGGGCTGCGCCGCGCGGCCTAAAAATCGAGGAAGCCTTCTTCCTTGGCCGCTGCGGGGAAGAAGATGGCGATCTCGCGCTTGGCCGATTCGACCGAGTCGGAGCCGTGGATGGCGTTCTCGGTGAGGCTCTTGGCGAAGTCGGCGCGGATGGTCCCCGGCTCGGCGTCCTTGGGGTTGGTCGCGCCCATCAGCTTGCGGTGCAGCGCGACGGCGTCCTCGCCGGCGACGACGGCGACGACCGCCGGGCCGCTGGTGATGTAGTCGATGAGCTCGCCGAAGAACGGCTTCTCGGCGTGCTCGGCGTAGAAGGCCTTCGCGGTGTCCCGGTCGATGCTACGCAGCTCGGCGCGGAGAAGCTCCAGCCCGTTCTGCTCGAAGCGGGCGATGATCTGGCCGATGACGCGGGAGGCGACGGCGTCGGGCTTGATGATGGAAAGCGTCTTCTGTGCGGGCATTGTGCGGTTCCTTGGTGCTGGGAATAAAAAACCGAGCCGCGGCTGCGGAGCTCAGGCGGCCTGGCGGGTCGGAAGAAGAGTTGCGGGGGCAGGATTTGAACCTACGACCTCCAGGTTATGAGCCTGGTGAGCTACCGGGCTGCTCCACCCCGCGACGCTATTATATATCAAAACCTCGAAAAAGGCGGCGGGGATGGGGCTGAGGGCTGAGTCAAGCGGCGCTTAGACGCAGGGTGAGTTCCGCAGGATTTCGTTGATTTCCTCGGGGGTGTAGGGCCGCCGGGGCTGGGGCTTGGGCTGGGGCTGAGGCTTGGCGGCCATCACCGCGCCCCCAGGATGGCGTAGAGCAGCCGAGCGAAGAACGGGACGCTCTTCGTCCGGTCGCTTGCGGATGTATGAAGACGGGATCATCATGATGTCTGAATCGCGGGGATGGGAAGCGTATTGTAGCACAGAAATGCTGCGGTGCAGCATAGACGGCAGGGGCGGGGCCGAAATCAGTCGAATTCAGGGGCCCAGGAGACCACGTCGCTGTTGACGATGCGGTAGCCGGTCGCGGTGAGGGCCGTCACCGCCTCCATCTCCTCGGCGGTCAGCTCGAAATCGTCGATCGCGTAGTTCGCCTTGATGTTCGCGGGCGAGGCGGCCTTGGTGATCACGATGACCCCCTGCTGCAGGATCCAGCGCAGCGCGACCTGCGCCGCGCTCTTGCCGTGGCGCTCGCCGATCTCGGCGAGGACGGCGTGCTTGAAGATCTCGCCGCGGGCGACCGAGCAGTAGGCGGCCAGCGGGATGCCGAGCGCGCGGGAGCCGGCCAGCAGCTTGGACTGGTCGAGCAGGGGGTGGAACTCGACCTGGTTGACGTCGATCGGGGCGGCGGCCGAGACGGCCGCGGTCTGCAGCATGCTGACGTTGTAGTTGGAGACGCCGACGTGGGCGGCGAGGCCGCGCTTGCGCGCGTCGGCGAGCAGCGCCAGCGACGGCCCCACGTCGCCGCCGGGCGGCGGCCAGTGCAGCAGCAGCAGGTCGACCTGGTCGACGCGCAGCTTGCGCAGGCTTTCCTCGACCGAGGGCATGAAGGACGCCTCGTGCATGTTGCCGGGCTCGACCTTGGTGGTGATGCACAGCTCGGCCCGCGGGACGCCGCTGGTCTCGATCGCCTCGCCGAGCTCGGCCTCGTTGCCGTACATCTGCGCGGTGTCGAAGGAGCGGTAGCCGGTCTCGAGGGCGCAGGCGAAGGCTTTGAGGGCGGCGTCGCCGTTGAGGCCGAAGGTCCCGTAGACGCGGCTGTAGTTTTTCT
>MEIE01000048.1 GCA_001750625.1 Candidatus Amphirhobacter heronislandensis
AGCGGCCGCACGCCGCGCTCGCGCGCCTGCTTGACGTCCAGCGCCAGCACGAAGGCGGCCTCGGCGGCCTCGGCGAGCAGCGGCTCGGCCGCGGCGCAGGCGGCGGCGAAGGACGGGACCGGCGGCCGCAGCGCCAGGGTGGTCTCGAACAGGACGATGTCCTGGCCGTCGACCCGCTTGCGCATGTCCATCGGATCCTCGTTGGCCAGCAGCGGGAAGCTGTCCTCCACCAGCCAGCAGCCGGCGCAGGCGTGCCCGTCGGTCAGCGCGACCACCGGATGCAGGCCGGCGGCCTCGAGGCAGGCCGCGAACAGCACCGAGGCGTCGAGGCAGGCGGCGGCGCCGGAGCTCGCGACGCGCTCGGGCAGGCGGATGCGCTGCCCCGTCCGCGCGAAGTCCGGCGGCGGCGCGACGTAGTCCAGCCCGAGCTCGGCGACCGCATGCCACAGCGCCTGGGCCGTCATCCACGGCGCCCGCCGGTCGCCGCTCTGGTAGCCGTCCAGCGCGTAGCCGCCGGGCGTCTCCCGCAGCAGGCCGGCGGCGCGCTTGACCAGGCGCTCGACCAGCTCGGCGTGCGGCTGGACGAAGGACGCCAGCAGCTCGGGCATGCCCCGCGCCCCGGCCCAGTGGTCCTTGGGCAGCAGCAGGGCCTCCGCCGTCGCGGCCGCAGCCTCGCGGCCCTCGTGCCGCAGCTCGAAGCGCAGCCGCAGCTGCTGTTCGTCCCCGAGGGCCTCGAGGAACTCGAGGCCCGGCTCGGGCTGGCCGTCCCGCAGCTGGACGATGGCGCCGGGCCCGAGCTCGGCGATGCGCCAGACGTGGGGCTCGAAGACCGCCGGATTGGCCGTCATGCGCAGCTCGAGGTCGCGCAGGACGGGGCCCTGGCGGTCGGCATGCTCGACCTCGAGGCTGCCGAGCAGGCGGCTGTAGCGGTGCTGCTGGTGCGCGAGCGAGTAATGCGGCGCCGCCGTCGGCGTTACCTTCAGCATGGCAAGGCATTTTAGATTACGGCCCGCTCCGGCGGCAAAAGGCGGCTTTTTCGCCCCGGCGGGCCGCCGGCCGCCGGATTGTTGTAAAATAGCCCTGCCGATAACTTAGAGGAGAATTTGGCACTAATGAAAAACATCAAGCAAATGCTGTTGCTGCCGCTCGCCGCGGCGGCTATGACAGCGCAGGCGGCCGAGATCAACATGGTTTCGGGCGCGACGGGCAAGGACCTTGAGTTCCTCAAGGAACGCGCCAAGATCTGGGAAGCCGAGACGGGGCACACCTTCAACGTGGTGGCCATGCCCTCGTCGACGACCGACCAGTTCGCCCTGTACCGCCAATGGCTCGCCGCCGGCAACGCCGACGTCGACGTCTACCAGACCGACGTGATCTGGGCGCCGCAGCTCGCGGACCAGTTCGTCGACCTGACGCGGCACATGAGCGACCTGGTGGGCGACCACTTCCCGTCGATCATCGAATCGCAGACCGTCAACGGCAAGCTGGTGGCGATGCCCGCGTTCACGGACGCGCCGGCGCTGTACTACCGCAAGGACCTGCTGGACAAGTACGGCAAGAGCGTGCCCAAGACCTGGGCCGAGCTCGAAGCGACCGCCAAGGAGATCATGGACAAGGAGCGCGCCGCTGGCAACTCCGATCTGTGGGGCTTCGTCTTCCAGGGCAACGCCTACGAAGGCCTGACCTGCGACGCCCTCGAGTGGGTCAAGTCCTACGGCGGCGGCCAGATCGTCGAGCCTGACGGCACCATCTCGGTCAACAACCCGCAGGCCATCGCCGCGCTCGAGCGCGCCAAGGGCTGGGTCGGCACCATCGCGCCCGACGGCGTCCTCGCCTACCAGGAAGAGGAATCCCGCGGCGTGTGGCAGCTGGGCAACGCGGTCTTCATGCGCAACTGGCCCTACGCCTACTCGCTCGGCAACAGCGGCGACTCGGCGGTGAAGGACAAGTTCGACGTGGCCCCGCTGCCGCAGGGCGACGGTCCGAACGCGCGTTCGGCGGCCACCCTGGGCGGCTGGAACCTCGCGGTCTCCAAGTACTCGGCGAACCAGGACGCGGCTATCAGCCTGGTCCGCTTCCTGTCCTCGACCGAGCACCAGAAGGCCAACGCCGTGGAGCTGTCCAAGCTGCCGACGATCGTCTCGCTGTATGACGACGCCGACGTCAAGCGCGAACAGCCGATCATCCCGCGCTGGAAGAACGTCTTCCTGAACGCGGTGCCGCGGCCGTCGGCCCCGACCAAGGTCAAGTACAACGAGGTCTCCTCGCTGTTCTGGAGCGCGGTCCACGACACCCTGTCGGGCAATGGCTCGGCGGCGGACAACCTCGAAGAGCTCGAAGCCGAGCTCGAAGAGCTCCGCGGCTCCGCCTGGTAAGGGCGAGCTGAACCGGAGGAGCTGATCACTCAGCTCCACCACGGGCTTGGCTGCGTGAGCGGCCAAGCCCTTTTTCTTTGGCGCGGACGATGAAAGCGGCGGCGACGGCGGCGGTCATCGCGCCCTTCTCCCAGCTGCGCGACGAGCAGCTGCGGGCGGCGCGCCTGTTCCTGCTGCCGATGATCGCGGCGCTGCTGATCGTCGCGGCCTGGCCGCTGCTGCGGACCTTTTACTTCAGTTTCACCGACACCTCGCTGACCGACCTGTACGGCGGCCAGTTCGTCGGCTTCGAGAACTACCTCACCAAGCGCGAGCTCAAGAGCGGCCGGGTGCTGTGGCGCGGCGTGCTCGCGGACCCGAACTGGTGGAACGCGGTGTGGAACACGCTGTATTTCAGCGTGGTTTCAGTGTTTTTCGAGATGGTCTTCGGCATCATCGTCGCCCTGGTCCTGCACCAGGAGTTCAAGGGCCGGGGCTGGGTGCGGGCGGCGGTGCTGATCCCGTGGGCGATCCCGACCATCGTCTCGGCGCGGATGTGGGGCTGGATGCTCAACGACCAGTTCGGCATGATCAACGACATCCTGCTGCGGCTGAGCATAATCGACACCAAGATCGCCTGGACCGCGAGCTCGGACACGGCGATGACGGCGGTGCTGGTGGTCGACATCTGGAAGACGACGCCGTTCATGGCGCTGCTGACGCTGGCGGGGCTGCAGCTGATCCCGAAGGACATCTACGAGGCGGCGGCGATCGACGGGGTCCATCCGGTGCGGACCTTCTTCAAGGTGACCCTGCCGCTGGTGTGGCCGGCGGTGATGGTGGCGGTGATCTTCCGCTTCCTGGACGCGATGCGGGTCTTCGATCTGATCTACGTGCTGACGCCGAACAGCAAGGCGACCAAGACGATGTCGGTGATCGCGCGCGAGAACCTGATCGACTTCGACAAGTTCGCCTACGGCTCGGCGCAGTCCACCCTGCTGTTCTTGATCATCGGCTCGATCACCATCCTGTACATCTGGCTGGGCCGGGTGGACCTCGAGGGCGGGAGGAAGTAAGCGATGTACCGGCCCTGGTACCAGGTGGCGGCGTTCTACGCGCTGGTGGGGGTGATCGTGCTGATCTCGATCTTCCCCTTCTACTACGCGGTCATCACCAGCTTCAAGGAAGGGACGGCGCTGTTCAAGGTCAGCTACCTGCCCTCGAACATCACGCTCAACAACTACATCGACGTGTTCCAGTCGGGCAACTTCCTGCGCAACATCCTCAACAGCGTCCTCGTGGCGACCCTGGTGGTGGTCCTGTCGCTGCTGATGGCGGTGACGGCCGCCTACGCGCTGTCGCGGGTGCGCTTCCGCGGCCGCAGCTCGCTGCTGCTGATGATCCTGTCGGTGTCGATGTTCCCGCAGATCTCGCTGCTGGCGGGGCTGTTCGAGCTGATCCGGGCGCTGGGGCTGTACAACACCATCTGGGCGCTGGTGTTCTCCTACACCATCTTCTCGCTGCCGTTCACGGTGTGGGTGCTGACGACCTTCATGCGCGAATTGCCGGTGGAGATCGAGGAGGCGGCGATCGTCGACGGCGCGACCCCCTGGCAGATCATCACCAAGGTCTTCATGCCGCTGCTGTGGCCGGCGCTGGTGACCACCGGGCTGCTGGCCTTCATCGGCGCCTGGAACGAGTTTCTGTTCGCGCTGACCTTCGTGATCTCGGACAAGACGCGGACGGTGCCGGTGGCGATCGCGCTGCTGTCGGGCAGCTCGATCTACGAAATCCCCTGGGGGGCGATCATGGCGGCGGCGGTGGTGGTGACGATACCGCTGGTGGTGCTGGTGATCGTGTTCCAGCGCAAGATAGTCGCCGGGCTGACGGCGGGAGGAGTGAAAGGCTGACATGACGCAGGTACGCCTCGAGAACATCGAGAAATCTTTCGGCGCGACCCGGGTGATCAAGGGCGTGAGCCTGGACATCGTCGCGGGCGAGTTCATGGTCTTCGTCGGGCCCTCGGGCTGCGGCAAGTCGACGATGCTGCGGCTGATCGCCGGGCTCGAGCAGGTCTCGGGCGGCACGATCCACTTCGACGGCGAGCCGGTGCACCACCTGTCGCCGTCGAACCGCAAGATCGCGATGGTCTTCCAGTCCTACGCGCTGTACCCGCACATGACGGTCTACGACAACATCGCCTTCGGCCTCAAGCTCGCCGGCGGCGGCAAGGAGAAAGTCCAGGAGCAGGTCGGCCAGGTCGCGAAGATGCTGCAGATCGAGCAGCTGCTCGAGCGGCTGCCCAAGCAGCTGTCCGGCGGCCAGCGGCAGCGGGTCGCGATCGGGCGGGCGATCATCCGCGAGCCGCGGGTGTTCCTGTTCGACGAGCCGCTGTCGAACCTCGACGCGGCGCTGCGGGTCGCGACGCGGCTCGAGATCGCCAAGCTGCACCACAGCATGAAGGGCACGACCATGGTCTACGTCACGCACGACCAGGTCGAGGCGATGACGCTGGCGGACCGCATCTGCGTGCTGCGGGACGGCGTCATCGAGCAGGTCGGGACGCCGAGCGAGCTGTACGAGAGCCCGCAGACGCTGTTCGTGGCGCGCTTCATCGGCTCGCCGACGATGAACACCCTGCAGGGCGCGCATGCCGACAAGCACAAGGCGGCGACGGTCGGCATCCGGCCCGAGGACCTCGAGGTCGCCGTGGACGGCGGCGCGGCGGACTTCGAGGGCTCGATCATCCACATCGAGAACATCGGCTCGGACGTCTTCGTCTACGCCGACATCGGCGGGGCCGAGCCGCTGCTGGTGCGGCGGCACAAGATGGTGCCGCAGAAGCTCGGCGACGCGGTGAAGGTGAAGCTGCGCGAGGGCGCGAAGGTGCACCGCTTCGACAAGGACGGCCGGGCGCTGGACCCCGCCGCCTGAGGACCGCCTAGCCGCCGCAGGCGGCGGCGAACTCCTTAGGGCGCAGCAGCGCCGCCCTGCCCTGCTATGGGCGTCAGCCAAGCACGGTCCAAAGGGGCTTTTGCTTCGGGGACAAACAGGTATAAAATTAATCCTAGTGAACAGAAGCGCATTAGGAAGAAACCCATTCAAGCCAGGACCGGGGACGAAGCCGGCTCACCTCGCAGGTCGCCGCGAAGAGCTGCGCAGCATCGAAAACACCCTCGATCAAATTGCCGGTCTCCGGGATAGGAAGACGGGGCGACTGCTGGAACCAGGGCTCGCCCCAGTGAAAATCGTTGGCCCGCGGGGGGTTGGCAAGACGACGCTGCTTGCCGAAGCCAGAAACATGGCGCGGAAACGAGGCATCCATGTCGTTTGGCTGTCGCGCCTTGCGAATCTCGATCCGGACGGCAAGCTGTTTGCGGACGCGCTGGCTGGACTCAAGCGCCAGGGGCGGCAGGTGGAAATGCTTAGCGCTCTCGATCAAATCATCGATCAGGAGACAGGACTGATGCGGACGAGGCAGAGCAGGAACAGCCAAGAACTTCTGCTCACAGAAGCTTTGGAAACCTGCATGGAGCAGCGGCCGCTGGCGCTACTGTTGGATGAGGCGATGGAGTACGAGCCCGAGGCGCTGGGAACGCTGCTGCATCTTTCCCAAAGGATGATTGCCAGCAGACTCCCTCTTGTGCTCATGCTTGCGGGGACGCCGAATCTGGACATCAATCTGGACATGGCGCGGGCAGGATCCATCGACCGCTGCAAAGATCTGTACATCAACGGCTTGACGCCAGAAGCGACGCGGGAAGCGATTGGCAAGCCGTTCGTGGATAGAGGCATAAAGGTGGACGACAAAGCCCTGGAAATGATGGAGAACATGGCCGACAGCTATCCTTTCTTCACGCAGATTGTAGGAGCCAAAGCGTGGGAAGCAATGGCGAAGGCGGGGTGCGGGAAGGTGGATCAGGCAGTAGTGCGAGAGGCGGAAGCAGAAATAAACCGGTTGCGGCTAGCTTTTTACGGCAAGGTCTTAGGAACGATGATGAGGATGCGAATTCTTCAAGGGGCGCTTGTGGTGATGGAAGTGCTCAGGCTGAACGGCGGCAGAGCTGTGAGCGAGGTGATCATAGACAGCCTGGCTCGTGACGATTCGGCAGTCGCGAGGGGTAAAGCCTTGGATGTTTTCCATAAACTGGTCGACCGAGGCTTCATCTGGTCAAAAGGCGATGAAATGGAGGCTGGCAACCCTGCTTTTTTCAAATACTGCCAAGAGCAGGAAAAGAAAGCGGCGAAAGAACTGAAGAAGACGGCGCAGCGAAAGACAAACTATCGCAAGCAGGCCTCTTCCAGGCGCGTCTCAACAGCAACAAAAAAGAAGAAGAGCTAGGGCCCTCCTCCTCTTGGGCTTCAGCCGCCGCAGGCAGCGACGAATTCCTTGGCGGACTCGCCTACTTCGGCGGCGGTCTTGCCGGGCTTGTACAGGGCGGAGCCGATGCCGAAGCAGTCGGCGCCAGCCTGCCGGTAGGCGGCGAGATTGTCGGCGTTGACGCCGCCGGTGACCGCGATCTTGGCCTCCTTGGGCAGCACGGCACGGTAGCCCTTGATGACGGGCGGCGTCGCGACGTCGCCGGGAAAGACCTTGAGCATGTCGGCGCCCGCGGCGAGCGCGGCGAACATCTCGGTGGGGGTCAGGCAGCCGGGGACGCTGGCGAGCCCCTGCTCCTTGGTCGCCTTGACGACGGCGGGGTCGAAATTGGGCGAGACGACCAGCCGGCCGCCGGCGCGGGCGACCTGCTCGACTTCGGCCGGCGCGAGGACGGTGCCCGCCCCGACCAGGGCGTCGGCGCCGCAGGCTTCGGCCAGCAGCTCGATGGACTTGAGCGGCTCGGGCGAGTTCATGGTCACTTCCATGATGCTGACCCCCGCCGCGACCAGCTCCTTGCCGACGGCGACGGCCTCGTCGGGAGCTATGCCGCGCAGGATGGCGATGAGGGGGTTGGCGGCCTTGTCGAACATGGCGACGGCTATTTTATGGCAGCGAGACGGGCGCCGATGGCGCGCAGGCCGCTGAAGGCGGCGTTGGCCGGGCCGGCAGCGCATGGCAGCTGCAGGACCTCGCAGGCGCAGGCGTAGCGGTCGACCCAGGCCTGGCTGCCGACCAGGGTGACCGATTCGCCGGCAAAGGCCTGGCGGCCGGCGCTGATCTCGGCGCCCAGCAGCATGCCGAGGACGTAGCTGCCGAGCTGGCCCTGCTCCATCTTGCCGAACAGCCCCATGGTGCGGCCGCTGAACAGCATGGCGAGCAGCTCGCCGGCGGAAGCGCAGGCGGCGCCACGCTCGGTGCCGGTGCGCAGCGCGGCCTGGTCCCAGTCCTCGGCCAGCTTGATCTGCAGGCGCAGGACGCTGCCGGCGACCAGCGCCTGGTAGACGTCGCCGGTCATGTAGGTGGCGAAGTCGGCCAGC
>MEIE01000049.1 GCA_001750625.1 Candidatus Amphirhobacter heronislandensis
TCGACGTCGCCAAGGACCGGCTGTACACGCTGGCGCCGGCGGACCCGGCGCGGCGCAGCGCCCAGACCGCGCTGGCCTACACCGCGGTGATGACGACCATCGCGCTCGGGCCGGTGCTGGCCTACACCGCCGACGAGGCCTGGCAGGTTTTGATGAAGGACGAGGACGAGTCGGTGCTGCTGCACGAAATGACGGCGCTGCCGCAGCCGGCGGACGCCGCGGCGCTAGCGGAGCGCTGGAACCTGGTCCGCGCCTGGCGGGCGCGGGTGGCGAAACAGATCGAGGAGGCGCGGGCCGCCGGTAGCATCGACTGTCCGGACGTCGAGCTGCGGCTGGAGATCGCGGCGCCGGCGGCGGAGCTGGAACAGCTGCGGGCGCTGGGGGCGGCGGAGCTGGCGGAGGCATTCATCGCTTCGGAAATCGAGCTTGCCGAGGGCGAGGCGGCGGTGGCGGTGCGCCAGGCGGACGCGCCGAAGTGCCCGCGCTGCTGGCGGCGGGCGCCGCTGGCGGCCGGCAAGGACACATGCGAGCGCTGCGCGGCGAGCCTGGCGGCGACGGGCCGGACCGCCTGAAGGCCGGCGGCCGCGGCCCGGCGCCGCTGGGCTCGGGGTCGCGCAGCCTGCTGGTGCTGGCGGCGATGCTGATCGCCGCGCTGGACTTCGCCTCGAAGGTCTATTTCGCCGGCCTGGTCCGCGGCGCCGGCGGCCGCATCGAGGTGGCGCCGTTTTTGAACCTGGTCGAGGTCTACAACACCGGGGCGGCCTTCGGCATCCTCGCCGGCGCGCAGCAGTACCTGGGAATCTTCTCGCTGCTGCTGTGCATCGCGCTGTACCTGGCGATCCACCTGCACAAGGGCCTGCGCATGGAGCTGGGCTGGTGCCTGGCGCTGCTGCTGGGCGGCGGCGCCGGCAACGCCATCGACCGGCTGCACAAGGGCCGGGTCTTCGATTTCGTCGACCTGCACCTGGCCGGCTGGCACTGGCCGGCCTTCAACCTGGCCGACATGGCGCTGACCGCCGGCGCGCTGCTGCTGGCGTGGCAGGCGCTGCGACCCGCGCCGAAAAAGCCCTAGACGAGGTCGCAGGCCGCCGGCGGCATCCAGCTGGCGGCCTTGCCGTCCCACTTGACGTTGCAGCCGACCGGGTTGGTGAGCGGCGTCGCCACCTCGCGGCCGGCGAGGCAGTCGTCGAGGGCGCGGTCGAGGTCGAAGGACTGGGCGCGGCCGGCGTCGCCGGGGTTGTCGACGGCGCGGCCGCAGTAGACGAGGCGGCGCTCGCGGTCGAAGACGAAAAAGTGCGGGGTGCGCAGCGCGCCGAAGGCGAGCGCGGTCTTCTGGGACTCGTCGTGCAGGTAGGTCCAGGGGAAGCGGTGCTCTTCCATCCGCGCGACCATGTGCTCGAAGGAGTCCTCGGCGTAGGTGCGGGCCGAGTTGGCGTTGACGGCGACGAAGGCGGCGCGGCCGGCGACGCGCTCGGCGCTGGCGCGGGTGGCCTCGTCCGAGCCGGTGACGTAGGGGCAGTGGTTGCAGGTGAAGAAGACGACCAGGGCCTCGGCGGCGGCGAAGTCGGCGGGGCCGTAGTCGCGGCCGTCGGTGGCGGGGAGGCTGAAATCGGGAAGGGGGCTGCCGAGCGGCAGGGTGAAGGGCTTGGCGGTCATGGCGGGGCGGCGGCGGAGGGGGTTATAGAATTATAGGACGCGAAGCGAAGCAAAGGAAGGCGCGCATGAAAATGAGGAAGCTGGGGCGGACCGGCATCGAGGTCAGCGAGATCTGCCTGGGGACGATGACCTGGGGCGAGCAGAACACCGAGGCCGAGGGCCACGAGCAGCTCGACTACGCCATCGCGCAGGGCATCAACTTCATCGACACCGCCGAGCTGTACGCGGTCCCGCCGCGCAAGGAGACCTACGGCGCGACCGAGAAGATCATCGGCAGCTGGCTGCAAAAGCGCGGCAAGCGCGACGACCTGGTCATCGCCACCAAGGCCATGGGCCCGGCGCCGGAGCTCGACTACGCCCGCCCCGACGGGCAAGGGCCGGACCTCAAGCCCGAGCAGCTCGCCTACGCGGTGGACCAAAGCCTGCAGCGGCTCGGCACCGACTACGTCGACCTCTACCAGCTGCACTGGCCGAGCCGGCCGGTGAACTCCTTCGGGCGGCGCTACCTGCCGCTGGAGTTCGACCGCGCCAAGGGCGTGCCGATCCTCGACACGCTGCAGGCCTGCGGCGAGCTGGTCAAAAGCGGCAAGGTGCGCCACATCGGCCTGTCGAACGAGACCCCCTGGGGGACGATGGAATACCTGCGCCTGGCCGACCAGCACGACCTGCCGCGGGTGGTGTCGGTCCAGAACGCCTACAGCATGCTGAACCTGATCTACGAGTACGCGATGAGCGAGGTGTCCCACTTTGAGGACGTCGGCCTGCTGGCCTACTCGCCGCTGGCCTCGGGGCAGCTGTCGGGCAAGTACCTCAACGGCGCCAAGCCCGAGGGCGCGCGGCTGACGCTGTTCGGGGCGCGCTACAGCTCGCGCTACGAGCAGGAGGACACCGAGACCTGCATCCAGGCCTTGGTCGACCTCGCCGCCAAGCACGGCCTCGACCCCTGCCAGATGGCGATCGCCTACACGCTGAAGAACAACTTCACCACCTCCTCGATCATCGGCGCGACCAAGATGGACCAGCTCAAGACCAACATCGCGGCGGCGGACGTCGAGCTGAGCGACGAGGTCATGGAGGCGATCAAGGAAATCAACCTCCGCTTCCGCAGCCCGGGCTGCTAGGGACGGCCTGCGGCGGCCGATGGCCGGCGGCGAAGCCATCTGGCTGGCCAATCCCCGCGGCTTCTGCGCGGGGGTGGAGCGGGCGATTGAGATCGTCAGCGCGCTGCTCGAGCGCCACGGCGCGCCGATCTACGTCAAGCACGAGGTCGTCCACAACACCTACGTGATCGAGCGGCTCGCCGCCCGCGGCGCGCGCTTCATCGAGGACGTGGGCAAGGTTCCCGAAGGCAGCGTGCTGGTCTTCAGCGCCCACGGCGTCTCGCAGGCGGTGCGGCGGGCGGCGGCGGCGCGCGGCCTGCGGGTCTACGACGCGACCTGCCCATTGGTCTCGAAGGTCCACGCCCAGGTCCAGCGCCTGCGCAAGGACGGCTTCACTATCCTGATGATCGGCCACGCCGGCCATCCGGAGGTCGAGGGGACCATGGGCCAGGTGGACGACGGCATCCTGCTGGTCGAGAGCGTCGCCGACGTCGCCAAGCTCTCCTTCGCCGCGGACGCCAAGCTGGCCTACGTCACGCAGACCACCCTGTCGGTGGACGAGACCCGCGAGATCATCGAGGCGCTGCGGGCGCGCTGGCCCGCGATCCAGCAGCCGGCGAAAGAGGACATCTGCTACGCGACCCAGAACCGGCAGGACGCGGTCAAGGGCATGGCGGCGGGCTGCGCCCTGGTGATCGTGGTCGGCTCGGCGACCAGCTCGAACTCCAACCGCCTGTGCGAGGTCGCGCGCAAGCACGGCGCCCGCGCCGAACTGGTCGACGGGCCCGACGACATTGAGGCCGTTTGGCTCGCTGGAGACGGCGCGATCGGGGTGACCGCGGGCGCCAGCGCGCCCGAGGAAGTCATCGCCAGCGTGATCGCCCGGCTGCGCGAGCTGCGGCCGGGGGCGGCGGTGACCGAGCTGCCGGGGGTCGAGGAAGACGTGGCCTTCGCCGTCCCTGGCGAGCTGCGGCGGCCCGAGGCGGCGGCGGGACGATGATCGTAACGGTCGGCGAGAACATCATCGACCTGGTCCGCAATCCGGACGGGCTGTTCGCGGCGGTCCCGGGCGGCTCGCCCTACAACCTTGCGATCGCGGCCGCGCGGCTGGGCGCTCCCGCCGGCTACGCGATGCCGATCTCGAACGACTTCTTCGGCGACCAGCTGGCGGCGACCCTCGAAGCGAACGGCGTCGCCTACCTGCCGACGGCGCGGCCGGCGCGGCCGACCGGCCTGGCCTTCGTCGACATCGGCGCGGACGGCCAGCCCAGCTACGCTTTTTACCGGGAGCAGGCCGCCGACGTGGCGATTGCCGCCGCCGAGCTGCCCGCGCTGGGGGCCGAGGTGGACGTGGTCGAGGTCGGCGGCGCGCCGGCGCTGGGCAACAAAGAGTGCGGCCCGGTCCTGTGCGAGTGGCTGCTGAATCTGGACGAGGCGGTGCCGCTGGCGCTGGACCCCAATGTCCGGCCGGCGCTGGTGGACGACAAGCAAAGCTTCCTAGAGCGCTGCGACGCGATCTGCGCGCGGGCGCTGGTCTGCCGGCTGTCGGACGAGGACGCCGAGTACATGTACGGCAGCCTGGCGCCGGACGCGGTGCTGGACCTGCTGCTGGGCAAAGGCGTAGCGCTCGCGGTGATAACGCTGGGCGCCAAGGGCGCGATGCTCGCGACCGCGGAGGCGCGGACGCGGGTCGAGATTCCCGACCGGGGCCTGCCGGTCCAGGACACCATCGCGGCGGGCGACTGCTTTTTCGCCGCGCTGCTGGCGAGCCTGCGGGCGGACGGCAGGCTAAATGCCGGAGCCTTGCGGGGGCTGGACGCCGCCGGCCTCGGCAGCCTTGGGGATTTCTGCGTGGCCGCCGCGCAGATCAACTGTTCCCGGACCGGCTGCAACCCGCCGACGCGGGGGGAGGTGGAAGAATTGCTGCGCTAGGAAAGTAGATCCTCCGCATTACTTAGAATACGAACGCGCCTACGACGAGAATTGACAGCAAGGCGACCAGCCAGGCGAACCTGCCCAGCCGCGTCACCAGCCGCACCCAGTTCCAGTACCCGGCCGAGGCCTCCTGCGGGTCGAAGGCGCGCAGGAGGCTTTCTCTTTTCTGCCGGCGGAGCTTCTTTTTGCCTATTTCATCGAAGTCGGTGGTGAACAGGCCGTGGCGGATTCTTTCATGTTTCATGAAAGATTGTAGGGAGAAAAAGGAAATTATCAGCGCCAGCAGCGGCAAGTCGAAGCCCGGCAGCGGCAGCCAATTTTCCTCTTCTAGGCCGAGGCCGAGCAAAAAGCCGATGAGCCAAACTGCTATCGCGGCCGCCATGATGAAACCGGTGCCACCACAGACGTCGGAAGCATGGAGAATTAAGGAATGGCGACGTGCCGGCTTTTGGAATATCAGACCCAGCAGATAGAGCAGCAGAGCAAGGGCATGGGGTAGCAGGAATGGGAACTGAGCCGGGAAGGGCGCGCCGGCGGCGAGCAATAGGGCCAGCAGTGCCCACGCGATTTTTCTGCTGCCCTTGTGGACCAGCATGGTGTCGAGCAGAGGTATGAGCGCAGTCAGCCAAAAGAGCGTGAACCAAGCGACTGTAAACTTGACGGGAATGTCCTGACCTGGAGTCGTAGGATGATTGATGAGTTCCTGCAGGCAGAGCAGCATGACGGCGGCGGCGGCCAAGCCCGTCAGCTCGTGCCGTATTTTTTCCCGCAGCACAGATCTCCAGCGCGCGGCTTTCGCCGCAGGCTCCAAATCAGGGGAGTAAGCCGCGAGCTCGCTCAGAGCCCGCGAGTTGAGCTGGCTGAACAGCATCCAGAACATGTAGAGCATGATGGACAACAGGATTCCATCGTCTAGCAGCAGCAGACCCGTCGCCAGCGGCAGCAGCAGGCATGACAGCAGGAGCCGGCTGGCGCGGTGGTAGCGCTGGATGTCCTCGACGCCGCCTGCAGGGCCGCTCATTTTCGCTACGCTCCTATCAGCTGGCAGGGCAACGGCGGAAGCGTCCGCTCACGCTGTGAGCCACTTGAAAATTGATTCATAGATCCAGCTGTAAAATTCGAGGATGTCATCCCAGACAATCCATGAAATCACATATACCGCGATGAGGAAAGCGATATACAACGCTTTTACAGCTTTGCGAAACATCGGGAAGGGATTCTAGTGTAGAATAGGTCTCAGAATGGCAAAGTCAATCGTTCTCGAAATAATGAAGAAGCTTGGCCCGCTTCTTCCCAATCATTCCGACAGGATGGCCCTGTTGGTAGCCTTGGTTAAGTTTTTCGGCACTGCCGAGAGAGTGGTAAATCCCGTAGGAGCGGGCTTGCTTATTCAAAACATGTTCGGAAAAGATCTTGCCGATTTATTCGACAAGTACTTCAGCCCTTTGGTCATCGATCTCGATGGCGATGGCGTGGAGGCTGAAGGCATGGCGTTCATCGACCACTCTGGCGACGGCTTCGCCGAGCTTACCAACTGGGCTTCGGAGGACGACGGCGTCCTGGTGATGGATCTGGACGGCAACGGGGTCATCGATCGGGGTGCTGAGCTGTTTGGGGACAACACCCTGCTGCCGTCCGGCGAAAAAGCGAAGGACGGCTTCGCGGCCCTGGCGGCCTTGGACAGCAACGGGGATGGCAAGGTGGACGCGAACGACGCGAAGTGGACGGAGCTGCGGGTGCTGCGCTGGACGGACGCGAACGGCAACGGAATCATGGATGCCGACGAGCAGCGCCTGGAGACGCTGGAGGCGAACAGCGTCAAGGAACTGAAGCTGGGCCATTCCAAATCAAACAAGGTGGACGAGGCGGGCAACGAGCACCGGCTGGTGGGCAGCTACGTCGACGCGAGCGGCGCGGCGCATTCGATGGTGGACGTCTGGTTCCAGACGCAGCCGTCGCTGCGGCGGTATGACAAGAGCTCGATTTCGGAGCATTCGGAATCAATCAAATCTTTGCAGGAAGTGATGGGCACAGGTCTGGTGTATGACTTGCGGGATGCGATGGCGCTGGACGACGCCGGCAAGCTGAAGGCGCCCATCTACAAAGGCAAGACGCGGACGGAGACGCGCAAGCTGGCGGAGCTGGTGACGGCGTTCAATGAGGCGGATACGGAGGCAAAGCGGGCGGAGCTGCTGGACAAGATCCTGCACCGCTGGGCGGGTGCTGAGGGAGTGACGCACAGCGACTTTGGCTGGAGCAAGGGCCTGGACTACACGACAGCTGTCAAGTATGCGGTGGTGGAAGCTTTTCAGGGAGGTAAGATCACGCTTGGCAAGGATTACCGCAACCCGACTCATGAACTAGCGCAGTACATCAATAGGCGCTATCTATCGACTGTAGAGCGTTTGCGAGCCGAATTTCTGATACAGAAAGACTACGCGGCGGAGTTTGGCATGCTGCAGCTGAAGGCTAGCGAGAAAGTTCTTACGACTGTGGAGGACATTAAGAAGCTGAGCGAGGAGCAGCAATCCAAAGCCTACTGGGATTTTGGCGCGGCGCAGAAGGCGCTAGTGAAGCGTGGCGCGGTTCATGAGGCCGAGTTCGTGCGTTCGCTCGCCGCGCTGTTCGGACTTGACGCTGGCATTGCGAAAGGATTGGAGAAAACAGCCTCATCCTGGAAGTACCGCTACGACTATCAGGCGATGTATCTGGCCGGGTCGGTCTCGCCCGGGGAGGTCAAGCGCGCGGACGATCTGCATGGCGACGATGGCTCGAACGTGTTCCGGACCACGGACGGCGGGACGGACTCCCTGCGAGGTGGCGGAGGATCGGATCTGTACCAGCTGGCTTCTGGGACAGGACATGACCGGATTTACGAGGCGACGGACGCAGGATCGTCGGACGTGGACGTGGTGATGATGGGTCCGGACGTGGCGGTGGCGGACGTGCGGCTGCAGCGCGACGCGGCGAGCCTATGGATTGAGATTCTGGGCGCGGCGGGCACGGATGGCGTGCGGCCGGTGACGGACAGCTTCAAAGTTGAGGGTTATTTC
>MEIE01000005.1 GCA_001750625.1 Candidatus Amphirhobacter heronislandensis
GTCGATCGCGCAGCCGCCGAAATCCGCCTCGGCGATCTCGAAGCCCGCCCGGGACTCGAGCGCTTGGAGCAGCGGCCGCAGCTGCCCGATCACCTCGGGGCCGATGCCGTCCCCCGGCAGCAGCAGGACTGTTTCAGCCACGGCGGCGCCGCGGCGCTACTTGCCGATTTCGAGCCAGGGCTCCAGCTCGGCGCGCTTTTGCTCGTATTCCTTGATCTGGTCCGCCAGCCGCTCGGTCGCCGCGATGTCGTCGAGGCCCTCGAGCAGGCGCTCCCTGGTCCCCGCGTCGATGCTGAAGTGCAGCCTGCGTCCCTTGGCCGCGACGTACGGCCGCTCCGCCGCCAGCGCGACCTCGATCTTGAAGCCCGGCTCGGCCTCGCACTGCCGCGCCAGCGCCAGGACCTCGGCGGCCTCGAGCTCGACCAGCAGCAGGCCGTTCTTGCTGGCGTTGCTGCTGAAGATGTCCGCGAAGCCCGGTGCGATGATCGTCTTGAAGCCGTAGTCGGTCAGCGCCCAGACCGCGTGCTCGCGCGAGCTGCCGCAGCCGAAGTTCGCGCCGGCGAGCAGCACCTCGGCGCCGGCGTAGCGCTCGGCGTTGAGCTCGAAGGCCGGATTGGGCCGCAGCTTGGCGCGCGGCGTGTCGGCGTCCTGCGCCGGCTCGAGCCAGCGCTCGTCGTTGAACAGGAACAGGCCGTAGCCGGTCTTCTTGACGCTCGTCAAGAACTGCTTGGGGATGATCTGGTCGGTGTCGACGTTCTCGCGCATGTAGGCGGCCGCCAGGCCGGTGAAATCGCGGAACCTCTCCATCAGGGATGGTGCTCTTGCAGCAGCTTGCCTATCTCCGCGGGGTTTTTCGTCGTCGGGATGCCGGCCTTCTCGAGCGCGGCGATCTTCTCGTCCGCCGTGCCCTTGCCGCCGGCGATGATCGCGCCGGCGTGGCCCATGCGCTTGCCCGGCGGCGCCGTGACGCCGGCGATGAAGCCGACGATGGGCTTGGAGACCTCGCTGCTGGCGTACTCGGCCGCCTCTTCCTCGTCGGTGCCGCCGATCTCGCCGACCATCACGATCGCCTTGGTCGCCGGATCCTCGTTGAACAGCTTCAGGACGTCCTTGTGCTTGAGGCCGTTGACCGGGTCGCCGCCGATGCCGACGCAGGTCGACTGGCCCAGACCCAGCTGCGAGACCTGGTGGACCGCCTCGTAGGTCAGCGTGCCCGAGCGCGAGACGATGCCGACCGTCCCCGCCTTGTGGATGTAGCCCGGCATGATGCCGATCTTCACTTCGTCCGGCGTGATGACGCCCGGGCAGTTCGGCCCGACCAGCAGCGTCTTGGAGGACTTCATCATGTCGCGGACCCGCACCATGTCCAGCACCGGGATGCCTTCGGTGATGCAGATCACCAGCTCGAGCTCGGCGTTGACCGCGTCCTCGATCGCGCTCGCGGCGAACGGCGGCGGCACGTAGATCACCGAGACGTCGCAGCCGGTCTCCTTCTTGGCCTCGCCGACGCTTTCGAAGACCGGGATCCCCTCGAAGTCCTGGCCGCCCTTGCCGGGGGTGACGCCGGCGACGTAGCAGTCCTTGCCGCCGGCGTACTCGCGGCTGTGGCGGGTGTGGAAGCTGCCGGTCTTGCCCGTGATCCCCTGGGTCACGATGCGGCTGTCCTTATTGATCAGAATCGACATTTGTTTATCCTAAGTCGCTGATTCAACCGCTTTTCGCGCTGCGTCGTCCATGTCGTCGGCGGCGATGATCGCCAGGCCCGAATCGGCCAGGATCGCCTTGCCCTTGTCGACGTTGGTGCCTTCGAGGCGGACCACCAGCGGCACCGTCAGCTTGATGTCGCGGGCCGCCGCGACCACGCCCTCGGCGATCACGTCGCAGCGCATGATGCCGCCAAAAATGTTGACCAGGATCGCCTTGAGCGACGGGTTGGCCAGCATGATCTTGAAGGCCTCGGTGACGTTCTCCTTGGTCGCGCCGCCGCCGACGTCGAGGAAGTTGGCCGGCGCGCCGCCCTTGAGCTTGATCGCGTCCATGGTCGCCATCGCCAGGCCGGCGCCGTTGACCATGCAGCCGATGTCGCCGTCGAGCGCGATGTAGGACAGGCCGAACTTGGCCGCGCGGGCCTCGGCGGGGTCCTCCTCGTCCTGGTCCTTGAGCTCGAGCAGCTCGGGATGGCGGAACAGCGCGTTCTCGTCCAGGTTGAGCTTGGCGTCCAGCGCGATCAGGCCGCCGTCCTCGAGAAGGACCAGCGGGTTGATCTCCAGCAAGGAGGCGTCGGTCGCGGCGAAGGCCGCGTGCAGCTTGGCCGCGAGCGCCGCGAAGGCGTCGCAGCTCGCCGCCGGCAGGTCCATCTTGGCGGCGATCGCCTTGGCCTCCTCGGCGTCGATGCCGCGCTTGGGGTCGATCCAGGTCTTGAGGATCTTGTCGGGCGCGGTGGCCGCGACCTCCTCGATGTCCATGCCGCCTTCGGACGAGGCCATCACCACCGCCTGCTGCTTCTGGCGGTCGATCACCATGCCGAGGTACAGCTCGCGCGCGATCGCCGCGCCCTGCTCGACCAGCAGCCGCCTGACCTGCTGGCCCTCCGGCCCGGTCTGGTGCGTGACCAGCTGCATGCCGAAGATCGCGCCGGCGGCCTCCTCGACCTCCTCGATGCTGCGGCAGACCTTGACGCCGCCGCCCTTGCCGCGGCCGCCGGCGTGGATCTGCGCCTTGACCACCCAGACCTCGCCGCCGAGCTCCTTGGCGGCCGCGGCCGCCTCGGCGGCGCTGAAGCAGGCCTTGCCCTCGGGCACGGCGATGCCGTGGTCGCGGAAAATCTGCTTGGCCTGGTACTCGTGGACTTTCATCGTCTGCGCCGTGCGTGCATATTATAGGCTTTACCAATATTTCTCGATGGTGACGTTGCCGGGCCGGGCGCGGCGGTTGCGCTCGAGGCCCTTGGCCTGCAGCAGCGCGCAGACCTCCTGGACCATCGCCGGATTGCCGCACAGCATGAACTGGCAGCTCGCGTCGAGCGCCGTTTTGGTGAGGCGCTCGAGCTCGCCGCTGGCGATCATCGCCGTCACCCGCTCGTTCGCGACGCCCTCGACCCGCTCGCGGGTGACGATCGGGACGTAGGCGAACTGCTTGCGCCGCAGCGCCGCGATCTCGGCGAGCTGGTCGTCGTAGAGCAGGTCCTGCCGCAGCCGCGCCGAATACACCAGCGCGATCTTCTCGTACCTGCTCCAGACCTCCTCGCCCGCCTGCAGGATGGAGACGAAGGGGCCGATGCCGGTGCCGGTCGCGATCATGAACAGGCTCAGCGCCTCGGGCACGTTCGCCAGCGTCAGCAGGCCGTTCGGCCGCATCGACACCAGCACCTCGTCGCCGGCGGCCAGCTCGGCGAGCCGCGGCGTCAGGTTGCCGCCCTCGGCCAGGACGTCGTAGCAGAACTCCAGCGTCGCCGCGGCCGGCGGATTCACGAAAGAATAGGCCCGCGCCAGCGGCTTCGCCTCGCCGTCCTGCGGCAGGCCCAGCTTGGTGAACTGGCCGGGGACGAAGTCCAGTCCCGGCGGCCGGGCAACTTGTAAAATACGCAGCTGGGACGTCGGGGCGAGCTGGCCCGCAACCTGGGCGGCCTGATATTCCTCGGGCATGCGAACCTTTATGCTGGCAAGGCTGAATTCTACAATTTGCGGCCTGCTCGCCGCCGCCGCCTGGGCCAGCGCCGACCCCGCCACCGCGCTCGCGAAGGCGGTGCTGCCACCGGGCTTGAAGATCGTGCAGCTGGACGCCGGCCTCGACCGTCCCGCCGGCATCGACGTGTCGGCTGCCGGGCACTTGGCCGTCGGCAGCTACGGCGACAGCCTCTACCTCTACGAGCGGCTCCCCGACGGCAACGTCATCAGGCACATCCTCTCCGGCATGCGGGCGCCGACCGGCGTCGCCTGGCTCGGCGACGACCTGGTCTTAACCCAAGGCTCCTACTTGATAATGATCGCCGAGCCGCTCGCGAAGCTGCGCGAAGGCCGGGCGCTCGCGCCCCAGCAGCTCGCCAAGATCAACAAATCCTCGGGACGCCGGTTCCTCAAATACGACGGGGAACGGGAGCTTCTTTACGTCGGCGTCCCGTCCTCCTGCAACGCCTGCCAGGTTCCCGGCGAGGAGCTGGCGGGGACGATCATCGCCTACGACCTCAAGGCCAAGAGCAGCTACGTCCACGCCCGCGGCCTGCGCGCGCCCCGCAGCCTTGACGTCCATCCGGCCACCGGCGAGCTGTGGGCGACGGACGCCAGCGCCTACCGGCACCCGCCGGTCCCGACGCCCGCCGACGAGCTCAACCGCATCACCGCCCAGGGGCTGCACTTCGGCCATCCCCACTGCCACGGCATCGCTGGGCCAGAGGGCGAAGGCAGTCCCGGCTGCGACGGTTACGCGGCCCCGGCCGCGCTGCTCGACGCGCGCAGCCAGCCCCACGGCCTGCATTTCATCCGCAGCGACGCGCTGCTCGAGCCGGGCTCGGCGCTCGTCGCGCTGCGCGGCGGCTGGAAGGAAAAAGACGGCGGGCCGCGCGCCGGCTTCGAGGTGCGGCAGCTCCTGCTCTCGGCCGACGGCCGGCAGATTCTCGGCAGCAAGCCGTTCATCACCGGCTGGCTCGATGCGGACGAGCGCTACTACGCCCGGCCGGCCGGCATCGGCGAAACCGCCGAAGGCTCGATCCTCATCACCGACAGCGCCAACGGCGCGATCTACATCGTCTCAAAAGACCAGGGCAATGCATCAGGCCAGCATCAAGACGCCGGCGGAAATTGAGCGCATGCGCCGCAGCGGCGCCCTGGCCGCGTCGCTGCTGGACATGGTCGCCGAACGCATCGGCCCCGGCGTCTCCACCGGCGAGATCGACGACTGGTGCGCGCGGGAGATCGCGGCGGCGGGCGCGATCGCGGCGCCGCTCAACTACGCGCCCGCCGGCCACACGCCCTTCCCCAAGTCGGTCTGCACCTCGATCAACCATCAGGTCTGCCACGGCATTCCCAGCCACGACCGCGCCCTCAAGAACGGCGACATCGTCAACGTCGACGTCACCGTCATCCTCGACGGCTACTACGCGGACTGCTCGCGCATGTTCCAGATCGGCCCGGTTTCGAAAGCCGCGCGGCTGGTCTGCGACGTCGCCGAGCAGTGCCTGGACATCGGCATCGCGGCCGCGGTCGCCGGCAGCGACATCAGCGCCATCGGCGCCGCGATCGAGGAGCGCGCCGCGGCGGACGGCTGCAGCATCGTCCGCGAATACTGCGGCCACGGCGTCGGCCGCCGCTTCCACGAGCCGCCGCAGGTGCTGCATTACGCCAGCCGGCAGCCGCGGTTCACGCTGCGCGAGAACATGACCTTCACCATCGAGCCGATGGTCAACGCCGGCCGGCGGGAGATCAAGGTGCTGCCCGACGGCTGGACGGTGGTCACCAAGGACCGTAGCCTGTCGGCGCAGTGGGAGCACACCATCCGCGTCACCGACGGCCCGGCCGAGATCCTCACCCCGCGCAGGGCGCCGTCTTGAGCAAGAAGAAGAAAAAGCGCTCCGGCGGCTCCGCGCCGGAGAAAAAGGCGCCGCCGCCGCCGGCTAGGCCGCCCGCCTTCCTGCGGCGGCTGTTCCCGCCCGCCGAAACCGAGGAGCCGTCCTGGCGCTGGCTGTGGCCGTGGCTGGGCGTGGCCTTCGTCCTGCGCGCCTGCGTCGGCATCTTCGGCGACTTCCTGCTGCACCCGGACGAGATCATGCAGTATCTCGAGCCCGCCCACAAGGCGGTCTTCGGCTACGGCGTCTCGTACTGGGAGCACTACTACGGCGCGCGCAGCTTCCTCATCCCCGGCTTCGTCGCGACGATCCTGTGGCTGGCGAAGGTCACCGGCCTCGACCATCCGGGCTTTTACGTCTACGCGGTCAAGACGGCGTTCTGCGCGGTCTCGGTGCTCGTCCCCTGGGCCTGCTACCGCATCGGCCGCCGCTTCTTCGGCGAGGAGGCCGGCCGCCTCGCGCTCATCATGACCTGCCTGTGGCCGTACCTGATCGTCTTCGCCCACAAGCCCTTCACCGAGTTCGTCGCGACCTCGATCTTCTTCGCGGCCTTCGGCTTCGCCTGCCGGCCGGCCGCCGAACGGCGCGGCGGCGCCCTCGCGGTCGGCGCGCTGCTCGCGCTGGCCGCGGCGGTCCGCATGCAGTATCTGCCGATCGCCGGCCTGCTGTGGCTAGGGCTCGCGCTCGGCCGCGGCCGCGGCTGGGCGCTGGCGTCGATCGCCGGCGGCGTCGGCATGGTCCTCGCCGTCGGCGCCTTCGAGGCGCTGACCTGGGACTATCCCTACCAGTCCTACTACGTCAACTTCATGGCGAACCTCATGATCGCGCAGAACCGCCTGGCCGAGCCCGCCGAGTTCTACGTGATCCGGCTGATGGTCGCGACCGGCATGCTGTTCCCGGCTGCCCTGTACATGATGGGCGCCGAGTTCCGCCGCTGCGCGCTGCTCGCGACGCTGCTGGCCTTCACCCTGCTGCTGCACAACCTGCAGGTCCACAAGGAGCTGCGCTTCATCTTCGTCATCCAGCCGCTGTTTCTGCTGCTGATCGCGCCGGGGCTGCTGCGCTGGCTCGGCGGCGTCCGGCGGCCCGAGCTGCGGCTGGGGATCCCCGGCGCCTACGCCGCCGCCTTCGCCGTCATCGTCTGCTTCAACTTCTACGACGACCGCTGGCTGCACGCGGCGAGCTCGCGCGAACGCGGCGACACTTTCTACCTGCGGGAGAAGAACAACCTCTACGGCCTGTACCTGCGGCTGCACGACGACGAAAGCCTGCAGGGGCTGGCGCATTTCGGCGACCCCTACTTCAACACGCCGGGCTACTACTACCTGCACCGCGCCGTGCCCTTCTACGACGAGAGCGCGCTCGAATCGGCGGTGCGGCAGACCGGCGGGCGGCGGCTGCGCCCGCTGGTCAGCCACGTCGTCAGCAGGCGGAGCCTGGGCTCCTTCGAAGACTTCACGCTGCAGCGGCCCGACGGCGAATACCTGCTGTACGTCTCGGAGACGGAAGAATCCGTCCGCGGCCTCGAAGACCTCAACCCCTATCTCGTCGGCGGCTCCATGCACTACGAGTTCCGCCGCCGCGGCATCACCAGCCTGCCGCAGCCGCCGGACTTCCCCAAGCTGCTGCCCGCTCCGCAGGAATAAGAAGGCCTAGGCCGGCGCCGCGACCGGCGGCCGGCCGGCCGACTCCAGATACTCCCGCGACTGCATCTCCCGCAGCCGCGACAGCGTCCGGCCCGCTTCGCCGCCGGCGCCCGCGTACAGCTCGTCCAGCGGCGCCTCGGCCAGCAGCAGCAGCTTGGTGCGGGCCTCGTACAGCACGTCGATCATCCAGGTGAAGCGCCGGGTCGCCTCGGCGTTGTCCTCGCGGCCAAGCCGCGGCACCCCCGACAGAAAGACGGTCGCGAAGCGCGCCGCGATGCTCAGGTAGTCGCCCTGGCCGTAGCTGCCGCCGCAGGCCTCGGCGAAGTCCAGCCACAGCGCGTCGCTGGTCCGGCGCAGCGCCGGCATGCGGCGGCTGCCGACCCGGACGCTGCGCTTGAGGTTCATGCCCTTGGCGAGCTCGCCGAAGCGCTCCTTGAGCCGCTTTTGGTTCGCGTCGCTGAGCGGATGGTAGTACAGGCTGGCCTGCTCGAGCGCCCGCAGGCGGTAGTCCTCCGGCCCGTCGAGGTCGAAGACGTCGAGCCGCTCCTCGAGCAGCCGGATCGCCGGGATGAAGCGGTCGCGGGCGAGGCCGTTGGGATACAGGCCCGCCGGCGGATAGTTCGAGGTCGCGACCAGGACGACGCCGTGCTCGAGCAGGCGCTCGAGCAGGCGGCCGAGGATCATCGCGTCGGCGATGTCGCTGACGTGGAACTCGTCGAGGCACAGCACCGCGTGCCGGTCCGCGAGGCGGTCGGCGAAGGCGGCCAGCCCGTCCTCCTCGCTTCCGGCCTTCGCCATCTCGGCGTGGAAGCGCTGCATGAAGCCGTGGTAGTGCGCGCGCAGCTTGTCCTGGCGCTGCAGGTTCAAGAAGAAGCCGTCGACCAAAAAGCTCTTGCCGCGGCCGACCGCGCCGTGGACGTACAGGCCACGCAGCCGCTCGTGCGGCCGGACCCGGCCGAGCAGCCGGCCCAGGTAGCCCTTCTTGCGCTCGTCGCGCTTCGCGACCAGGTCGTCGGCGAGCTGCTGCAGGCGGTCGACCAGCCGTTCCTGCGCCGGGTCAGGCCGCAGCTGGCCCTTGGCGAGGCGGCGGCGGTACCAGCGCCTGACCGCGTCCTCGCCGATCAGGCACTTCGCCCGCGCGGCTTCGTCCGCCAAGCTACGAATGGATGGCGCGCTTGGCCACCGCCAGCGCCGCTTCCTTGGTCGCTTCGGACAGGGTGGGATGCGCGTGGCAGATCAGGGCGATGTCCTCGGCCGAGCCCTCGAACTCCATCGCCATCGCCGCCTCGGCGATCATCTCCGAGGCGCAGCTGCCGAAGATGTGGACGCCGAGCACCCGGTCGGTCTGCTCGTGCGCGAGGATCTTGACCATGCCGGTCGAATCGCCGATGCTGAGCGCGCGGCCGTTGGCCGCGAAGGGGAAACTGCCGGCGCGGTACGGCGTGCCCGCTTCCCGCAGCTGCTGCTCGGTCTGGCCGACCCAGGCGATCTCGGGATGGGTGTAGATCACCCACGGCACCGTGTTGAAGTCGACCTCCGGATGCTTGCCGGCGATCAGCTCGGCGACCATCACGCCCTCCTCCTCGGCCTTGTGCGCCAGCATCGGGCCGCGGACCACGTCGCCGATCGCCCACAGGTTCGGCAGGCCGGTGCGGCACTGTCCGTCGACCTCGATGCGCCCGCCGTCAAGCCGCAGGCCCGCCTCTGCCGCGCCGAGGCCGTCGGTGCAGGGGACGCGGCCGACCGCGACGATGAGCCGGTCGAAGGCGGCCGAGCTGGCCTTGCCGTTCTCCTCCCAGGACACGTCGACCTTCTTGGCTCCGGCCTTGGCGGCGGTGACCTTGCAGCCCAGCTTGATGTCCAGGCCCTGCTTGGCGAAGGCCTTGGCCGCCGCCTTGGCGACGTCCTGGTCCGCCAGCGCCAGGAACTCGGGCAGGGCCTCGAGGACGGTGACCTCGGCGCCGAGCCGGCGCCAGACGCTGCCGAGCTCGAGGCCGATGACGCCGGCGCCGATGATGCACAGCTTCGCCGGGACCTCGGCGAAGGCCAGCGCGCCGACGTTGTCGACGATGCGGTCGCCGTCGACCGGCGCGGCGGGGATCGGCCGCGACACCGAGCCGGTGGCGATGATCACGTGGTCGGCCTGGACCGTCCCGACGCCCTCGACCTCGACCTCGTGCGGCGGCCCGGCCTTGGCGAGGCGGGCGGTGCCGGCGAGGGCCGCGACCTTGTTCTTCTTGAGCAGCATCGCGACGCCGCCGGTGAGCTGCTTGACGACCTTTTGCTTGCGCTCGAGCATCGTCCCCAGGTCGAGGCCGATGCCCTTGGCCTTGATGCCGTGCGCCGCGAACTCCTCGCGGGCCATCTCGTAGTGGTGCGAGGACTCCAGCAGCGCCTTGGAGGGGATGCAGCCGACGTTCAGGCAGGTGCCGCCGTAGACGACGCCCTTGCCGTCCGGCGCCGGCCAGCGGTCCACGCAGGCGGTCTTGAAGCCGAGCTGGGCGGCGCGGATGGCCGCGACGTAGCCGCCGGGGCCGCCGCCTATAACCAGTACATCGTATTTGTCCATCGCCTGAGCTCCACGTAAAAGCGGGACGCTGATTTTAAACCGCTGGCTTAAAATCCGCCCGCATGCGCCTTCCCGCCATCCCCCTCGCGCTCGCCGCGCTGCTCGCGCTCGCCGCCTGCAGCCTGCCGCCGGTCACCCGCAACGTCGTCATCGAGCAGGGCAACCCCCGCCTCGAGGAGCAGATCGCCAAGCTCGACGGCCTGAACATGGACGAGGTCCGGGTCCTGCTCGGCCCGCCGCAGTCGCGCTGGAACATCGACCACGAGGTCTGGGTGTATTTCAGCTCCTACCGCGACCAGCGCGAGGAGCGGCGCTTCAGCGCCGAGGTCCATTTTGACGGCGACGGCAACGTCGCCTACGTCTTCACCAACTGAGCGATGGCGGGCGGACCGGTCAGGATAGGCGTCTGGGGCGCGGCGGGCCGGATGGGCATCGCCATCGCCCAGGCCATCGCCGACGAGCCCGGCGCCGAGCTCGCCGCCGCCTTCGAGCACGACGGCCACCCGCTGCTCGGCGAACAGATGCCCGGCCGCCACCGCGGCGTCCGGCTGCAGGCCGCCTCGGCGCCGGCGCCGGACTTCGAGGTCCTGGTCGCCTTCCCGATCCCCGAAGGCCTGGCGCCGGCGATCGCGCTCGCGCGGCAGCGCAAGATCGCGCTGGTCGTCGGCACCACCGGCTACAGCGACGAGGACCACCGCGCCCTGGCCGCCGCCGCCGAGGAGATCCCGCTGCTCGTCGAGCCCAACATGTCGCTCGGGGTGGTCGTCGTCAACATCCTGCTGCAGCAGGCCGTCCACGTCCTGCCGAACTGGGACGCCGAGGTCCACGAGATCCATCACGCCGAGAAGAAGGACGCGCCGTCGGGGACCGCGAAGCTGCTCGTCGACAGCATCCGCGACGCCCGCAGCAAAAGCAAGGTGCTCGCCGGCCAGAACCTGCAGATCGACCCGGACAAGATCGGCGTGACCTCCGGCCGCGCCGGCGACATCGTCGGCGTCCACACCGCCCTGCTCGCGAACCGGGGCGAGTGCATCGAGCTCACCCACCGCGCCTTCGACCGCGCCACCTTCGCCGGCGGCGCCGTCTTTTCCGCGGTGCGCATCGCCCGCCAGCCGGCCGGGCGCTACCGCCTCGCCGAGCTGCTGCTAGGGGGCGGCGGCTGACAGCAGCTCGCGGCAGCGCGCCACGTCCGCCGCGATCGCCTCTTGCAGCTCGGGCAGGCCGGCGTACTTTTCCTCCGGCCGCAGGAAGAAGCGCGGCTCGACCTGCAGCAGCTCGCCGTAAAAATCAGGCCCCGCGTAGTCCAGCAGATGGGCCTCGACCGCCAGGCGGCCGCCGGGGACCGTCGGCCTCACGCCCACGCTGAGGGCGGCCGCCCAGCTCCGGTCCCCCAGCCGCGCCGTCGCGGCGTAGATGCCGCGCAGCGGCGGCGAGCCGTTGAAAAAGACGTTCGCGGTGGCAAAGCCCAGCTCGCGGCCCAGCCGGTCGCCATGGCCGACTCTGCCGCCAAAACAGTATCTTCGGCCCAGCAGCTCGGCGGCGCGGTCAAGCTCGTTGGCCTGCAGCGCGGCGCGGACCAGCTTGCTCGCGACCCGGTCGGGCCCGGCGGCGACGTCCTTGACGACCAGCAGCTCGAAGCCCAGTTCAGGCGCCAGCGTCCGCAGCATGTCGGCGTCGCCGCGCCGGCCCTGGCCGAAGCGGAAGTCCTCGCCGGCGACCAGGGCGCGCATGCCGAGCCGCTCGCGCAGCAGCCGCACGAACTCCTCGGCCGGCAGGGAAGCGAAGGCCCGCGTGAAGGCCATGACGTTGAGCTGCTCGATTCCGGCGGCGGCGAGCAGCGCCGCCTTGGTGCGCAGGTCGATCAGGCGGGCGGGCGTCCTTGCGGGCGCGAGCAGCGCCAGCGGATGCGGCTCGAAGCTCAGCGCGGCCGGGCACAGATCCGCGGCGGCGGCGGCCTCAAGCAGCCGGCCCAGGATGCCCTGGTGGCCCCGGTGGACGCCGTCGAAATTGCCGATGGCGAGGGCGGCCGGCCGCGGCGGCGGCGCCCAGTTTGCTCGGATTCTCATCTGCTAGAATTGGCATTATAGTCTTCGCCCCCGCGAAAATCCCAAAGGAACAAGCAAGCATGGCCCTGACATTCAACGACCTGCCCTACGGCTACGACGCCCTCGAGCCGCACATCGACGCGCGGACGATGGAGATCCACTACGACCGCCACCACCGGACCTACTTCACCAAGATGCAGGACGCGCTCGCGGGCACCGGCCTCAAGGACAGCGACGACATCGCCGCGGTCCTCGCCCAGGCCGGCAAGCTCGGCCCCGCGGTCCGCAACAACGCCGGCGGCTACTACAACCACAACCTGTTCTGGGCCTGCATGGCCAAGGACGGCGGCGGCGACCCCGAGGGCGATCTCGGCGCGGCGGTGGCCGAGGCCTTCGGCAGCGCCGACAAGCTGCGCGAGGAAATGAACGCCGCCGGCGTCGCGCGCTTTGGCTCGGGCTTCGCCTGGCTCATCCTCAAAGACGGCGCCCTCAAGGTCGTCTCGACCCCGAACCAGGACAACCCGCTGATGGACGCCGTCCCGGACGAGGCCAAGGGCATCCCGCTGCTGTGCATCGACGTCTGGGAGCACGCCTACTACCTCAAGTACCAGAACAAGCGCCCGGACTACCTGGCGGCGTTCTGGAACGTCGTGGACTGGAAAGCCGTGGCCGCGCGCTACGACGCCGCCAAGGCCTAGATCTCCTCGTCGGGGGCGAGCGCGCAGCGCAGGTTGCGGTCCCCGAAGACCTGGTCGACGAAGCCGACCGGCGGCCAATACTTGTCCTCTTTGAGCCACGGCAGCGGATAGGCCGCCTCGGCGGCGCTGTAGGGCCGGCCTTCCCAGCCTTCCAGCAGGTCGGCGGCCGGATGCGGCGCGTTGGCCAGCGGATTGTCGTCCTGCGGCCAGGCGCCAGCGGCGACCTTCTCGATTTCGGCACGGATGCGCAGCAGCGCCTCGCAGAAGCGGTCGATCTCCGCCAGCGATTCGGATTCGGCCGGCTCGATCATCAGGGTGTCCGGCCGCGGGAACGAGACCGTCGGCGCGTGGAAGCCCATGTCGATCAGGCGCTTGGCGACCATCTCGACCGTGACCCCGGCGCTCTTTTTGAACTCCCGCAGGTCGAGGACGAACTCGTGGGCGCACCAGCCGCTGCTGCTGGCGTAGGCCATGCCGTAGCGCTCGCCGAGGACCTTCGCCATGTAGTTGGCGGCGAGGACCGCCGTGCCGGTCGCCGCGCGCAGGCCGGCCGCGCCCATCATGCGCATGTAGGCCCATGACACCGCGAGCAGCATCCCCGAGCCCAGCGGCGCGGCGCTGACCGCGCCGTCCCGCCGGCCGCCTTCCGGCGCGCCCGGATGGCCCGGCAGGTGCGGGGCCAGGTGCTTCTTGCAGACGATCGGGCCGGCGCCGGGGCCGCCGCCGCCGTGCGGGATGCAGAAGGTCTTGTGCAGGTTGATGTGCATGACGTCGGGGCCGAGCTCGCCGGGCAGCGCCACGCCGACCAGGGCGTTGAGGTTGGCGCCGTCCATGTAGACCTGGCCGCCGGCCTCGTGGACGATGCGGCAGGCCTCCGCCAGGCTGTCGTTGTAGATCCCGCAGGTCGAGGGGTAGGTCAGCATCAAGGCCGCGAGCCGGCCGCCGGCCGCGGCCGCCTTCGCGCGCAGGTCGTCCAGGTCCACCCCGCCCTCGGCGTCCGATTCCAGGCTGACCACTTCCATGCCCGCCATCACCGCCGAGGCCGGATTGGTGCCGTGCGCCGAGGCCGGCACCAGGCAGACCCGCCGCTCCTCGTCGCCCCGCTCCCGATGCCAGCCGCGGATCGCCAGCAGGCCGGCGTACTCGCCCTGGGAGCCGGCGTTCGGCTGGAAGCTCACCGCGTCGAAGCCGGTGACGCTGAGCAGCATCGCGCCGAGATCGTCGCTCAGCTCGTTCATGCCGCGCAGCCGCTCGGCCGGCGCGAAGGGGTGCTGGCCGTTCCAACGAGCGTCCGACAGCGGCTCCATCGCCGCCGCGGCGTTGAGCTTCATCGTGCACGATCCCAGCGGGATCATCGAGCGGTCCAGCGCGATGTCCTTGTGCGCCAGCCGGCGCAGCAGCCGCATGAAAGCGTGCTCCGAGGCGTTCTGGCTGAAGACGCGGTGCGGCAGCGCCGGCTTGGCCCGCCGCAGCGCCGCAGGCAGATCCGCCGTTGCCGGCAGCCCTTGCCACTCGCCGCCGCAGGCCGCGGCGATTTTCTCGAGGTCGGCTTCGGTGGTCGTTTCGTCGCAGCTGATCGAGACCACCTCGCCGGCCACGCGGATGTCGTAGCCCGCGGCAGCGGCCGCCGCGACCGCGCCCGCCGCGTCCGGATGCTCGAAACTTACCGTGTCGAAGAACTCCTCGTGCCGCAGCTGGCATTTGCCGCCGGCGCGCAGCGCTGTGGCGAGGCCGGCGGCGTGGAGATGGACGCGCGCGGCGATGGCCCGCAGGCCGTCGGCGCCATGGTGGATGGCGTAGGCCGCCGCCAGCATCGCGGGCAGCGCCTGGGCCGTGCAGATGTTCGACGTCGCCCGGTCGCGGCGGATGTGCTGCTCGCGCGTCTGCAGCGCCAGGCGGAACGCCATCCGCCCCTGCCGGTCCTTTGAGACGCCGACGATGCGGCCGGGCGCCTGCCGGGCGTAGCCGGCCTCGAAGGCGATGAAGCCCGCGTGCGGGCCGCCCGCCCCCAGCGGCAGGCCGAAGCGCTGCGCCGATCCGACCGCGACCGCCGCGCCCAGCTCGCCAGGCGGGACGAGCAGCAGCAGCGCCAGCGGGTCGGCGCACATCACCGCGGGGACGCCGTCCTCCCGCAGCCGCGCGACCGTCTCCCGCCAGTCGGCGAGGCGGCCGGACGAGCCCGGATAGCTGAAGTACGCCCCGAAGGCGTCGGCCGCGCCGGCGGCGAAGTCCTCCGCGGCCGCGCAGAGGCGGATCTCGACGCCGCAGGGCGCGGCGCGGGTGCGCAGGACGTCGATGTTCTGCGGGTGCGAGTCGGCGTCCACCAAAAACACCCGGCGGCCATCGTCCTTGCAGGTCCGCCGCAGCAGCATCATCGCCTCGGCTCCGGCCGAAGCCTCGTCGAGCAGCGAGGCGTTCGCCATGTCCAGGCCGCAGAGGTCGGCGATCATGGTCTGGAACGCCAGCAGCAGCGCCAGGCGGCCCTGGGAGATCTCCGACTGGTACGGCGTGTAGGCCGAGTACCACGCCGGGTTTTCCAGCATCAGGCGCCGGACCGCGGCCGGCATCACGCTGGCGTAAAAGCCCAGGCCCAGCATCGGCCTGTGGGCGCCGTTGCGCGCGGCGAAGCGCTCCAGCTCGGCCCGCGCCCGCTCCTCGCCCAGCGCCCCGGCGCCTTCGGGCGCCCCGGCCAGCGGCGGCAGCGCCGGCGGCGCGGCGGCGCGGATGGCCGCCGGGACCGCCTTGGCGATGAACTCCTCGAGGCTGGCGCCGCCGCCGACCTTGGCGAGCATGCGCGCAAGCTCGGCCGCGTCCGGCCCGATGTGCCGGTCGCGGTAGCGGGTCCGCTCAGGCATCGAGGCTCGCCTGGTACGTCTCCAGGTCCATGAAGTCGGCCTTGGGCTGGACCGCTTCGTTGGCCCGGATCTCGAACAGCCAGCCCTGGTCCTCGGGCGACTGGTTGACCAGCTCGGGCGCCGCCTCGAGGCGGTTGTTGACGGCGACGACCAGGCCGGCGATCGGCGCGAACACGTCGCTGGCGGTCTTGACCGATTCGATCACCGCGCAGGCCTCGCCGGCCTTGACCTCCCGGTTGACCGCCGGCAGCTCGATCATGACGGCGTCGCCGAGCTCCTGCTGGGCGAAGTCGGTGATGCCGATGCGCCAGACCCCGACGCCGGCCTCGTACATCCACTCGTGCTCCTGGGTGTACCACTTGGTGGGCTCGCTCATTTTCCTTTCTCCTTTTTTTTGGTTGATTATTTAGCGGAAACAGACTTTTGGCTGAAATACCTGTGAGGAACAAAAGGCAGCTCGCGCAGGCGGCAGGGCAGCTCGCGGCCCCGGACCACGGCGGCGTAACTGGCGGCCGGATCGATGCGTTCGCTGGCGAGCCGCGCCAGGGCGATGGGCTGGCCCAGGTTGGGCGAGAAGCAGCCGCTGGTGACCTTGCCGACTTCCTCGCCATCGAGCTGGACGGGGGCGCCGGCGCGCGCCGGCGTCCGTCCCTCGAGGACGAGGCCGACCAGGCGCTCCGGGCAGCCATGCTCGTTCTCGGCCGCAAAGCGCTCGGCGCCGATGAAGGCCGGCTCGGCGCGCAGGGCGGGCGGCACCAGCCACTGCAGGCCGGCGGCGCAGATGCTGGTCCGCTCGTCCAGGTCCTGGCCGTACAGGCACAGGCCGGCCTCGAGGCGCAGGACGTCGCGGGCGCCAAGCCCGGCGGGGGCGCAGGCTTCGGCGGCGAGCAGCGCGCGGGCGAGCGGCACCGCCTGCGCGCCGGCGACCGAGAACTCGAAGCCGTCCTCGCCGGTGTAGCCGCAGCGCATGACGCGGACCGGCTTCCCGGCGTGCTCGAGCCAGGCGCTGCCCATGAAGCCCAGCTCCGCGGCGGCGGGAAACAGCCCGGCGCAGACCGCGGCGGCCCGCGGCCCCTGCAGCGCCAGCAGCGCGCGGTTCTCGAGCCGCGTCCACTCGCAGTCGGGCCCGATGGCGGCGGCGGCGTGGCTTGCGACCGCCGCGGCGCGGCTGGCGTTGCTGACCACGTGGTAGTCGCTGGCGCCGTCGCAGCTGACGATGAGGTCGTCGATGATGCCGCCGTCGGCCGCGCACATGACGCTGTACCTGCCGCGGCCGGGCTTGAGGGCGGCGGGCCGCAGCGGCAGCAGGCGGCCGAGCGCGGCCGCGGCGCCAGGGCCCCGCAGGGCGAACTGCGCCATGTGGGAGACGTCGAACAGGCCGCAGGCCTCGCGGACCTGGCGGTGCTCGGCGAGCGTCCCGGCGAAGCTCAGCGGCAGGCTCCAGCCGGCGAAGTCGGTCAGGCGGGCGCCGAGCTCGCGGTGCAGCGGCTCAAGCGGCGTGGGCTGGCTGGCGATCATCTGGTCATATGCGGCGCTGGCTTGCTAGCCAAGGCCCCATCTGTCCCGCTACCTGAGAGTTTCGCGCCTGACCGGCGTTTCCTCCTTCGGTGAACGCGCCGTCGCCGCCGCGTTGCTCTCCAGATAATCCCAAGATCCCACAGTTCGTTCGCCTGAGAGTTTCCGAGGCAGTTGCTCCTTCGGCCAGGCCGTCCCACCGGCCCGTCTCCTGCACGATCGACGGATTGCCCCTATTCTAAGCCCCGCCGCCGCCAGCAGTTAGAATCGCAGCCGCGATGGCGAAGGAGGCGCGGACCAAGAAGGCGGCGGAAAAGGCGCCGAGTTTCGAAGAGGCGCTCGCCGAGATTGAAGACAGCGTCGCCGCGATCGAGGCCGGCGAACTGCCCCTGGACGAGGTCATCAAGCGCTTCAAGTCCTGTTCGACGCTGATCGCCCAGTGCAAGGACATGCTCAAGGAAGTCCAGCAGCAGATCGATATTCTTGACGGCAAAGACAAGTAGAGTTCCGGCGGTCCGACGCCGGCCGGCGACGCGCCCCGATGGCCGATGACGGCGGCTGGCGGCGCTGGCGGCGCCAGGCCGCGCGGGACGTCGACGAAGAGCTGCGCGCCCTGCTGCCGCGGGACCGCTCCTTGCTGGCCCAGAGCATGCGCTACGCGACCCTGCGCGCCGGCAAGCGGCTGCGGCCGCTGCTGTACCTCGCCACCGCCGCCGACCTCGGCGCGCCCCGGCCCGACCTGCGCCTCGCCTGCGCGCTGGAGCTGGTCCACTCCTACTCGCTGATCCACGACGACCTGCCCTGCATGGACGACGACCGCATGCGCCGCGGCCAGCCCGCCTGCCACGTGCGCTTCGGCGAGGGCATGGCGCTGCTCGCCGGCGACGCGCTGCTCACCCTCGCCTTCGCCGCCGCGAGCGCGACCGGCAACGCCGCCGACGCGGCGCTGCTCGCCGCCGCCGCCGGCCACGACGGCATGGTCAAGGGCCAGGCGCTGGACATCGCCGACGCGGCGGGCACCCTGCCCAAGCTGCGCGCGATGCACCAGCTCAAGACCGGCCGCCTGATCGAGGCGGCGTTCATGCTCGGCGCAGCCGCCGCCCGCGCCCGCGCCGCCCGCCGCGCCCAGGTCCAGCGGCTCGCGAGCGCCTTCGGCGTCTGCTTCCAGATCGCCAACGACATCAAGGACCGGACCGGGACGCTCAAAGACACTGGCAAGCGCCCTGGCGGCGACCGCAAGCGGGGCCGGCGGACCTACGTGACGGTGCTCGGCCTCGGCCAGGCCGAAGAACGCTACCGGGCGGAGCGCGCCGTCCTGCAGGACGAGCTCGCGAAGCTGCCGGCCGGCGGCCAGCGCCTGGCGCAGCTGAGCGCGGCGCTGCTGCCCGCCGCCTGAACGCGATGAAAAAGACCTACACGCTGCGCGAGCTGGGGCTGGACGAGGCCATGCTGGCCTCCGAGCACGCCCGGCCAAGCGTTGAGATCGTCAAAAAACTGCAGCAGAGGAAACACGAGAGCTACATCGTCGGCGGCGCGGTCCGCGACCTGCTGCTCGGCATCAGCCCCAAGGACTACGACGTCGCGACCAGCGCCACCCCCGAGGAGATCCGCCGCATCTTCCGCCGCGGCGCGCGCATCATCGGCCGCCGCTTCCGGCTCGTGCACGTCCGCCAGGGCCGCGCCATGGTCGAGGTCAGCACCTTCCGCCGCCGCACGCCCAAGGCCGAGACCGAGACCGTCGGCGGCCTGCAGGCGGACAACACCTACGGCAGCCCGGCGCAGGACGCCCTGCGCCGCGACATGACGATCAACGCCCTGATGCTCGATCCGGTCGCCAAGACCGTCATCGACCACGTCCGCGGCATCGACGACATCCGCGACCGGCTGCTGCGGGTGATCGGCGACCCCGCGACCCGCTACGACGAGGACCCGGTGCGGATGATCCGCATCCTGCGGCTCGCGGCGAAGCTCAACTGCGAGGTCGAGCCCGCGGCGCTGCGCGCGATCGCCCCCGCGGCCGACAAGCTCGAGGTGATCTCATCCTCGCGGCTGTTCGAGGAGTTCAAGAAGACGGTCAATTCGGGCGCCGCCTACAAGGCCTTCGAGCTGATGCGCAAGAACAAGCTCATGCACGCCGCGATGCCCGACGGCGAGAAGCTGCGCCGCGAGCAGCTGCAGTTCGTCCGGGACGCGCTGCGCTCCAACGACGAGAAGTTCAACGGCGGCGGCCGCAACTCGCTGTCGGTGCTGCTGGCCTGCATGTACTGGTCGCTCGTCGCGCCGCGCTGGCGCGAGGCCTGCGCCGGCGGCGAGGAAAGCACCGACCTGCTGTACGAGATGGCGGCCGAGGCGGGCCTCAACCGCAACCAGTGGGTCACGCGGATGGTCAAGAGCCATATCATGAACATCTGGGAGTACCAGTACCGCTTCGAGCGGATCATCAAGGACGGCCGCAAGGTGCGCTTCCGGCCGGACAGCTACGAGGTGAAAAAGGCGCTGGAGCTGTTCGAGCTGCGGGTCCGGCACGGCGAGGTCCCGGCCGAGGACAAGGCGACGCTGGACCAGGCCCTTGCCGTGGACGCGGCGGACGTCCCGCGGAAGCGGCCGCGGCGCCGCCGGCCCCGCCGCCGGGCCGCCGCCGCCGAATGAGCGGCGCGCTGGCGATCGACTGCACCTTCGGGGGCTTCAGCGCCGCGGTCGCCGGCCCAGGCGGAATCATCGACGAGCATCATCCGGACGTCCACGCCAGCGAAGGCCTGATCGACTGCGTCGACCGCCTGCTGCGCGACGCCGGGCTGGAGCTGGCCGGCCTCGACTTCCTCGCCTGCGGCGTCGGCCCGGGCAATTTCACCGGCATCCGCACCGCCTGCGGGACGGTCCAGGGATTTGGCTTCGTCCATAAGCTGCCGGCCGCCGGCATCGTCTCCACCCTCGCCCTCGCCCGCGCCAGCGGCTGCCAGCGGCGCTGCGCCGTCGCCTGCCGCGCCCACCGCGGCCACTGCTACCTCGCAAGCTACGAGGCCGAAGACGGCGAGCTGCGCGAGCGCGACGCCCCCGCCCTGCACGCCCTCGACGGCCTCCCGCCGCTCGAAGGCGACTGGGAGCTGTGCCTGCACGGCCGGATGAAGGACGAGCGGAAGGCCTTCGTAGCCGCCGTCACCGGCGCGGCGACGCTGGCCGACTGCCACGAGGGCTCGCTGGCGCCCACCGTGCTGGAGCTGGGCAGGCAGGAGCGGGAACGCGACGAGCTGGTGGACGTGCGGGCGCTCAAGCCGCTGTACGTGCGCAACAAGATCGCGCTGACCAAGGAAGAGCATCGGGCGGGCATGCGGCTGTGAAGCGCAAGGACTACGAAGCGCTAGGCCTAGGAGTCTGGCACGACTGGGCGCGGCGGCTGCATGCGCCAGCCCCTGCTCCCGCTCCGACCCCGGCGGCGGTACCCGCCAAGCCTGCGGCCGCGGCGAAGGAGGCTGACCCCAGACCCGCCGCGGCGCCACCCAAGCCTGCGCCCAAGTCCACGCAGGCCAAGCCTGCCAAAGCAGCCAAGCCGGCCGCGAAGAAGGCGGACGCTCCCGCCCGCTCCACCGTGACCCTGCAGCCGCTGGCGGATCTTGAAGCCGAGGTGAAGCAGTGCGTCAAATGCGGGCTGAGCAAGGGCCGCACCAACACGGTCTTCGCGCGGGGCAAGAGCGTGACCAATGCGGTGATGTTCATCGGCGAGGGGCCGGGCGAAGAGGAAGACCAGCAGGGCCTGCCCTTCGTCGGCCGCGGCGGCAAACTGCTCGACGCCATGATCGATGCCCTGCCGAAACTGCAGGAGAAGGACGTCTACATCGCGAACATGGTCAAGTGCCGACCGCCGAACAACCGCGATCCTGAACCTGAGGAGCTGGCGGCCTGCCGTCCCTACCTCGACCGGCAGATCGAGCTGATCCAGCCGGAGGTGATCGTCACGGTCGGCAAGGTGGCCGCGAACAACCTGCTGGGTGCGCGGCGTGGTGCACGAGCACCGTGGCTGCAAGGTGATCTGCATGTACCACCCGGCCTACCTGCTGCGGGCGCCGATGCAGAAGCGCCAAGCTTGGAACGATCTGCTTTTTCTAGGCAAGCAACTTTCCTAGCCCCTCTCAAGAGATCCGCATGATCTAATAGTGTATAATGTTAGATCATATTGATCTATTGGGGGATTTGGCGCCATGGACATTAAGAGCAACGACACCGTCAGCTTGGAAAAAATTCTCAATCTGGGCACCCTTCATGTGCCTAAGTTTCAGCGCGATTATTCTTGGAGCAAGACCGAATGGAAGGAGCTCTGGGAAGACATAGACGACACATTCAGCACTTCCATGCAGATTGATCACCACTACATGGGCTATATGGTTCTGCAAGAGCATGCACCCGAAGCCGACGAGCACTTCGACATAATCGACGGTCAGCAACGCATAACCACTCTCTCCCTTCTTCTGCTTGCAGCCGTCCAGCATATCAAGGACATGGCACCTTCTAGCGAAAGAATAACTCTCCTCTTTGAAGCTTGCATAGGAAGCAAAAGCCCCACTACCCTCGAAATCACCAATAGACTGATTCTCAACAAACACAATAATCCGATTTACTCAGAGTTGCTCAAACTAGATGGCGGACCGAACCGCAAAGAGATGATTGGGTCCAATCGACTTCTTTGCGGGGCCTTCGACTTTTTCAAAGAAATGATTGGCAAAAAATGCACCGGCGGTGAAAATGATTTTGCCGAGCTGGCGGGCGGCATCCTAAAAAACCTTCACTTCACATACATAACCGCAAGCAGGGATACAAATATATATAAAATTTATCAGACGCTAAATGCTCGCGGCCTTGAACTATCAATTAGCGACTTGCTTAAAAACCATCTATTCACAACTATAGACAGCAAAGAAGGCCTGGGAGAAAAGCAAATAGATGATCTTCAGGATAGGTGGCGAGATATTGAAGACAATGTCAAAGCGGCCAATCTTGCAAAATTCATATCCTTGGAGTGGAACAGGCGCAATGAATTTTGCCGTAAGAAAGAGTTGTTCCAAAAGATAAGCAACGAACTTGACACTTCCCAAAGCGTTCATAGATATCTACGCACGTTAGATGGGAGCAGCAAAATGTACGCTCAATTACTCAAGTATGATCCTGATTACTGGAACAAAAGATGTCGAAAAATCACAGGTGAGATTCGAGCATGCCTTCGCTGCCTCAACGCCTTAGGAATCAAAAGTCCGCATGGACTATTGTTGACCGCCCTTCAAGAAATGTCGGATGAAGCCGAGCGCCTAAAGTCTATTCTTCGAATAATTACAGCGATTTCGGTTCGCTATAACTGCATATGCCAGAAACAAGCAAATATACAGGAGCAAACATACAGCAAAATTGCCAACGCCATTTCTCGAAGAAAATTTAAATTCGATGACAGAACTAAACAAATGTTTCAGGACATGTATCCTTCAGACAAAGAGTTTGAGGCCGCCTTTGCAGAAGTAGAATTTAACTCTGCCCTCAAGCCTAAGTACCTCCTAATGTCCCTAGAAAACAATATAAACACAAGGGATATGATAGGCAAAAGCAAGGTGACCTTGGAACATATACTGCCTAAGAAGCCAAGCAACGAGTGGAAAAAAGATTTTCCCGGCAAGATTCATGAAAACTATATCCACAGATTAGGGAACATGACTTTGCTTCCCGAAAAGCCCAACAAAGAGCTTCGCAACAAACCTTTTAAGGAAAAGAAAAAAGAATTTAAAAAATCCTCAGTATTGCTGACTAAAACACATGTAAGCAAATATTCTGTTTGGAATCCGAAAAACATTGATAAGCATCAGCGATTTCTTGCCAAGTCCGCGCTTAAGGTCTGGTTCATCAACTGGGATTCGATCAAATGAAATCTTGGAAACATTTTCCTAAAGCATGCGGTCGCTTTCTTCAGGATTTCATCATGGTTTCCTGAAATCTCCGATCAAATTCCTTTTCCCTGACCCAGCTAAAGCGCTTAGGGCTGACAAAAGACGCTGCCATGCGGTTGGATATCAAGCCAGCGATTTTTGCCTGGAATGACCGATCTTCAGGATTCTCGTGGTCCCCCTCCTTCGAGCTGTCGTCAGGCACCAGCATGATATAGTGGATGTTTGCATATTTGAAGATGCTAGCCAGCTCTCGATCCACTCCCACTTGATACATTCTCTCGAGAATGAGGAGCGTGGCCTGCGCTTTTGCGACATGCTCTTCGCAGAGTTCCCGGAAAATGAGATTCCAGATCTTGCGGGCACGCCGGCTTTCGTTGATTTTCGCAATCAAGCCACGTCTATCTTCCTTGGCGAGGCCGGGCGCCAGATTTTTCAAGGCTTCCTTGAAACGATCTAAAGCGAGGTCGACTGATTTTGCGAAATCAGTCTTTTCGATGAGGACGAGACTTTTGCCCTCTTCAGTCTCGACGACTTTGTAGTAGTCGCAGCGATGCATGCGCCCGAAGTCAGCCCAGAGCTGGAGCACGAAAGACTCGCGTCCGTCCTCCTCATCAAGGCTCACCGCCTCGATGGCACTTCCTGCCGCCACCCGCTGCCGGTAGCAGTCGAGGATTATGATCCTAAGCGCGAGCACGCATCATTTCTCCGAAAAGGATTTGCATGTACACTTCGTTCAGCGAGTCCTGAATGAACTTGTCCTTGGTGAAGTAGTTCGCGGCGACTATCCGATCGAGAACATCACTGTCCCTGACGCTGTATTTAAGATACTGGAGCGTGAACGTGCTGTGCGTCGCAATCACTATATTGATCCCTTTCAGGGCAAGCTTGGTTAAAACAACCGCCAGCGACGACTGCCATGCCGGATGCAGGTGCAGCTCGGGATCGTCTATGAAAATGGTTGAGTTCTCCTGCACTAGGCCCCGCTCAACAAGTGCCAGCGGAGGCCATTGAAGCCTCGATTCTGAGGCCTTTCTTCCCCTTGAAATAAAGCTGGCCGCCTTCGTACTCGAACTTTCCTCCTATGATTTCGCTGATTTGATCCAGCTCTTCTTGGAAATCCCCTTGCGCGGCCCGAGGGAAGTCAAGCATCTTCGACAAATCCTCGTGGTAAGAAGGAAAGCATTTGGCCAAGCCATTCCCCCTTGGCATCCTGAAGCTTTCGATGCTGACCTGGGTTTCCAAGTTATCCAGATAGATGACAGAAGGCATGCCGCTTATTTTTGCAGCATTTTTGACTGCGACCTTGCATTTGTTGCCCGTAGTCGCGAAGCTAAGCGCGCCCTTGATGTCGAGGCTGAATTCTTTTCGCTCTCCAGCTGCCAGCGCTGAAAGCCTGGGCGCCATGAAACTGCCCAGCAGCAAATCCGGCAAGGTCCGTTCAAGGGATTTGTGAAGAATCTTTTCCGGCGACAGCCTGGCAAAGGCCTTGATCGCCCGCACCGCGCGCTGGATTTCCTCGTAGTCCGTGCGAGACCCCCTCTTTTTGGCGGCAGCGGCCCCATTGGCCCGTTTCTTCGCGGCGCCGTTGCACATGGCTTCCGCCGTGAAAGCCGGCGCGGCGGCTACGGCGCGGACGCGCTCAACATAGCTCGCGCCGTCCCGCTCCAGGAAATGCAGGACATGCGCTGGCATCTCCGCAAGCTCCGCGATTTCCCGCCTCAGCGGGTCGGAACGCCTCCTGGCTCCGTAAGGCAGCAGCCGATGAAGGGTTTCGATCTCATGGCCGACGAGGTTCCAGGCGTGATTGGAGTTGACCGCCCGCAGCGCCGAGTACAGCGTCTTGGCGGCGTAGGTCTTGCCCGAGCCGTTCCAGCCGCAGAACAGCGTGAGCCCGCCCAGGCCGATGCTCCCATTAGGGAGATTGCCCAGATTTTTTATGCTCGCAGTGAGTTTTATGGTGAATTCCTGCCCCGGGACAATTATAACATATGTTTTTCTTTTTTTCAGACAAGACCGGAAAAGCCCGGTACTACAAGCAAAAATATATCCTTTGCCGCCTGGTTTCATCGAAAATCAGCTCCGGCGCGCTCCAAAGGCTGGGAAATAGGACGCCAGCCATCTCCCCTTCGGCTCTTCACCCTGCCCTCTGCCTGCAGAGATCGATCTCCCAAGTGCCTAGTCGCCGGCAAAGCCCCGATACATGGTGCGCACGTAGGTCTCGCTGAGCATTGCCTGGACCTGCTTCATCCTGTCGTAGTTATTGTCGTAATCCTTGAGCTCCCCGTTGATTCCCTTGCCGCAGCTGCAGTGATTCACCGCGAACATCTTATCGAAAGCCTCGCTGTTCCGCGCGCGGTATTTCAGATGCTGGATTATGTAAGGGCTGTTCGTCACCAGCACTATGTTGATTCCGTCCAGCGCCAGACTGGTCAGGATCTTGGAAAACTCGACCTGCCACGCCGGATACAGGTCCGCCTCGGGCTCGTCAATGAAAATCGTGGCGTTCTCCCGCAGCAGCCCCCTCTCGGCAAGCAGTCCCAGAATTCCAAGCCGCCGCACGCCAGCAGAAGCCAGCGCGGCGTTGATTCTGCGCCTCTTCTTCTCCTTGAAATGCAGGACGCCGTCTGCGTACTCGAGTTTTCCTCCGATGGTTTCAGCGATCTGGGCGCCAATGTCCCGAGAAAGGCCGGACGCGGACGGCGGACGGTCAAGCATGTCCAGGAAATCGTTGTGGTAGCAGGGAAAGTCTTCCGCTATCCCGTGCTGCGACCTCAGCCTGCCGAAGGCCCTTATCAGGCCGCTGCTGATCTTGGCCTCCATCCCGTCCAGGTAAATGACTGACGGCATCGCGCTGATTTTCGCAACGTCCTTGACCGCAAGCCTGCATTTGCTGTCCGCCGTGGCGAATCTCAGCACCCCCTTGATGTCAAAGCTGAAACCGCTTTTCCCGCCGGCGGCCAGCGCCGACAGCCCGGGCGCCATGAAACTGCCGAGCAGCAAAGCGGGCAGCGAGCTTGCAAGGGATTTTTGCAGCACCTTCTCCGCCGGCATCCTGGCAAATCTTTTGATCGCCTTTATTGACCTCTCCATCTCGGCGAAATTGGCCTCCGCCACCCTGTCAGTGATCCTGCGGCCGTTCCTGAACCTCTTGGCGAATCCGGGATGCAGCGCCTCCGCGCAAAAACCCTGCCGCCCGGCCAAGGCGCGCACGCGCTCAGCGTAGCGGCCTTCCTTCAGGAGATGCGGGGGCATCCCCGCGAGCTCGGTTATTTTCCGCCGGAGGACAGCGGTCTTCCCAACAGGCCCGGCAGGCAGCGAGTGAGCGATCGTTTCGACATCATGGCCGACGAGGTTCCAGCCATGGTCGGCGTTCGCCGCCCGCAGCACCGAGTACAAGACCTTGGAGACATAGGTCTTGCCCGTATTGTTCGGGCCGCAGAGAAGCGTGAGGCCGCCCAGGCCAATCTCCCCCTTGGGAACCTTGCCCAGATTGGCTATGGAAGCGGTGAGTTTAATTTTGAAATCGCTACCTCGGGGCATATTATAACATGATTTTCATTTTTTGCAGGCACGCCTCGCCTTGCGCAGGGCCAGGCTAGTAAAATACAACGCCTTACCAAGGGATTTTTTCAAAAAACCAGCCCCGGCGCAGTGGAAATGCAGGACAAATACGACGCCAAGGCGGTCGAGCAGGCCGTCCGGCGGCGCTGGGAGGAGCGCGGCGCCTTCGCCGTCAAGGACGACGACCCCCGGCCGAAGTACTACAGCCTGTGCATGTGGCCCTACCCCTCGGGCGACCTGCACGTCGGGCATCTGCGCAACTACTCGATCGGCGACGTCTGGGCGCGCCACAAGCGCATGCAGGGCTTCAACGTCCTGCAGCCGATGGGCTGGGACGCCTTCGGCAAGGACGCCGAGCTCAAGGCCCGCAAGGAAGGAATCCACCCGGCCGCCTGGGTGGAGTCGAACACCGCGAACATGCGCCGCGAGCTCAGGGAGCTGGGCTACATGGTCGACTGGAGCCGCGAGCTGGCGACCTGCAACCCGAAGTACTACCGCTGGGAACAGCACCTGTTCCTGCGGATGTGGGAGAAGGACCTGGTCTACTACAGCCCGACCAAGGTGCTGTGGGACAAGGCCACCGGCACGGTGGTGGCGCGCCGCGACGTCGACGACGGCAAGGTGGCGCGGCAGGACGTCGAGGTCAGGGAGTTCCCGGCCTACCAGATGCGCCTGCGCCGCTACGGCGAGGAGCTGCTGGCGGGCCTGGCGAAGATCGCCTGGCCGGAGAAGATCGTCAAGGACCAGCAGTACCTGATCGGCCGCAGCGAGGGCATGAGCATCAGGTTCGCGCTGGAAGCCCCCGCCGCCGGCCTCGAGGAGATCGAGGTCTACACGACTCGCCCGGACACCCTGATGGGCGTGACCTACATGGCGGTCCACGCCAGCCACCCGCTGGCCGCGGCGGCCGCCGAACGCGACCCGAAGATAAAGGAGTTCTGCGAGCAGGCCCTGCAGATCCTGCCGATCGACGCCGGCAACGCCGACAGCGAGAAGAACGGCGTCGCGCTCGACGTCCGCGTCCTCAACCCGGTCTCGGGCGAGCCGGTCCCGGTGTGGGTGGCCGACTACGTCATCGACGACTACGGCAGCGGCGCGCTGATGGGCGTGCCGGCCCACGACGAGCGCGACTTCAGCTTCGCCCGCAAGTACGGCATCCCGATCGTCCGCGTCAACGCCCTGCCCGGCGCCGACCCGGCGGCGCCGGTCGAGCAGGCCGAGGTCGCCAAGGGCGTCGCGGTCAACAGCGGCCCGCTGGACGGCCTCGACCTCGCCGGCTGCGTCGCGAAGCTCGAGGAGCTGCTGGGCCCGAAAGGCAAGGCGCGGCGCGACCACAACATGAGCCTGCGCGACTGGCCGATCAACCGGCAGATGTACTGGGGCACGCCGATTCCGATCATCAAGTGCGCCAAGTGCGGCCTGGTGCCGGTGCCCGACGAGGACCTGCCGGTGGAGCTGCCGCTGGACGTCGACTTCCTCAAAGAAGGCCTCGCCTCCCACCCCGAGTTCGTCAACGCCAAGTGCCCCAAATGCGGCGCGGACGCGCAGCGCGAATGCGACACCATGGACACCTTCGTCAACTCCGCCTGGTACTACGCCCGCTTCGCCTGCCGCGACGCGGCGGACGAGATGGTCGCGGCGCGGGCCGCGCCCTGGCTGCCCTGCGACCACTACTTCGGCGGCGACGAGCACGCCCAGGGCCATCTGGTCTACGCGCGCTTCATCCACAAGGTGATGCGCGACCTGAAGATCCTGCCGCCGGAGTCCGGCGACGAGCCCTTCGCGGCGCTGCTGTGCCAGGGCATGGTCCTCGGCAGCGACCGCAAGAAGATGTCCAAGTCGCAGGACAACACCGTGATGGCCAAGGACATCCTCGAGCGCTACGGCGCCGACACCGCGCGCATGTACATCATCGGCATCGGCAATCCCAAGGACGCCTACCCCTGGAACGAGGAGCACGTCCGCGACCACGCCCTGTTCCTCGAGGCGCTGTGGACCCTCGCCCGCGAGCGCCGCGAACAGGTCGCCGCCGGCGCGGACGCCGAGCCGGCGGCGGCGAACGGCCTCGCGCTCAAGCGGCTGCAGGCGGCGATCGACCGCAACCTCAAGGAGCAGCGCTTCAACAACCTGGTCTTCGGCGGCATCCACTCCATCCGCAACCTGGTCCGCGACAACCCCGAGGACGCGGGCCTGCAGCATCAGGGCTTCGCCGCGCTGCTCAAGACGCTCAACCTGATCGCGCCGCACGTCGCCGAGGAATTGTGGGCCGGGCTCGGCTACGAGGGCCTGCTGATTGACGCCTCCTGGTGGGAGCCGATCGCGGCGGCCGAGCTGCAGGGCGACGAGCAGCTGTACGTCGTCCAGGTCAACGGCCGCAAGCGCGACGAGCTGACGGTCGCCGCCGGCCTCGGCGACGAGGAGGTGATCGCGGCCGCGCGCGCCTGCGCCAACGTCGCCCGCCACCTCGAGGGCAAGCAGGTCGCCCAGGCCAAGGTCGTGCGCAAGCCCGGCGGCCACGGCATCGTCTTCTTCGTCGCCAAGGGATGAGCGCTTCAGGCGTGCGCTGCCGCGCGATGCCGCTGAGCCTGAGCGAGGAGCTCAACGCCGGCTCGTGCCGCAGCCTGCTGCTGAGCGACGTGATCGCGCGGCTGCGCCGCATGCAGGGCGAGCGGGTCGAGCCGGGCGCCAGCTGGGACAGCTTCGGGGCGGGCGTGCACATCGCGGCCAAGAACGAGGGCCTCGCGCCGCAGACCTACGTGCGCCGGACCATCGCCGCGCACCGCAGCGCGCTCGAGCGCCTCGACCTGCTGCTCGATCCCGGCGCCATGCTCGACACCAGCGACCCGGCGCACGTCAAGTGGATCCAGGAGCTGTTCGTCCTGCTGTGGCGGGAGCGGCCGGCGACGCTGAACGAGGCCAAGGCGCACAGCCACGCCTACTGGGATCCGGGGACCAAGAGCAACCTGGCGCTCAAGCAGATCGTCAACGGCCGCGGCTTCTTCTCGGGCATGCTGATCGAGATCCGCGAGGCCAGCTCCTACGAGATCCCGGTCTCGGTGGAACTGGGCGAGCGGCTGCTGGCCGGCCTCGAGCGCCTGGTCGGCTGGGACGACTTCGTCAAGAGCATGCAGCGCGAGAGCGTCGGCCTCGAGGACGGCCTGCGCATGAGCTTCGGCCTTTTCGATCCGGCCCACCGCCGGCTGGAGCCGCTGGAGATCTTCACCTCGCGGCCGGACACCCTGCTCGGGACGACCTTCATCGCGGTCGCGGCCGACCATCCGCTGGCGCGGCGCATCGCGCACGACAGCGCCGCGGTCCGCGCCTTCCGCGAGGAGGTGATGCGGCCCGAGTACGCCTACCAGCGCCTCGGCGACGACAAGAGCCGCGACGGCGTCGAGCTCGGCGTGTACGCGGTCAACCCGGTCAACGGCGACCACATCCCGGTGTGGGCGACCAACTTCGTGGTCGCGGGCTACGGCACCGGCGCGGCGCTGGGCATCCCGGGCCACGACCTGCGCAACCATCATTTCGCGCTGCGCCACAACCTGCCGATCCGCCGGGTCGCGGTCGAGGACGGCGCCGACCCGACCGCCCCGATCAACTCGCCCTACGTCCACAAGCAGGGCCGCGCGGTCAACAGCGGCGCGCTGGACGCGGCGATCAACCGCCGCAAGAGCAGGCTGCGGCGCGAGGGCAACGACGGCGGCGGCGCCAGCCTGCGCGCCAAGCAGGACTGGGACCGCGGCGTCGCCGAGGAGGTGATCGCCTTCCTGGCCGAGCGCGGGGTCGATGCCACGCCGGCGACGATGGCGCGGCTGCGCGGCTGGAAGATCAGCCAGCAGGACTGCTGGGGCTATCCGGTGCCGCTGGTCCACTGCGAGGCCTGCGGGACCGTGCCGGTGCCGGCCGCCGAGCTGCCGCTGATGCCGCCGAAGTACGCCGAAGGCAAGGAGCTGCTGAGCGACTACCCGGCCTTCATCGCCTGCCGCTGCCCGCGCTGCGGCGGCAAGGCCGAGCGCGACGCCGACACGCTGTCGAGCTATTTCGACGCCGCGGTCCAGCATCTCGCGGCCGGCGGCAAGAACATGACGTGGCGCGGCAAGGCCAAAGCGCGGCCGGTGGACTACTACTGCTGCGGGGTCGAGCACGCCACCAACCATCTGCTGACGGCGCGCGTCATCCAGCGGCTGCTGGCGCAGGCGGGCCGGCTGGCCGGCGCGGCCGAGCCCTTCGCCGCGCTGCTGTGCCAGGGCACGGTGCTGAACTACGGCCTGCCGATGGCGCCGGGCTACGGCAACGCGGTGAGCGTCGCGAGCCTGCTGGACGCCTACGGCGCCGACCTGCTGCGGCTGTACGTCGCGACCGCGGCCGATCCGCGCCACCCGCTGCACTGGGACGAAAGCCGGCTGCTGGCGCTGCAGGGCGTCATCGACGGCAAGGACCTCGCGGCGCTGCGGCGCGGCCGCCTGCGCGGGCTCAAGGCGGACAAGGTGGCGAACATGCTGAGCCCGCGGGAGCTGCGCCGGCTGCGCGAGGGCCTGCTGGGCCCCGAGGAATACGGCCTGCTGCTGCGCGACCGCCTGCCGGCGGCGCGGCTGCGCAAGGTCAAAAAAATCATCGGCGTAAGCGAGCTGGCGCGGCTGCGCGAAGGCATGTTCAGCGCCGCGCAGCTGCGGCGGCTGCGCAAGGGGGAGCTGACGCCGGCCGAGCAGGCCGCGGCGGCGGCAGAGTTCGACGCGCTGGAGCTGCGGCGGCTGCGGGACGGCCTGCTCGAGCGGCACGAGTTCGCCGCCCTGCTGCGCGGCGAACTGCCCGCCAAGCGCCTGGGCCAGGTCCAGCGCCACTGGCCGGCGGCGCTGCTCGCGAAGCTGCGCGCCAGCGGCGCCGACCCGGCCGACGCGGCCGCCGTCGCCGAGCTGCAGGAAAAGATCCTGACCCCGCTCGAACTGGTGGACGCTTTGCGGCAGGAGCAGCGGCTCGCGGCCGAGCGCAAGGCGCGGACGGTGCTGCGCGACGCCGACGTCCAGCGCCTGCGCGGCGGCCTGCTCGACCGCGGCGAGTGGAAACGGCTGCGCCAGGGCAAGCTCGCCGGCGCGAAGATGAAGGCGGCCAGGGAGCTGGCCGGCGAAGACGGGCTGGCGCGCATGCGCGGCGGCCTGCTCGACGAGGACGAGTTCGCCGCGCTGCTCGCCGGCAAGCTGCCGGCGGCCAGGCGGGCGCGGGCGGCGAAGCTGGTGGGCGAGGCGGCGCTGCGGCGCCTGCGGGCGGCGCGCGGCGCGCTGGCGCGGCTGCCGTTGCTGGAGAAGATCATGCCGGCGGAGCGCCTGTTCGGGACGCTGGCGGCCGGCGAGCCGGACGCCGGGCTGCGCCGGCGCCTGCTGGCCGTGCTCGACGCCAAGGAGCTCGCCAGCCTGCGGCAGGCGGCGGCCGCCCTGCCGGCGGACGGCTGGGTCCGGCTGACGGCCTTCGTCGACGAGCGGCGCATGGCGCGGCTGTGCGGCTTCGTGCCGGCCGCGAAGGAGAACAAACTGGCGCGGCTGCTGGACGCGGTCGAGCTCAGGAGGCTGCGCGAGGAGGCGCGGCCGCGGCCGCCATTGCTGCGCTTCTTGCCGCCGGCGCGGATGGACCGGCTGTGCGGCTTCATCGACGAAAGCAAGATGGACCGGCTGGTCAACCACCTCGACCCCGAGCGCATGGAGCTGCTGCTCGGCTTCACCGGCGCGCTGCGCGACCTGTTCGCGCGCAAGGACGCGGTCATCCGCGCCGGCGCGCGCCCGGACCCCGCCGATCCGCGCCGCGACGAGCTGCGGCGCGTCCTGCAGGCGCTCGGCTCCTGCTACGGCCTGGACCGGCGCCACGGCGTCCCCGAGCCGCAGCGCGCGCTGCCGCGCCTGCGCGAGCTCGCCGCGCTGCTCGAGACCGCATGCGACCCGGCCGACGCCGCGGACGCGGGTTTCGCCCGCGAGGCGGCGCGCGCCCTGCTGCTAGCGGCGCACCCCCTGCTCCCGGGCCTGACGGCCGAGCTGTGGGCCGCGGCCGGCTTCAAGGGCCAGCCGCTCGACGCGCCCTGGCCGCAGGTCGCCGCGCGCAAGGGCAAAGCGCGGGCGCGGCAAACCTGCATCATCCAGGAAAACGGCGCCAAGCGGCTCGTCACCGAGCACGAGGCCGGCCTGGCCGCGGCGCAGGCCAAGCGGCTGGCGCGGCGGGAGATGGCAAGATACGTCCATGACCGCGGCTACCCGAGCTACCCGCGGCCGGGCGAGCGCATCCTCCGGACCGAGCACGTCGAGCGGCCGCACGAGACGGTGATCAACTTCGTCCTGGGGCCGGCGCGATGAGGCGCGCGCTGCTGGCGGCGGCGCTGCTGCTGGCGGGCTGCGGCCTGCAGGCCTACGACCCGCGCGGCCTCGGCGCCGGGCCCTTCGAGATCGACGCCGACAGCCCCGCGCTGGCCGCCGACCTGCGGCTGCGCATCGCCCGCCTCGAGGCGGCCGGCGGCCGGCCGATGCGGCTGCGGCTGGACGAGGGCTTCAGCAGCGGCCTCGCCTCGCGCGTCATCAAGGGCCACGCGACCAAGCGCGAGCTGCGCTACGAGCTCAGCTACGTCCTGTACGAGAACGGCGCCGAGCTGCACCGCGGCGACTTCAGCGCCAGCCAGGTCCTCGACAACGACGAGACCCTGCACCGCGCCAACCTGCTGAGCGACGAGCGCTTCATCGAGCAGGCGCGGCTGCGCGGCATCGACTACCTGCTCGTGGACCTGCGGCGGCGGCTCGGCGGCCTGTGATCGACAGCGAAAAGCTTGGGAGGCACCTCGCCGAGGACGAGCTGGCCCCGGCCTACCTGGTCACCAGCGACCAGCCCTACCTGCAGGGCCAGGACCGCGACGCGCTGCGGGCCGCCTTCGCCTGCGAGGAGCGGCACCTGTTCTTCGGCGACGCCAAGGACGCGGTCGCCGAGGCCGCCGCCGTCGCCGCGACCGGCAGCCTGTTCAGCTCGTCGGTGCTGGTCGAGCTGCTGTATCCCGGCGAGATCGCCGAAAAGGCCGCGGCCGAGCTCGTCGAGCTCGCCGAAACGGCCGCCGCGAACAATGTCAGGCTGCTGGTCGGCTGCGCCGGCCTGAGCCGGCCGCGGAACTGGAAAAATCCCGCGCGGCTCGAGGAGGCCTTCACGCGGGTCAACCTCGCCGAGATCCCGGCGGCCCGGCTCGCGGGCTGGATCGAATCCCGCGCGACGCGCCTGGGCCTGCGGCTCGACCGCGAGGCCGCCGGCCTGCTGGCCGAGCTGCACGAGGGCAACCCCGACATGGCCGCGATGGAGCTCGAGAAGCTGCTGCTGCGGCACGGCGAGGAGCCGGTGGGCCTGGCCGAGCTGCAGGGCGGCGACGGCGCCGACCACAGCATCGACAGCGTCTTCAGCCTCAACGGCCACCTGGCGCGCTGCGACGCCCGCCGGACCATCCGGGCGCTGCGGCACTTCCGCGCGACCCGCGAGGAGCCGACCCTCGTGGTCTGGAGCCTGGCCTCGCAGATCCGGGCGATGCGGGCGATGCAGGAGCGGACCAAGGCCTGGGGCTTTTTCCCGCCGGCGACGCGGCGGGCGATGCAGGACCTCGCGCGGCGGATGCCGCCCGCGCATTTATTAGAATTGAACGCCGCTTTAAGCCGTGCCGACCTTGCCGCCAAGGGCCTGCTCGGCCCCGGCGGCGACATCTGGCTCATCCTCGAACGCTTCTGCGCCGCCTTCATCTATGCCGCCAAGCATGGCCGCCTCGTCCGCAAGCTCATCCGCAGCTGACCCCGCCGCGGCGCTCGACGCCCTCGTCGCCGCCAAGGGGCCCCTGGCCAGCTCGGCCGCCGCTCAGCGCGACGATGCCATCGAGCGCTTCGAGGCCAACCTCGAGCAGGCGCGGGCCGAGATCCAGGAGGCCAACGCCGCCGAATGCGCCCGGGCCGAGGCCGACGGCCTGAGCGCGCCCTTGCTGCGGCGCCTGCGCCTCGACGGCCGCCACTACGACGGCATGCTGGCGTCGCTGCGGGCGCTGCGCGCCCTGCCCGACCCCATCGGCGGCGTCTTCGATGAAAGCGAGCAGCCCTCGGGCATCACCACGGCGCGCATGCGGGTGCCGCTGGGGGTGATCTGCTTCATCTACGAATCGCGGCCGGCGGTGACCGCCGACGGCGCCGCGCTGTGCGTCAAGTCCGGCAACGCCGCCATCCTGCGCGGCGGCAAGGAGGCGCTGCAGAGCAACCTGCTGATCGCCGCCCAGATGGACCGGGCGCTGAAAGAAGCCGGCCTGCCGGCGGCGGTCGCGATGCTGCCGACCGCCGACCGGGCGCCGCTGGACGCCATCTTAGCCGACCCCCGCATCGACATGGTGATCCCGCGCGGCGGGCCGGGACTGGTGCGCAAGGTCAAGGAGACCGCGCGCTGCATGGTGCTCGCCCACCTCGACGGCAACTGCCACGTCTACGTCGCGGCCAGCGCCGACCTCGCGATGGCGCGGCGCATCGCCGTCAACGCCAAGATCGGCAATCCGAGCACCTGCAACGCGGCCGAGTCGCTGCTGGTGCACGAGGACGCCGCGGCCGCATTGCTGCCGCCGCTGGCGGCCGAGCTCGCGGCAAAAGGCGTCGTCCTGCGCGGCTGCGAAGCGACCCGGGCGCTGCTTGGCGACGCGGCCGAGGCGGCGGCCGAGGAGGACTGGGGCCGCGAGTACCTCGACCTGGTCCTGTCGTGCAAAATCGTCCCGGACACCGCCGCGGCGATCGCCTGGATCAACCGCTACGGCTCGCACCACACCGACTGCATCGTGAGCGGAGACGCCGCCGAGCAGCAGCGCTTCTGCCGCGAGGTGGACTCGAGCTCGGTGCTGGTGAACACCTCGACCCGCTTCGCCGACGGCTACGAGTACGGCCTCGGCGCCGAGACCGGCATCTCGACCGGCAAGTTCCACGCCCGCGGCCCGGTGGGCCTCGAGGGCCTGACGACGGCCAAGTGGGTGGTCCGCAGCGCCGGCGCGGTCCGGGAGTGAGGCGGCGATGGCCGAGCACAGCACCGACCGCATCGTCATCCTCGGCGCGGGGCGCTTCGGCGGCAGCATCGCCGAGAGCCTGGCGAAGACCAAGGCGATCCTGACGATCGTCGACGTCGACCCCGACAACGTCAGCGCGCTGCGCGACCGCAACATCGACGCGCGCTTTTTGACCGGCGACGCGACCTCGCCCGCGCTGCTGCGCAAGGCCGGCTGCGAGGACGCCGACGCCATCCTGGCGCTGACCAACCACGACATCACCAACCTGGCGGCCTGCCACATCTGCAGCACGCTGTTCGAGTCGAGCCGCGCGGTGCGCATCGCCAAGCTCGGCAGCCAGGAGCTGGTCGCCGACCGCGAGCTGCTGGCGAAGTTCGGCGTGACGCTGGGCTACAACCCCGAGGAGATGGTCGCCGAGGAGTTCGTCAAGATCCTGCAGTTCACCGGCACCCGCGCCGTCCACAGCTACTGGAACAACAGCGTCAACGTCTTCGTCATCGGCGTCGGCGAGGACGACGGCCTCGCCGGCCGGACCCTGGCCGAGCTGCGCGGCGCCGGCGACCCCAAGGCCTTCAGGGTGGCCGCCGCGATCCGGGACCGGGAGCACCTGCCGGTCGCCGACGAGCTCGCGCTGCGGGAGCAGGACGAGCTGGTGGTGGTCTCGCAGCGGGACGAAGGCATCAGCGCGGTCAACCGGCTGCGCGGCGACCAGCGCAGCGACAGCCGCAAGGTCTTCATCGCCGGCGGCACGACGGTCGGGCGGGCGATCGCGCAGCGGATCGAGAGCCGCTACAGCGTGACGATGATCGAGCCCAGCCAGACCGCCTGCGCCGAGATGATCCAGCACCTCAACCAGACGGTCGTCGACCACGGCAACCCGACCGACGCCAACATCCTGCGCAACGAGAACATCGAGGACGCCTACTACTTCTGCGCGGTCACCGGCCGGGACGAGGAGAACATCCTGTCGGCGCTGCTGGCGAAGGACATGGGCTGCCGCAAGGCCGCGGTGCTGGTGCAGCAGAACTCCTACAACGACGTGCTCTTCCACCACCGCATCGACACGGTGCTGTCGCCGGCGAACATCACCATCGGCACGATGCTCAAAGAAATGAGCGAGCGCAGCCGCGAAAGCATCCAGCACGTCGGCGACCACGGCGCCCAGCTGGTCGAGTTCAGCGTCAACGACCAGGCCCCGATCGTCGGCTCGGCCTTCGCGGGCATCGACTGGCCCGCCAACGTCGTTCCCTGCGTCCTGAGCTCCCGCTCCAAGCGCGACGGCGGCGGCCGGGCCAGCCAGCTGTTCGCCGACAGCCAGCAGGTCGTCAAGGCCGGCGACCGCATCATCGTCTATGTGACCGACGGCGACAGCCGCAGCGTCAACCGCCTGCTGGACGTGCCCTTCTACGTCTGAGGAAGCTCCCCGTGCCGGGCATCCCGAAATTCTTCCGGCTCCAGTCGAGCATGGTCAGCCCTTACGGCAAGGTGCTGACGGTGTTCGGCGCGAGCATGCTGCCGCCGGCCGCCCTGGCCGCGATCGGCGGCTTCGACCCGCTGACCTTCCTCGCGCCGGCGGCGCTGGCGATCGGCGCCGGCCTGCTGTGCTGGTACTTCGGCCGCCGCGCCCAGCAGAACTTCAAGCCGCGGCACGCCTCGCTGCTGGTGATCCTCATCTGGTTCACGCTGCCGCTGTTCGGCGCGATTCCGCTGCTCGACCACACCGACCAGTCGCTCACCGACGCCTATTTCGAGGCGGTCTCGGGCCTGACGGCCTCCGGCGCGACCGTGCTCAGCGGCATCGAGTACCTGCCGGACTCGGTCAAGCTGTGGCGCGGCATCATGTCCTGGCTGGGCGGCATGGGCCTGATCGTGCTGGCGGTGGCGATCCTGCCTAACATCGGCCTCGGCGGCCGGCAGATGATGCGCTCGGAGATCACCGGCCCGAACAAGGACAGCGACCTGTCGCTGCAGATCGCGGAGACCGCGCGCGGCCTGTGGCTGATCTACGCCTCGCTGACGGCGCTGTGCGGGCTGTGCTACTGGCTCGCGGGCATGAACGAGCTCGACGCGACCGTGCACGCCTTCACCACCCTGGCGCTGGGCGGCTTCAGCAACTACGACGCGAGCTTCGGCCATTTCGATTCGCGGACGATCGAGGCGATCGCGATCTTCTTCATGCTGCTGGCCGGCTTCAACTTCGCGACCCACATCCTGCTGGTCCAGCGGCTCAGGCGGCCGGAGCGCTCGCCGCGGCTGGGCGCCGGCGGGCTGGCGCGGCTGCGCGGCCGCCTGTCCTACTACTTCGCGGGCTACCGCAACGACGTCGAGCTGCTGCCCTACATCTTCACCGCGGTGGCCGCCGCCGCGTTCGTCAGCCTGGCGCTGCACTACGGCGGCGTCTACGCCAGCGGCGGCGAGGCGCTGCGCCACGGCGTCTTCAACACGGTCTCGATCATCACCACCACCGGCTACGTCAGCAGCGACTTCTACGCCGCGTGGCCGCTGCACCTGAGCCTGCTGATCCTGCTGCTGGCGAACTTCTGCTCGTGCAGCGGCTCGACCGGCGGCGGCGTCAAGATGGTCCGGGCGCTGACCTTCCTCCGCCGCACCAAGGTCGAGCAGGTGCGCATGCTGCACCACTACTCCTACACCCAGGTCAAGATCGGCGGCGGCATCGTCTCCGACAAGGTGGTGTCCTCGATCCTGTTCTTCATGATGACCTACGCGGCGACGATCGTGGTCGTGACGCTGCTGCTGCTCGCGAGCGACGCGAACATCGACCTGGTCACCAGCCTGTCGGCGGCGGTCGCGAGCGTCAGCAACACCGGCCCCGGCCTCGGCGCGGTCGGCCCGGGCGCCAACTACGCCATCCTCAACCCGCTGGCGACCGACATCTGCTCGCTGGCGATGATCATGGGCCGGCTGGAGTTTCTGCTGTTTTTGCTGCTGTTCAGCCGCGACCTGTGGCGCTGAGCCGGCCCGGCCGCCCTGGCCGCCGGTTTCGGGGGCATTTGGCGTAAAATACGCCGCAACCTATCCAATCCACCTACGGACAGAGGGGAAAATGAAACAAAAATCCATCATCATCAGCGTCCTGGCGGCCGGCATGGCCGCGGCGGGCGCGGCGTCCGCCCAGACCATCGACTCGGTCAAGGGCCGGAACGAGCTGGTCTGCGGGGTCTCCGGCGGACTGGCCGGCTTCTCGGCTCCGGACGACAGCGGCCGCATGCAGGGCCTGGACGCGGACTACTGCTACGGCCTGGCCGCGGCGATCCTGGGCCCGAACGGCAACGTGCGCTTCGTCAACCTGACGGCCAAGGAGCGCTTCGAGGCCCTGGCTTCGGGCGAGGTCGACGTGCTGTCGCGGAACACCACGCACACGCTGACGCGCGACGCGTCGCTGGGCCTGAACTTCACCTACTACAACTTCATCGACGGCCAGGCCTTCATGGTCTACAAGAGCCTCGGCGTCAGCAGCGCCCTGGACCTTGACGGCGCGCGCGTCTGCGTGCAGTCGGGCACCACGACCGAAGCGAACATGGCGGACTTCTTCCGGACCAACAACATGAGCTACGAGCAGATCGCCTACGACACCTCGCCGGACACGACCCAGGGCTTCGAGAACAACTACTGCGACGTCCTGAGCTCGGACACGTCCCAGCTGGCGTCGATCCGCTCGGAGCTGTCGAACCCCTCGGACGCGGTCATCCTGCCTGAAGTCATCTCGAAAGAGCCGCTCGGACCGGTGGTCCGGCAGGGCGACGACGAGTTCTTCAACCTGGCGAAGTGGGTGCTGTACGCGGTGCTCAACGCCGAAGAGCTCGGCATCACCCAGGCCAACGTCGACCAGCACCGCGGCAACGCGGACGCTGACCCGGCGATCAAGCGCCTGGTCGGCACCGAAGGCGGCATGTGCAAGCTGATCAGCTCCAAGCTGGACGACGCCTGCCTGTACAACGTCGTCAAGACGATCGGCAACTACGGCGAGTCCTACGAGCGCCACGTGGGCGCGAACACCCCGCTCGGCATCAACCGCGAAGGCACGCCGAACGCGCTGTGGTCCAAAGGAGGCCTGCTGTACGCGCCGCCCCTGCGGTAGCAGCGGCGCGGCGGACCGCGCTGTCATGGGCAGCATGCGGTCCCATCTGACTGGCCGCCGCCCCGCGGGGCGGCGGCGGGCGGCCCGCGCAGGCGGGCCGCTTTTTTATGGCCTGGACCATCATGCCTGAACGACCAGCCCCAGACCCCAAGGCCGCGCCCTGGTGGCGGCGGCCGCGCACGCGCGGCTATTTCTACCAGGCCATGGTGGTGGTCGGCACGCTGTACCTGCTGTACGTGCTGGTGAGCAACACGGTCGCGAACCTGCGCGACCGCAGCATCAAGACCAGCTTTGCTTTTTTGGAAGAGACGGCGACCTTCGCCATCCCGCTGAACTTCTTCCCGTTCTGGGACTTCACCTTGGGCGAATCGGTCTACTGGGACGTCTTCATCATCGGCGTCCAGAACACCATCATCATCACCCTGCTCGGCATCCCGACCGCGACCATCCTCGGCCTGACGCTGGGCGTGACCATGCTGTCGCCGAACTTCCTGCTGCGCAAGCTGTCGACCGGCTTCGTCGAGATCTTCCGCAACACGCCGCTGCTGCTGCAGCTGCTGTTCTGGCACTTCGCCTTCTTCCCGCCGATCTACAACAGCCTGCCGCCGGTGCGCGAGAGCATCCTCACCGGCGGCATGGTGATCAACAGCGCGGGCATCTACCTGCCGGCGCCGACGCTGGCGGGCTCGGCGGGCTGGGCGCTGGCGGCGTTCTTGGCGGTCGCGGCGGTCGCGGCGGTGATGCTGGCGCGCCACGCCCACCGGCGGCGGATGGAGACCGGCGTGGGCTTGCCGACCGGCACCTACATCGTGGGGATCTTCGTGCTGGCGCTGGCCGCCTTCATGTTCTTTTTCGGCGACCAGGTCGGGGTCGACCTGCCGGAGAAGAAGGGCCTGAACTACCGCGGCGGCATGCGGCCGACCAAGGAGATCATCTCGCTGTGGTTCGGCCTGACGGTCTACACCTCGACCTACATCGCCGAGAACGTCCGCGGCGGCATCCTGTCGGTGAATCCGGGGCAGAGCGAGGCGGGCATGGCGCTGGGCCTGAGCCGGGTGCTGCGCATGAAGCTGGTGGTCCTGCCGCAGGCGCTGCGGGTGATCATCCCGCCGACGATCAGCCAGTACCTGAACCTGACGAAGAACTCCTCGCTGGCGGTGGCGGTGGGCTATCCGGACATCACCAACATCTGGCTGGGGATCGCGCTCAACCAGACCGGCCAGGCTTTGATCATCGTCTTCATGACCATCGTGGTCTACGAGACCATCAACGCGCTGACCTCGCTGGCGACCAACCTGTACAACCGCAGCGTGCAGATCCAGGAGCGCTGACATGGACGGCATCAGCCACCGCCACCCCGCGCTGCACTGGCTGCACGTCAACCTGTTCTCGTCGCCGACCAACACGATCCTGACCCTCCTCGCGGCGCTGCTGCTGTGGCAGCTGGTGCCGCCGGCCCTGAACTGGGCGGTGTTCGAGGCGACCTTCTCCGGCACCGATTCGGACGCCTGCAAGTACGTCGACGAGCACGGCGAGAAGGTCGACGCGCCCGGCGCCTGCTGGACCTTCGTCAAGATCCGCTGGCCGCAGTTCCTGTTCGGGCTGTGGTACACGCGCAACTTCGACCAGGCCTGGCGGCCGGTGCTGGCCTTCGTCCTGGCGCTGGGCATCATCGCGGCGCTGGCGCTGCCGATGTTCAGCCACAAGCAGCGCTACCAGATCGCGGCCGGCGCGCTGGTCGTCTACCCCTTCGTCGCCTACGCCCTTTTGAACGGCGCCTGGCTGGGGCTGCCGGAGGCCAAGACCGCCGACTGGGGCGGCCTGACCCTGACGCTGGTGCTGGCGTCGCTCGGCATCATCGCGGCCTTCCCGCTGGGCGTGTGCCTGGCGCTGGCGCGGCGCTCGCGCATGCCGGTGGTCAAGGGCTACGCGGTGCTGTGGATCGAGATGTTCCGGGGCATGCCGCTGATCACGCTGCTGTTCATCGCCTCGGTCATGCTGCCCTACTTCTTCCCCATCGGCACCGAGATCGACAAGGTCGTGCGCGCGATCATCGCGATCACGATCTTCCAGTCGGCGTACACCGCCGAGGCGATCCGCGGCGGGCTGAGCGCGGTGCCGCGGGGGCAGTACGAGGCCGCCGAGGCGCTGGGCTTCGGCTTTTGGAAGAGCACCATCCTCATCACGCTGCCCCAGGCGCTGAAGATCTCGATCCCGGCGATCATGAACTCCTTCATCCAGCTGTTCAAGGACACCTCGCTGGTGCTGATCATCGGCCTGCTGGAGCTGTTGAACATCATCCAGGTCGCGGCGCGCTCGTCGCAGTGGAAGGGCTACGAGGCGGAGGGCTACATCTTCGCGGCGGCGACCTTCTTCTTCTTCTGCTACAGCATGTCGCTGTACTCGCGGGGGCTGGAGCGGCGGCTGGACACCTCGCTCGCGGCGCGGCGGGCGCAGCAGGACTGAGGCCGGACGTAATAGAATCGGCCGGCGGGAAGCACTTGACATGACCGAAGCGAACGGCGGCGGCGCGCAGGAAAAAAGCGCGGAGTCCATCATCCAGATCCGGGGCCTGAACAAATGGTTCGGCCCGCAGCTGCACGTGCTGCGCGACATCGACCTCGACGTCAAGGTGGGCGAGAAGATCGTGATCTGCGGCCCCTCCGGCTCGGGCAAGTCGACCCTGATCCGCTGCATCAACCGCCTCGAACACCACCAAAAGGGCAGCATCATCGTCGACGGCACCGAGCTGACCGAGGACCTCAAGAGCATCGACGAGGTCCGCCGGGACGTCGGCATGGTCTTCCAGCACTTCAACCTGTTCCCGCATCTGACCATCCTCGACAACCTGATCCTCGCGCCGGTGTGGGTCAAGAAGGAGCCCAAGGCCAAGGCGACCGAGACCGCGATGCACTACCTCGAGCGGGTCAAGATCCCCGAGCAGGCGCACAAGTATCCCGGCCAGCTCTCCGGCGGCCAGCAGCAGCGGGTCGCGATCGCGCGGGCGCTGTGCATGAACCCGAAGATCATGCTGTTCGACGAGCCGACCTCGGCGCTGGACCCGGAGATGATCTCCGAGGTCCTGGACGTGATGGCCGAGCTGGCGCGCGAGGGCATGACGATGCTGGTGGTGACCCACGAGATGGGCTTCGCCAGCCAGGTCGCCGACTGCGTGATCTTCATGGACGAAGGCAGCATCGTCGAGTGCAGCGAGCCGGGCAAGGTCGAGGAGTTTTTCAAGCATCCGACCAACGAGCGGACCCAGAAATTCTTCGGCCAGATCCTGCATCATATATAATAAGCGGCGGCAGAGCATCTGACATGGCACACCTCACTTACCGGCCCTCGCGCGTCAAGCGCAAGCGCAAGCATGGCTTCCGCAAGCGCATGCGGACCAAAAGCGGCCGCGCCATCATCAACGCCCACCGCCGCAAAGGCAGCAGGCGCCTGGCCGTCTGACATATTGTCCCCCTGGCGGGACCATCGCCTGCGCGGACGGCATTTCGCGGACGTTTTCGCCAAGGGCAGCGCCATCAATGGACGGCTCCTGCGCATCCACTACCTCGATTCGGGCGCCGGCCCGGCCCGGCTGGGCATGGCGGTCAGCAAGAAGCGCGCCGGCAATATCGTCCAGGTCAACCGAATCCGGCGGCGCGTCCGCGAGCAGTTCCGGCTCCGCAAGGGGAAGCTGGCGGGCATGATGCTGGCGGTGGTGCTGCGGGCCGACTGCCGCACTGAGGACGACGCCCGGGCGGCGGCGGCGGAGTGCCGCGGCCTGCTGGAGAAGCTGGCGAAGCGCAAAGAACGATGAACCGGGACTTCATGCGGCTGCTGGTGACGGGGGCCTTCGCCTTCAGCTGCCTGCTGCTGTACCAGCGCTGGGTGGCGCACCAGCAGGAGCGCATCGAGGACATCCTGGTGGGCGATTCGCCCCCGAGCGAAGCCGCGGCCCGCCCGCCCGCGGCCGCCGCCCCGGCCCCGGCCGCGAGCGACGAAGCCGTCCCCGAGGTGACCCAGCAGCTGACGACGCCCGCGTCCGACCCCGAAGACGAGCTGCCGGCCGCGACGCCGGCGCCCGCCGCCGCCGCCCCGGCCGCGGTGGTGGCGACGATCGCCAACGAGACCGTCAGCGCCAGCTTCAACGCCGGCGGCGACCTCGTGCGGCTGGAGATGCCGATGCACCGGGTGAGCCTCAACGGCCCGCCGCTGCCGCTGTTCCTGGACACGCCCTCGCACCATCTGTATCCGCAGACCGGGCTGCTGGGCGACGGCCTGCCGACGCATCAGGACGCCGGCTGGCGCTACAGCGAGGATCTGTCCAGCCCCGGGCAGGCGGCGAGCGTCTGGACCGGCGGCGGCGTCCGGATCACCCGCAGCTACGTCCTGACGCCCGAGCCCTACCAGCTGTCGGTGGTGCACGTCGTTGAAAACAATTCGCAAAATCAGATAGCTGGCCACGTCTATTACCAGTTCATCCGGGACGGCGCCGAGCCGCTGTCGTACGCCTCGACCATCCCCTCCTTCTACGGCGCGGCGATCTACACCGAAGCAGACAAGTACCAGAAATTCGATTTCGACGAGTTCAGCGACAGCTATCCGAAGCGGGTCGAGGACGGCTGGATCGGCTTCATCCAGCGCTATTTCATGGCGGTGTGGCTGGACAGCGGCGAGGCGCGGGAGAACTCGATGCGCAACCTGCCGAACGGCGACGTGGCGATCGGCATCATCCGGCCGCTGGCGCCGGTCCCACCAGGGGCGGCCGCGACCGTCGCCCAGGTCATGTACGCCGGCGCGCTGGAGCAGCGCATCCTCAAGAACATCGACGAGGAGCTGGGCCGCAACCTGAGCCTGGCGGTGGACTACGGCTGGCTGACGCTGCTGGCGGCGCCGCTGTTCTCCCTGCTGGACCTGATCCATCAGGGCGTCGGCAACTGGGGGCTGGCGATCGTGCTGCTGACGGTGCTGATCAAGCTGGTGTTCTTCCCGCTGTCGGCGAAGTCCTACCGCTCGATGGCGCGGCTGCGCAAGGTCACGCCGCAGCTGCAGGCGATCCGCGAGCGCTACAAGGACAAGCGCGAGGAGTTCCAAAAGGCGACCATGGAGCTGTACCGCAAGGAGAAGATCAACCCCTTCGGCGGCTGCCTGCCGATCCTGATCCAGATTCCGGTCTTCATCGCCCTGTACTGGATGCTGCTCGAAGCGGTCGAGCTGCGCCAGGCGCCGCTGGGGCTGTGGATCGGCGACCTGTCGAGCCCGGACCCCTTCTACGTGCTGCCGCTGCTGCTGGGCGTGGCGATGTACGGCCAGTTCAAGCTCAATCCGGCGCCGACGGACCCGACGCAGGCGATGATCATGAAAATCATGCCGGTGGGCTTCGCGGCCTTTTCGATCATCATGCCCTCGGGGCTGGTGCTTTACTGGATCGCCAACACGGCGCTCTCGATCGCCCAGCAGTGGCAGATCACCCGCAGCATTGACGGCCCGCGGCGCAAATAGCGGCGAGCTGATCGCGGCCGCGGCGACGGCCCAGGGCAAGGGCGCCATCGGCATCGTGCGCCTGTCGGGGACCGGCGCCGCGGCGCTGGCGAAGCGGCTGCTCGACCGGCCGCCCCGGCCCGGCCGCGTCAACCGCCGCCGCTTTTTGGCCGCCGACGGCGGCGTCATCGACGAAGGCCTGGTGCTGGCCTTCCGCGCGCCGCGCTCCTTCACCGGCGAGGACATGCTCGAGCTGCATGGCCACGGCGGGACCGCGGTGCTGCAGGCCCTGCTCGCGCGCTGCATCGAGCTCGGCGCCCGGCTCGCCGAGCCCGGCGAGTTCGCGCTGCGGGCCTTCGGCAACGGCAAGATCGATCTGACCCAGGCCGAGGGCATCGCGGACCTGATCAACGCGACCAGCGCCCGCGCCGCGCGGCTCGCGGCGGCGAGCATGGGCGGCGCCCTGCGGGCCGCCCTCGACGGCCTCGGCGCCGAGCTGCTGGCGGCGCGGGGCCAGCTCGAGGCCGCGATCGACTTCGGCGAGGACGTGGACTTCGGCGGCAAACACCAGCGCCGCCTGCGCGCCGACCTCAAGCGCCTGAGCGCGCGCGCCGCGGCGCTGCTGGCCGAATGCCGGCGGGCGGCGGCCTGCCAGGAAGGCGCGAGCATCGCGCTGGTCGGGCGGCCGAACGCGGGCAAGTCGAGCCTGCTGAACGCGCTGGCGGGCCGGGACGCGGCGATCGTCGACGGCCGGCCCGGGACCACCCGCGACGTGGTGACGGCGACGGTGGAGATCGACGGCGTCGCCGCGACGGTCTACGACACCGCGGGGCTGCGCGACGGCGGCTCGAAGGTCGAGCGCGAAGGCATGCGGCGCGCCCGGCGGCGGCAGGAGGAGGCCGACGTGGTGGTCCTGGTCCAGGACGTCCGGGACGAGCGGCCGGCGGCGGCGGCGCACGACGTCCTCGCGCTCAACAAGATCGACCTGCTGCCGCAGCGGCCGCGGGCCGGCGGCAAAAAGGTGCCGGTGGCGGCGAAGACCGGCGCCGGCCTGCCCGCCCTGCGGCGGGCGCTGGCGCGGGCGCTGGGGCGCGGCGGAGGCGACGAGCCGGCCTTCTTGGCGCGGGCGCGGCACGTCCGGGCCCTCGAGGAGGCCGCGGCGGCGCTGGCGGCGGCGGCGGCCGGCGGCGAGCTGGTGGCGGCGGCCGAGGAGCTGCGGCGCGCCCAGGAGCGGCTGGGGACGATCACCGGCGCGGTGGGCGTCGAGGACCTGCTCGGCGAGATCTTCGCCCGGTTCTGCATAGGGAAATAATAAAATCAGCGGCATGAAAACCCTCTCCATCCGCCTCGCGCTGCGCGGACTCTGCCTGGCGGCCCTCGCGGCGGCGCCCGGCGCCGGCGCGCAGACCATGAAACTGATCCAGGACCGGGACGAGCTCATCTGCGGCGTCTCCGGCCTGCTGACCGGCTTTTCCGCCCCGGACGACAACGGCGTCATGCAGGGCCTGGACGCCGACTTCTGCCGGGGGCTGGCGGCCGCGGTCCTCGGCGACCAGGACAAGGTGCGCTTCGTCAACCTGACGGCCAAGGAGCGCTTCGAGGCCCTGGCCTCGGGCGAGGTCGACCTGCTGGCGCGCAACTCGACCCACACCCTGACGCGGGACGCCTCGCTGGGGCTGAACTTCACCTACTACAACTTCATCGACGGCCAGGGCTTCATGGTCTTCGAGGACCTGGACGTCAGCAGCGTCCTGCAGCTCGACGGCGCCCGCATCTGCGTGCAGTCGGGGACGACGACCGAATCCAACCTGGCGGACTACTTCCGCCAGCACGACATGGAGTACGAGCAGATCACCTACGACAACATGACCGAGGCGACCCGCGGCTTCGAGAACAACTACTGCGACGTGATCACCACCGACGCCTCGGGGCTGGCCTCGGTGCGCACCGACCTCGCCAACCCGGCGCGGGCGATGATCCTGCCTGAGATCATCTCCAAGGAGCCGCTGGGCCCGGTGGTCCGGCAGGGCGACGACGAGTTCCTCAACGTGGTCAAGTGGGCGCTGTACGCGATGATCAACGCCGAGGAGCTGG
>MEIE01000050.1 GCA_001750625.1 Candidatus Amphirhobacter heronislandensis
AGCTTGCGCAGCAGCTCGAGCTGCGCCACCGCCTTCGCCAGCTCGGCCTGCGCCTTGGCGTAGTCGATGTCGCCGCTGCGGTCCGCCAGCATCTCCTCGGCTTCCTTGCGGGCCGCCTCGACCCGCTCTTCGTCCAGGTCCTCGCCGCGCTCGGCCACGTCGGCCAGCACCGTCACCATGTCCGGCTGCACCTCCATGATGCCGCCCGCGACGTACATCAGCTCCTCGTCCTCGCCGCTCACCAGCTTGAGGATGCCCGGCCGCAGCCCGGTCAGCAGCGGCGCGTGCCGCGGCAGGATGCCCACGTCGCCCATCGCCGCCGGCGCGACCACCATCTCGGCCACGCCCGAGTACAGCGAGCGCTCGGCGCTCACCACCTCGACCTTGATCGTCGCGGCCATCTCCAGGCTCTAGGCCGGCGCCTTCTCCGCGTTCGCGACCGCCTCTTCGATGGTCCCGACCATGTAGAAGGCCTGCTCCGGCAGGTGGTCGTACTCGCCCTCGACGATGCCCTTGAAGCCCCGCAGGTTGTCCTTCAGCGACACGAACTTGCCCGGCGCGTTGGTGAAGGCCTCGGCGACGAAGAACGGCTGCGACAAAAAGCGCTGGATCTTGCGCGCCCGCGACACCGTGGTCTTGTCCTCCGGCGACAGCTCGTCCATGCCTAAGATCGCGATGATGTCCCGCAGCTCCTTGTAGCGCTGCAGCGTGTTTTGCACCGCCCGCGCCGTGTTGTAGTGCTCCTCGCCCACGATCAGCGGGTCCAGCTGCCGCGAGGTCGAGTCCAGCGGGTCCACCGCCGGGTAGATGCCCAGCTCCGCGACGTTGCGCGACAGCACTACCGTCGAGTCCAGGTGCGCGAAGGTCGTCGCCGGCGACGGGTCGGTCAGGTCGTCCGCCGGCACGTACACCGCCTGGACCGAGGTGATCGAGCCCTTCTTGGTCGAGGTGATCCGCTCCTGCAGCACCCCCATCTCCTCGGCCAGCGTCGGCTGGTAGCCCACCGCCGACGGCATCCGGCCCAGCAGCGCCGAGCATTCGGTCCCCGCCAGCGTGTAGCGGTAGATGTTGTCGACGAACAGCAGCACGTCGCGGCCTTCCTCGCGGAAGAACTCCGCCATCGTCAGGCCCGACAGGCCCACCCGCAGCCGGTTGCCCGGCGGCTCGTTCATCTGGCCGTAGACCAGCGACACCTTGTCGAGGACGTTCGACTCGCGCATCTCGTGGTAGAAGTCGTTGCCCTCGCGGGTGCGCTCGCCCACGCCGCAGAACACCGAGTAGCCCGAGTGCTCGATCGCGATGTTGCGGATCAGCTCCATCATGTTGACGGTCTTGCCGACGCCGGCGCCGCCGAACAGCCCGACCTTGCCGCCCTTCGCGAAGGGACAGATCAGGTCGATGACCTTGATGCCGGTCTCGAGGATCTCCTGGTTGGCCGCCAGCTCCTCGTAGGCCGGCGCCGGCCGGTGGATCTCCCAGCGCTCTTTTTCGCCGATCGCGCCCTTCTCGTCGATGGGCTCGCCGAGGACGTTCATGATCCGGCCCAGGGTCTTCTCCCCGACCGGCACCGTGATCGCCTTGCCGGTGTCCACCGCTTCGAGGCCGCGTTTCAGACCCTCGGAGGCGCCCAGCGCGATGCAGCGCACCATGCCGTCGCCGAGCTGCTGCTGGACCTCGAGCACCAGGTCGGCGCCCTTGACCTGCAGGGCGCTGTAGACCTTCGGCATGTGGCCGCGGAACTCCACGTCGATCACCGCGCCGATGATCTGCACCACCTTGCCCGTCTTGCTGTCGCTCATTTTCGTCTTTCCTCCTTCGCAGGTTTCTTGTTGTTTGTTAGCTGTTCCTAGACCGCCGCCGCGCCGCCGACGATCTCGGATATCTCGGTCGTGATCGCCGCCTGGCGCTCCTTGTTGTAGGCCAGCAGCAGCTCGTCGATGATGTTGCCGGCGTTGTCGCTGGCCGCCTTCATCGCCACCATCCGCGCCGCCTGCTCCGAAGCCGCGTTGTCGGCCACCGCCTGGTAGATCACCGACTCGATGTAGCGTTCCATCAACAGGTCGATGATCGCCTCGGCGCCGGGCTCGTACAGGTAGTCCCAGGCCAGTTCCTTCTGCGCCACCGCCGCGTCCTCCTCGACGTTGAAGTCCGGGTCCAGCGGCAGCAGCCGGTACAGGCTGTTCTCCTGGCTCATGGTGTTGATGAAGCGCGCGTAGCCCAGGTGCACCTCGTCGACCTCGCCGTCCAAGAAGGCCTGGGTCATCACCTGGATCGGCCCGAGCATGGTCTTGAGCTCCGGCGCGTCGCCGAGGGCGGTCGCCTGCGAGATCACCTCGCCGCCGATGCGGCCGAAAAACGCCGCGCCCTTGTTGCCGAACACCGTGTAGCGGATCTTCTTGCCTTCCTTCTCCCATTCCTGGGAGCGCGTCGCGACCGCCCGCAGCGCGTTGGTGTTCAGGCCGCCGCACAGGCCCTTGTCGGTGGTGATCACAATCACGCCGACCGCCTTGACCTCGTCCCGCTCCACCGTGTACGGGTGGCGGTACTCCAGGCTGCCGCGCTCGAGGTGGGCGCAGACCTCGCGGATCTTGTCGGCGTAGGGCCGGGCGCGCCGCATCCGGTCCTGCGCCTTGCGCATCTTGGACGCCGCCACCATCTCCATCGCCCGCGTGATCTTCTGCGTGTTCTTGATCGACGCGATCTTGGTCCGTATTTCCTTGCCCGCCGCCATCGCGCCGCTCCGCCGCCTAGGCCTCCTGGCCCGCCATGAAGTCCGTGATCGCCTGCGTCAGGGACTTCTCCATCTCCTCGTCCAGCGCGCCCTTCTCCTGGATCTGGTCCATCAGCTCCTTGTGGCTCAGCGCCATGTGCTCGAGCAGCGCCTCTTCGGTCTCCAGCGCCTTGGGCACCGGGACCTTGTCCAGCAGGCCGCTGCCGATCGCGAACAGCGTCACCGTCAGCTGCGCCACCGAATACGGCGCGTACTGCTTTTGCTTCATCAGCTCGGTCACCAGCCGGCCTTTGTCGAGCTGCTGCCGCGTCGCCGCGTCCAGGTCTGAGGCGAACTGCGAGAACGCCGCCAGCTCGCGGTACTGCGCCAGCGCCAGCCGCACGCCGCCGCCGAGGCTCTTGACCGCCTTGCGCTGCGCCGCGCCGCCGACCCGCGACACCGACAGGCCGGCGTTCATCGCCGGCCGGATGCCGGCGTTGAACAGGTCGGTTTCCAAAAAGATCTGCCCGTCCGTGATCGAGATCACGTTGGTCGGCACGAAGGCGGTAACGTCGCCCGCCTGGGTCTCGATCACCGGCAGCGCCGTCAGCGAGCCGGTCTGGCCCTTGACCTTGCCCTCGGTGAACTTCTCCACGTAATCGGGGTTGACCCGCGCCGCCCGCTCGAGCAGCCGCGAGTGCAGGTAGAAGACGTCGCCCGGGTAGGCCTCCCGCCCCGGCGGCCGCCGCAGCAGCAGCGAGATCTGCCGGTAGGCCCAGGCGTGCTTGGTCAGGTCGTCGTAGATGATCAGGGCGTCCTTGCCGCGGTCGCGGAAGTACTCGCCCATGGTGCAGCCGGCGTACGGCGCGATGTACTGCAGCGCCGCCGAGTCCGCCGCCGAGGCCGAGACCACGATGGTGTGGTCCATCGCGCCGTGCTCTTCGAGCCGCGCGATCACCGCCGCCACCGACGAGGCTTTTTGGCCAATCGCGACGTAGATGCAGACGCAGTCCTGGCCCTTTTGGTTGATGATGGCGTCCACCGCCAGCGCCGTCTTGCCGGTCTGCCGGTCGCCGATGATCAATTCGCGCTGTCCCCGGCCGATCGGCACCATCGTGTCGATCGCCTTGAGCCCGGTCTGCAGCGGCTGCGACACCGATTGGCGCGCGATCACGCCCGGCGCGATCTTCTCGATCGGGTCCTGTCCGTCGGCCTCGATCGGCCCCTTGCCGTCCAGCGGCGCGCCCAGCGGGTTGATCAGCCGGCCGACCAGCTTGTCGCCGACCGGCACTTCCAGCACCCGGCCGGTGCACGAGACCCGGTCGCCCTCGGAGATGTGGCCGTAGTCGCCCAGGATCACCGCGCCGACGCTGTCGCGCTCGAGGTTCAGCGCCAGGCCGAAGGTGTCGTCCTTGAACGCCAGCATCTCGCCCTGCTGGGCGTCCGACAGGCCGTGGATGCGCACGATGCCGTCGCTCACCGACAGGACCGTCCCTTCGTTCCGCAGCTGGCTCTCCAGCTCCAGGTTGCCGATCTTGTCCTTGATGATGTCGCTGATCTCAGTAGCGGTCAGTGCCTTCATTGCGCCTGTCTCCTGTGTGCCTTCTTGCTTTTCCTATCGCAGCAGCGCCGTGCGCAGCTGCCCGAGCTCGGCGGTCACCGAGCCGTCGATCACGGAATCGCCCGCGATCACCATCATGCCGCCCACGAGCTCCTCGTCGACGGTCACCGTCAGCTTCACCTCGTCGACGCCGTGCTGCGCCCGCAGTTTCGCCGCGACCTCTTTTTCGGTCTTCTTGTCCACCGGGAACGCCGTCCGAATCTCGGCCTCGAGCCGCTTTTCGGCCTTGTTGCGCAGCTCGGCGTACAGCCGGACGATCTCGCCCGCCGCCGCGAGCCGCTCGTTCGCGTGCAGCTGCCGGCAGAAGTTGCTGAACGGCTCGGCCTGCGCCCCGGCGTCCGCCGCGAGCGCCGCCGCGACCGCCGCGAAGGACTCCTCGGCCTGCGCCGCGCCGATGCGCGGGTCGTGCAAACGGTCCATCAGCTCGCCGTCCGCGACCGCCGCCGCCAGAGCGCCCAGCAGCTCCTGCCACTGCGCCACCGCGTCGGCGCCGCGCGCGTGCCCGTACGCGGCCTCCGCGTAGGGACGCGCCGCCTCGGCCGGCTCCAGGGCCACCGCTACAGCTTCTTGACCAGGTCGGCCACGATGTCCTCGTGGGCCTTGGGATCGATCTCGCGGCGGATGATCTTGCGCGCGCCCTCGACCACGAGCACCGCGTAGGACTCCTGCAGCTCGCGCACCATCGCCTTGCGCTCGTCGTCGATCTGGCTGCGGCCGGCCTCGATGATGCGGTCGCGCTCCGCCTGCGCCTCCTCGGTCGCCCGCGCCATGATCTCGTCCTGGCGCTTCTTGCCCTCGGCGAGGTGCTCGCCCCGCTTGGCGCGGCCTTCGCCGAGCAGCTTGTCGTACTCCTCCTGCGCCTGGTCGAGCTTCGCCTGGCCCGCGGCCGCGGCGTCCAGCCCCGCCGCGATCTCCTTGTTGCGCTTCTCGATCGCGGCCAGCAGCGGCGGCCACACGTACTTCATGGTGAACCAGATCAGGATCCCGAAGGTGATCGCCTGGCCGATGATCGACATGTTGATGTTCATGGCTGCTGCTCCGCGCCCGCTGTCCGCGCGCCGTCGGTCTCTAGAATACGAACAGCACCAGCAGCGCGACCGCGATCGCGATGATCGGGACCGCGTCGGTCAGGCCCGCCGTCAGGAAGAAGCGGCCCAGCAGCTTGGTCTCGAGCTCCGGCTGCCGCGCGATGCTCTCGATGAGCTTGCTCGCCAGCAGGCCGATGCCGATGGCCGCGCCCATCCCGGCGATGCCGGCGCCGAGCGCGACCCCGAGGAACTTGAGCCCGGCTCCGATCTCGGGAGACGCCCAGGCCGAGGCGGGCAGCAGCAGCATGGCCAGCAGGCCGACGTGCGCGAGTTTTTTCATGTTCATGGCGTGGTTCTCCAGATGAGGGGAATGAAGGCGGGTGGTTATTTTACCGATTCAGTGCTTTTCGCTGGCCATGCTGAGGTAGACCACCGTCAGCGCCGTGAAGATGAAGGCCTGCAGCGGCACCACCAGGATGTGGTAGATCGCCCAGGGGCCGCCGGCCGTCCACTGCAGGTAGAACGGCAGCAGCGCGATGAGCAGGAAGATCATCTCGGCGGCGAACAGGTTGCCGAACAGCCGCAGGCCCAGCGAAATCGGCTTGGCCAGCTCCTCGACGATGCGCATGAAGATGTTGACGATGAACAGCTTCGGCCCGAACGGCGCCACGCAGACCTCGTGCAGAAAGCCGCCGAGGCCCTTGGAGCGGATGTTGAAGTAGACGATCATCGCGAAGACCGTGAAGGCCATCCCGAAGGTCACGTTGATGTCGGTGGTCGGGACGATCTTGGCGTGCCCGCCCATCACCGCGACGATGTCGACCGGGATCAGGTCCATGAAGTTCATGAAGAAGACCCACACGAAGATCGTCAGCGCCAGCGGCGCGATCAGCTTCGGCGGGTGCGGGAACAGGCTTTCGACCGTGTCCTTGATGAACAGCAGCAGCATCTCGATGAAGCCCTGCAGGCGGCCGGGCGTCCCGCTGGTCGCGCCCCGCGCGATCAGCGCCAAAAAGCCCAGCGACAGCAGCCCCAGCGCCAGGGAAATGAACAGCGAGTCCAGATGCAGGGTCCAGAAGCTGCCCTGCTGGGCCATCACCTCTTCGTTGGTCAGGAACCGGCCCTCTTTGAAGTCGTAGGACAGGTTGCCCAGGTGGCCGATGATGTACTCCTGCGGCGTGAGGTTGTCGCCTGCGGCTGCCATCGTCGCCCTCCTAGCTCCGCGCCGCCCGCAGGCCGCCCGCCAGCAGCGGCACCAGCGCCAGCGCCGTCAGCGTCCCCAGCCAGGCGAAGCCCAGCGCCGCCGCCGAGCCGTCCGCCGCCATCGTGCTGAGGGCCTTGAGGCCCGCCAGCATCAGCGCCAAGGAGGCCAGCAGCTTGAGGCCGCGCACCCGGATCGCGCGGGACACCCGCCCCTCGGCCGGCCCCGCCAGCGCCGCGCGGGCGCCCAGGGCGTAGAAGGCTTCGGGCAGGATGAGCAGGCCGGCCAGCAGGCTGGCCCAGCCCGCCTGGGGATCGATGGCGAACGCCAGCCCCGCCAGGACGGCCAGGACCGCCAGCTGGCAAAGAGGAATCCTGTCCAAAATCGTCATCGGCCGCAGGCAGATTATAAACCAGGGCCGGCCGCCTTGCCCGCCGGCGGCTGCCCGAACTGCGGCTCCAGCAGGCCGTACGGCGGCGCCGCGGGCCGCACGCCGCGGCCGTCGGCCAGCTCCACCGGCTGCGCCGCCGCGTCCTTGCGCAGCGTCGCGAGGGCGGCGAAGCCCTCCGGCGTCCGCGCGCCGTACAGGACGTTGCCGGCGACCTGGCCGCCGTGGGCCTCGGCCAGGATCTCGGTCCCGTCCGGCGGCGGGTCGCCCGGGCCCTCGATGATGAAGGCCCGCTTCTTGGCCTGGCCGCGGTGGTGGGCGCGGATGAAGATCTCCTGGCCGACGTAGCAGCCCTTCTCCAGGCTCACGCCGCCGGCGAGGTCTAGGCTCAGCATGTGCGCCGTCGGCTGCTCGTACAGCTGCTTGGGCAGCCACGGGCAGCCCGCCTCGACGCAGCGCAGCAGCGCCTCGTTGCCGTTCTCCAGGTCGATGACCTGCGCCGGACCTAAGGAGAAGAACAGCCCCGGCGCCAGCTCGGCGACCGCTTCCTGGCCCTCCAGCGGCGCGCCCATGCTGGCGTTGACCGCCAGGTCGCTGATCGCCGGCCGGGTCTTGGCCCGCAGGATGTACATCCGCAGCTTCTTCAGCGCCAG
>MEIE01000051.1 GCA_001750625.1 Candidatus Amphirhobacter heronislandensis
CGGCCGCCGCGAGCAGCGCCAGCGGCGCGGGGCCCGGCCGCGGACCTAGGCCGTCAGGAGGAGTCGCCATCGCCGCCGCGGCCGCCGCGCTCGATGGCCTCGATGGCCAGGACCCGGCGCTCGTCGGCGCGGGTGACGCGGATCGCGACCCCGTCCTCCTCGAAGGAATCGCCCTGGACCGGCAGCCGGCCCATCCGGTGCGAGGCCCAGCCGCTGACCGTGTCGAAGCGGCTGGCGTCCAGCGCCAGGCCGAAGCGCTCGCCGAACTTCGCCAGCGGCGTGTCGCCGTCCACCTCCCAGATCCCGGGGCTGGTCTGGCGGAAGGTCGCCCACAGGCCCTCGTGCTTGTCGAACTCGTCGTGCATGCGGCCGACGATGTGCTCGAGCACGTCCTCGATGAAGACCATGCCGGCCGGCCGGCCGGCGTCGTCGGCGACCACCATCATGTGGCAGCGGTAGTGCCGGAACTCGCGCAGCATCGAGTCGAGCTTCTTGGACTCGGGCACCGTGCGCGCCGGCTGCAGGATGTCCTCGGTGAGGATGCGGTCGCCTGGCGCCGCCTGGATGCCGAGCAGGTGCTTGACGTGCAGGATGCCCTTGACGGTCTCCTCTTCGGCGTCCATCACCGGGTAGCGCGAGTGATGGTGCGCGGTGACGGCCTTGAGCACCTCGTCGTAGCTGTGGTCGTCGCGCAGCCACTCGATCTTGCCGTAGGGGACCATCACGTGCTCGACCGCGACCTGCGCCAGGCTGATGACGTTGAGCATCATCGCCACCTCCGGCGACGATGCCAGCTCCGGCGACATCCGGCCGCCGCGCTGCAGCAGGTCGCGGATGTCGTCCAGCCGCCGCGGCAGCGAGCCGCCCAGCAGCCAGGCCAGGCGGTTGAGGACGCCGCTGCGTTCCTTCACGCCTTGTCCGCCGCCCAGGGGTCGGGCAGGCCCAGAGACGCCATGACCTCGGCCTCGCGCGCCTCCATCCGCCGCGCCGCGGCGGCCGTTTCGTGCTCGAAGCCCTGCAGGTGCAGCGCCGCGTGCACCAACAGGTGCGCGTAGCGCTCGAAGGCCGGCACGTTGCACTGCTTCGCCTCGGCCGCGACCACCGCCGGGCAGATCGCGATGTCGCCGCCGGGGCCGCCGTCTTCCGCCGGGAAGGCGAGGACGTTCGCCGGCCGGTCCTTGGCTAAATAGCGCTGGTTGAGCTCGCGGCTCGCGGCCGCGGTGACGAAGCGCACCGCGACCTTGGCGCCGGCCGGCAGCGCGGCGCGCAGGATGCGCCGCACCTGCGCCGCCGAGGGTGGGGACGCGTCGGCCTCCGTCTCGGCCGCCGCGCCGCCGGCGCGGCTGACCGCGATCGCCGCCGCCGCGGTCATCGGCTGGCCGCCGCGTCGCGGTCGTAGGCCTTGAGGATGCGGGCGACCACCGGGTGCCGCAGCGAGTCGGCCGGCTTGAAGCGCACCACCGCGCATTCGCGCATGCGCTTGACGCGCGCGAGCACGTCGACCAGCCCCGACTCCTGCTGGCGCAGGTCGATCTGGGTCTCGTCGCCGGTGACCACGCAGCGCGAGCCGCGGCCGATGCGGGTCAGGAACATCTTCATCTGCGCCACCGTGGTGTTCTGCGCCTCGTCGAGGATGATGAAGCTGCTGCTGAGGGTCCGGCCGCGCATGTAGGCCAGCGGCGCGAGCTCGATGCGGTCCTGCTTGAGGTGCTCGTCGACCCGGCCCTCGCCCGACAGCTGCCGCAGCGCGTCGAACAGCGGCCGCAGGTAGGGGTTGACCTTCTGGATCGGGTCGCCCGGCAGGTAGCCGAGGTGCTCGCCGGCCTCGACCGCCGGCCGGACCAGGACGATGCGGCTCACCTCGCCAGCGGCGAGCGCGTCCATCGCGCAGGCCATCGCTAAGAAGGTCTTGCCGGTGCCGCTCGCGCCCACCCCGAAGGTGACGTCGTGGCCGCGGATCGCCGCCAGGTAGCGGCGCTGGTTCGCGTTGAGGGCGTCGATGCCGTAGGCGCCGGTGGCCGCCGGCAGCTGCGGCGCGCAGCCGGCCAGCGCCTTGGCGACCGCGGCCTCGTCCACGCCCGCCGCCGCCGCGCTGTACAGCCGCTGGAAGACGTCGCGGGCGAGGTAGGGCCGGTCGCCGTCCCCGGTGACCTCGAAGCTGCCGCCGCGGCGGCGCACCTCCACCGCCAGCCGCCGGCCGATCTCCTTGATGTTGCCGTCGCAGGCGCCGCAGAGGTTGGCGAGCCGGGCGTTGTCGGCCGGCTCGAGGACGAAGCGCAGCGTCGCCTGGCTCAAGGTTCTCAGGCGAGCAGCGTCCCGCGCAGCGTCCCGCCGCGCAGGCCCTCGACGGCGAGCTCGCGCAGCTCGCCCGGTTCGGCCGGGCCCGCGAACAGCGCCAGGCGGTTGTTCGGCAGCCGGCCCTGCAGCAGGCCGCCCTTCTTCGCCGGCCCCTCGACCAGGACCTGCTGGCGGCTCCCGAGCAGCGCTTCGCCGAGTCTTTTGGCGCTCGCCGCGAGCTCGGCCTGCAGCCGCTCGAGGCGGCCGACCTGGGTTTCGCGCGGGACCTGGTCGGGGAAGGAGGCCGCCGGCGTCCCCGGCCGCGGGCTGAAGACGAAGGAGTAGCCGCCGTCGTAGCCCACCCAGCGCGCCAGCGCGACGGTGCGCGCGAACTGTTCCTCGGTCTCGCCGGGGAAGCCGACGATGAAGTCCGAGGTCAGCGCGACGTCCGGCCGCGCCCGCCGCAGCGTCCGGACGGTCTCGCGGTACTCGAGCACGGTGTGGCCGCGCTTCATGCGCGCCAGGACGCGGTCGTCGCCGCTTTGGACCGGCAGGTGGACCTGCGGCATCAGCTCGGGGATCTCCCCGTGCGCCGCCGCGAGCGCGGCGGTGAAGTTGACCGGGTGCGAGGTGGTGTAGCGGATGCGCTCGATGCCGTCGACGCCGGCGACGCACGCAAGCAGCCGCGCGAAGTCCGCGTCCTTGCCGCGCGGGTCGGCGCCGAGGTAGGCGTTGACGTTCTGGCCCAGCAGCGTCACCTCCCGGGTGCCGCGCGCCGCGAGGTCGGCGACCTCGTCGAGGACGTCGAGCACCGGCCGCGAGACCTCCGGGCCGCGGGTGTAGGGCACCACGCAGAAGCTGCAGTACTTCGAGCAGCCCTCCATCACCGAGACGAAGGCCCGCGGCCCGCGCCGTCCCGCCGCCGGCAGCTCGTCGAACTTCTCGACCAGCGGGAAGGAGATGTCGACCTGCGCCGCGCCGCGTTCCTGGCGCGCGGCGAGCAGGGCGCCGACGCGGTGGATGGTCTGCGGCCCGAATACCACGTCGACGAACGGGGCGCGGGCTAAGATGCGCTCGCCCTCCTGGCTCGCGACGCAGCCGCCGACGCCGATGCGCACCCGCGGGTCGCGCTCCTTGAAGGCGCGCAGCCGGCCGAGCTCGTCGAAGAGCTTCTCCTGGGCCTTTTCGCGCACCGAGCAGGTGTTCAGCAGGATCACCCGCGCGTCCTGCGGCCGGTCGCAGCGCTCGAGCGCGAGGTCGCGTCGCAGCGCGTCGGCCATCCGGTCCGCGTCGTAGGCGTTCATCTGGCAGCCGAAGGACTTTATGTAGACCTTGGCGCTCATCGGGGCCGCCGCGCCGCCCGATGCTGGTAGCGGAGGAGGGACTCGAACCCCCGGCACACGGATTATGATCCCGTTGCTCTAACCAGCTGAGCTACTCCGCCATCGGCAGCGCGCGCTGGATATTGTAGCAGGCCGAGGCCGGCGCCGGCGCGGCCGCGCCGGCGGGCGGGGCGGCGGCGGTTACTGCTGGGCCTCAAGCAGGGTGATCTTGCTGGCGTCCTTCGCGGCGCCCGCGCTGTCGCCAATCTGGCTGAAAGCCGAGTGCCGCGCCTTGAAGGCGTCGATGCTTTCGGGGTCGATGCGGATCGCGGTGGTGCAGTCCGAGATCGCCTCGTCGTGCTTGTTCTGCTCGATGTACAGCAGGCAGCGCCGGTAGTAAGGCAGGTAGTAGTTCGGGAAGCTGTCGATCACGAAGCCGTAGTCCGCGATCGCGCCGTCGAGGTCGCGCAGCCGCTCGCGCACGCCGGCCCGGGTGATCGTCATGTTGATCAGGTCCTCGGGCGGCGGGTTGTAGCCGATCGCCTGGTCGATCGCCTCGTGCGCGTCCTCGTAGTTGCCGGTGACGATGTTGATCTGGGCGATCTGGGTCCAGGGCTCGTAGAGGAGGATCGGGTTGCCTTCGCGGTCGGCCCTGGCGGTCTCCTGGGTCGCGACGCCGTAGTTTTCGAGCGCCTCGGCGTAGTCGCCGAGCTGGTGGTGCAGGTAGCCGAGGTACATGTGGCCCGAATAGCTCTCGACCTCGTCGTTCGCCAGCAGCCTTTGGACGTTGGCGAGCTCGCTCCGCAGGCTTTGTTCCTGCGCGGGCGAGACCGAGCGGACGGTGTCCTGCGCCCGGACCTGCTGCAGCTGCTCGTCCGGCTTGGACTGGATGCGGACGATCTGGTCCTCGAGCTCGTCGATCATGCGCTGGCCGACGCCGGCGCCCCGCAGCATCTCGATCGCCTCGACCAGCGGCGCCGGGTTGGTCGGCTGCAGGATGTAGATGTCCTGGTAGACCTGGATCGCATCGGCCCACTGCTCGCCCTGCGCGTGGGCCTGGGCCCGGGCGCGCATCAGCTCGGCGTTGGCGGCGTCGTCCGCCTCGGCGCGGTCGAGGACCTTGAAGGCCTCCTCGAGGTCGTTGGCGGCGAGCAGCGCCTTGGCCCGCGCGGTCAGCAGGCGGACGTCGGTCGGCGCGGTCGGCAGCGCCGTCCGCGTGACCTCGAGCGCGGCGCGGACCTTCTCGCGCTTGACCAGCTCGTCGGTGTACAGGCCGACGAGGTGGATGTACAGCTCCGGGTTCTCGGTCGATTCGACCGCCGCCTGCAGCAGGCCCTCCGCCCGGTCGGCGCCCTGGTAGTGGTAAATCTCGCCCTTGATCGCGTTGAGCTGCTCCTCGTAGGTCTTGCGGTCGCGCTCGGTGACGTCGTCGTTGAAGAATTCCTCGATCTTGCTGATGCCCCGCAGCGCCTGGTCGATCTTGCCCTGGCGCGCGGTCACCAGCGCGATTTTCAGGCCGGCCTCGAAGTTGGTCGGGTCCTCGGCGAAGGCCTCGGTGTACAGCTCCACCGCCGTCAGCTCGCCCTGGTACTCCCGCGCGTAGAAGTCGGCCAGCGCGATCTTGGACAGCACGCCGAAGTGCGGCTCGGTCTCGTTGTTCTTCAGCAGCAGGACCGCGGCGTCCGGATCGTCGGCCGCGATGTTCGCCAGCGCGAAGTAGTGGCGCACGCCCGGGAAGGCGCGGTACTGGTTGACGATGCCCTGGAAGATCGGCAGCGCCTGCTCCGGCTCGCGGTCGACCTCGAGCAGGAGGATGGCCTGGTTGTAGTTGGCGTAGGCGTACTGGTTCTGGATCTCCAGCGCCTTCTCGAGGTCCTTCTTCGCCTGGCCGTAGCGCTTTTCGATCATCGCGACCACGGCGTGGTTGTTGAGGATCTGCAGCGAGTTCTCGTCGGCGCTCAGCGCGCGCTTCATCAGGTCGAAGGCGGGCTCCCACTTTTCCGGCCCCTGCAGCAGCATCGCGATCGAGTGGTAGTGCAGCAGGCTCGGCTGCCGGATGTAGTCGGTCGCCAGCAGCGCGGTCTCGGCGCGGGTGAAGTCGCCCTCGCGGAAGGCGATGACCGCGTCGATGTAGGCGTTGATCGAGTTCTGGGTCGCGCTGCCGCCGGAGACCATCACCTTGTTGGCTTCCTCGAAATTGCCCAGCCGCGCCAGCATGAAGGCCTTCAGGCCCAGCGCCACCGACTCGAGGTCGAAGTCGATGTTGCGGACGGCGCTGCGGCCGGTCGGGACCACCGAGCAGAAGTTGAGCGAGACGCGCGGGTCGAGGCCGAACAGGTACAGGTCGGTGCTGCGCAGGCCGGCCGGGAAGTTCGCGACGTTGACGTAGGTGTCCTCGCGGAAGCCCTTGTTGCGGCAGATGTTGATGATGAACAGCCGGGTCAGGTCCTGCAGCTCCCGGTAGCTCTCGCCTTCGCTCGGGATGCGGGCGAGCTCCTCGATCGCGGTTTCGATGTCCGGCAGGGCGCGCTTCTCCAGCGCCTGGTTCTCGAGCAGCGCGCGCGCGATCAGCGCCGGGACGTGCGGGCTGTCGGCGAGGACCTCGGTCATCTTGATGCGGGTCGCGGTCTCGTCGGGCAGGTAGGACATGCCGGACAGGAACAGGATGGACGGCTCGCCGGCGAGCGGCGAGCGGGCGATCAGGCGGGCGTACAGGACGCGGGCGTCCTCGTAGTTGCCGAGCTCCATGAGCAGCTGGGCGTGGCTGGCGGTCAGGTCCCAGTTCTCTTCCTCAAAGTCGAAATACTCCGAAATGGTCGCATGCGCCTCGTCGTACAGCTCCTCGCGCAGCTGCTCCTCGTAGGTCTCGAGCAGCTTGGCCGGCCGCATCGCGTTTTGGAAGGAGATGAGGCCGATGATGGCGACGACCAGGACGCCGACGCCGGCGCCGGCGAAGACGAGGTGCTTGCCGGTCATGCGGCTGAGGAAGCCGCTGCCGCTGCTGGCGCTGGAGAAGGAGGCCTCGAAGGCGGCGTTCTCGGCCTGGAGCCGGTCGCGCGACTCGGCGACGAGCTCTTCGTAGAGGCTTTGCAGCGCCTCGAGCTTGGGCGAATTGGTGGGCAGAGGCATGGCGGCGGGCGCGGGGCGGATTCCGTCCCGCATATTATAAGGCAGGAGGGGGCTTATTCAAGCAGGTCGGCGGCGAGCAGGTCGAGCCAGTGCTCCACCGGCAGGTCGCAGCCCAGCCGCAGGTGCAGGGCGCAGCCGATGTTCGCGGTCGCGACCGTGGTCGCGGCGGTGGTCATGAAGCTGTTCGCCAGCCGCGCGCGGATGCGCCGCGCCGCCCGCGGCCGCAGCAGCGAATGCAGGCCCGCCGAGCCGCAGCAGCCGGGCGGGTTGACCGGCTCGACGGTCGCGTAGCCGAGCTCGCGCAGCAGCGCCGGGTAGGCGTCCGGGCTGCGCAGGCCGTTGCGCAGCGTGCAGGGCCGGTGCAGCGCGACCCGCCGGCGCGGGTCCGGCCGGACGCAGTCGCGCAGCCGGGCGGCGTGCGGGCGCAGGAAAGCGGCGGGGTCGGCGAGGCGGCCGCGGACGCGCTCGGCCAGGGCGCGGCGGTGCGGGTCGGCCGCGAACAGCGCCGGGTACTCGTCGATGAAGGCGGCGCAGCCGCTGCCGGCGAGCACGATCGCTTCGGCGCCGCCCTCGACCGCCGCGGCGCAGGAGTCGAGGCTGCGGCGGATGTCGCGCCGCGCCGCGCGCTCGCGGCCGCTGTGCTGGCGCAGCGCGCCGCAGCAGCCGTCGATGGTTTCGACGCGGTAGCCCAGCCGGCCGAGCAGCGCGGCGAGCGCTTCGTTGCTGTGCGGCATCAGGCCGCGCTGGGCGCAGCCGGCGAACAGCGCGACGGTCCCGCGCTGTTCGGCCGGCGGCTTGGCCGCGGCGCGCGGCGGCCGCGGCGCCGGGA
>MEIE01000052.1 GCA_001750625.1 Candidatus Amphirhobacter heronislandensis
CGCGGCGGCGGGCTGGGCTGCGGCGCCGCGATCGCCGGCGCCGGGCGGGTCGCGGCGGGGCTGGAGGACACCGGGGTGATCCGGCCCATCTTGCGCAGCTCGCGCTCCGAATGCGTGTGGATGCTGGTGCGCATCGAGTATTTCTGGAAGTACTCCAGCGACGTGGTCCGCAGCTGCTCGACGCTGTGGTCGTCGGTGATCTCCGACAGCCGCTTGTAGTTCTGCGCCAGGTGCAGCAGGATCTCCGGCAGGCTGTCGTCGAGCGCGAGCAGCCGCTCCCACTGGATGATCGCCTCCGCCCAGTCGCCGCTGAGCTCGCTGCGCAGCGCGATCGCCTGGATGTGCAGCGCCACCGGCAGCGTCGGGTCCTCGGCCGCGGCGTAGATGTCGGCGAGGTCCTTCTGCGGCAGCGACGGGCTTTCGAGCTCGCGGAACTTGATCATGATGCGGTTGAGCTTGCGCGAGACCTGGAAGTTCTCGGCCTCGGGCCGGTCGGTGAAGCGGTGCAGCGTGTCCAGCGCGTTGTCGGCCTCGCGGATCAGGTTGCGCATCCGCTCGTTGCTGACGCCGCTTTGCTTGTTCATGGTGTACAGCACCACGAAGACCACCAGGCCGGCGGCGAGCAGAAAGCCGACCAGCAGGCGCTCGATGTAGTCCGCGCCCGACGCGACCTCGTTCTGCAGCGCGTTGATGCGCAGCTCGGTCAGGTCGCGCTGCGCGCGCAGCTCGGCCTGCAGCTGCGAGATCTCCGAATCCAGCTCGTACTGCGTCAGCGGCGCCGCCGCTGGCGCGGCGCCGGCCAGGTTTTCGGGAGCCTCTTCAGCCGCGGCCGGGCCGAAGCCCAGCAGCAGCGCGAGAATGATGAGAATGCGTGGCATGGCCTGCCTATCGGAATCAGCGGCGAAACAAGCCCTTTAATTTTATGCTATGCGGGCTTCGCGGCCGCGGCGCCGGGCGCCGGCAGGTATTCCCAGGCTCCCGCCGCCAGGCCGCGCGGCAGGGCGTAGCGGCCGAAGCGGATCCGCAGCAGCCGTCCCACCGGCGCGTCCAGCGCCGCGAACACCCGCCGCACCACCCGGTTGCGGCCCTCGTCGAGCACCAGCTCGTACCAGCTGCCGGCGCCCTTGCCCGCCGGCCGCAGCGCGAAGCGCTTCGGCTTCACCCTGCCGCCGTCGACCGCGACGCCGTCCTTCACCGCCCGGCGCAGCAGCTCCTCGTCGAGGCGCTTGGCCGACTTGACCAGGTACTCGCGCTCGAGGCCGAAGCGCGGATGCGCCATGCGGTTCGCGAGGCCGCCGTCGTTGGTGAACAGCAGCAGGCCCTCGGTCTCGACGTCCAGCCGGCCGATGCTGATCCAGCGGCCGCGCGGCAGCGGCGGCAGCCCCTCGAAGACGGTGTCCGGCCCCCTGCTGCTGACGATCTGGCCCCGCGGCTTGTGGTAGCACAGCAGCAGGACCTTGTCCGCGGGCTTGCCCAGCGGCTCGCCGTCGACCGTCAGCCGCGCGTTCGGCGGCACCCGCGCGCCGACCGCGAGCGTCTTGCCCGCCAGCGCCACCCGGCCCGCCGCGACCATCTCCTCGGCCTCGCGCCGCGAGCAGCGTCCGCTCATCGCGATCAGCTTGTGGACCTTGACGGTCGCCGCCGCCCCCTGCGGGCGCGGCCGGCCCGCGCGCGGTCCGGGCACCGTCCTACTCCGCGGCCCCGTCGGCCGGCGTCTCGTCCAGCTTCGCGGCTTCCGCCTCCTCGAAGAAGCTTTCGAGCGGCGGCAGCTCCTCGAGGTTCTGCAGCCCGAGGTCGTCGAGCAGCTTGGCGGTGGTCGCGTACTCGAAGGGCCGGCCCGGCGTGTCGCGCTTGCCCGTCACCTCCACCCAGCCCAGGTCCTCGAGGACCGCGAGCTGGCTGACCGAGGTGCTGACCCCGCGGATGGATTCGATGTCGCCGCGCGTCACCGGCTGCCGGTAGGCGACGATTGCGAGGACCTCGGTCAGCGGCCGCGACAGCCGCGGCGGCGCGGCGTTCAAGAAGCCCCGCAGCCGCTCGGCGTGCATGTCGAGCGAGCGCAGCTGCCAGCCGCTGGCGCTCTTGCGCAGCTCCAGCGCCCGGCCGGCCCAGCGCTTTTCGATCTCCGCCAGCGCGTCCTTGACGTTCTTCGCCGTCACCTTCTCCTCCGGCTTGAACAGGCCCAGCAGCTTGTTCTCCGGACAGGGGCCCTCGCGGCACAGCAGGCCCATCTCGATTATGCTGGCGACCTGCGTGAGGTCCATCGCGGCCGGGCGCCTCAGTCGCGGCGGGCGCGGATGACGATGCCGCCGCCGCTTTCATCGATGCGCACCAGCTGGTCCTTGGCCAGCTGCAGCGCCGCGACGAAGACCGCGCTCGCCCGGGCGCGGCTCGCGAGCCGCGCGCCCAGCAGGCGGGCGAAGGCCCACTCGCCGGCCTCGCGCATCTTCGCCATCACGTGCGCCATCGCCTCGCGGACGGTGAAGCCGTCGGCCTGCAGCGTCAGCGCCCGGACCGCCTCGGCCCGCTCGTCGATGCGCAGCTGCGCCTGCAGCAGCATCCGGCAGCTGATGCGCGGATCGACCGCCGGCATGCGCGGCCGTACGACCTGCGCGGCCCAGCAGTCGCGGCCCTGGATCGGCGAGGCGGCGATGTGCGCGGCCGCGCCCTTGATCCGCGAGTACAGCAAAAGCCGCTCGACCAGCGCCGCGCGCGGGTCCTCGACCTCGTCGTCGTCGGCGGCGGCCTTGGGCTGCGGCGTCAGCAGCCGCGCCTTGATGTCGATCAGGGTCGCCGCCATCAAAAGGTAGTCCGCGACCAGCTCGAGCTCGGAGGCGACGATGCGCTCGACGTACTCGAGATACTGCTGGGTGAGCTCGACCATCGGGATGTCGAGGATGTCCATGTTGTTGCGGCGGATCAGGTAGTGCAGCAGGTCGAGCGGCCCCTCGAAGGAGGCCAGCATCACCCGCAGCGCCGCCGGCGGGATGTACAGCGACTTCGGCGCCTCGATCTCCTGCCCCTCAAGCAGGGCCGGTTGAATCGCGTCGCTCACGCCTGCGGCAGGCCGACCGCCCGCCGGACGTCGCTGAGGACGCCGGCCGCATGGGCCCGCGCCCTGTCGTTGCCTTGCTTGATGATGGCATCGATTTTATCGCGGTCGCGCAGCCAGGGCTCCGCCCGCTGCCGCAGCGGCGCGACCTGGGCCTCGATGCCGTCCGCGAGCAGGCCCTTGCATTCGATGCAGCCGATGCCCGCCGACTGGCATCCCTCCGCGACCTGGCTTTGGATTTCTTCGGCGCTGAACAGGCGGTGGTAGCCGTAGACCGGGCACTTGGCCGGCGTCCCCGGGTCGGAGCGGCGCACCCGCGCCGGGTCGGTCGGCATCGCCTTGAGCTTGGCCGCGAAGGATTCCCTGTCCTCGAGCATGCCGATGTCGTTGCGCTCGGACTTGGACATCTTGGCCTGGCCGTCGAGGCCGGCGAGGCGCGAGACCTCGGCCTTGAGCGGCGCCGGCGGCACCAGGATCTCGCGGCCGCCGCCGTCGGCCCCGCCGCGCAGCACCTGCCGCGCCTCGCGGCCGAGCTCCGCGGCGTCGACCAGCTCCCGCGCCTTGCCGCGCGCCGCCGCGTCGCCGTCCTGGGCCGCGGCCTGCCGCAGCCGGCGGTACTCCTTGGCGTCCGGCAGCTGTTCCTCGAGCTCGGCGAGCCGCTCCTGCCAGCCGTCGGGCTTGCCGAAGCGGTCGTTGAAGGTCCGGGCGACGCGGGCGGCGAGCTCGACGTGCGCCTCCTGGTCGTCGCCGACCGGGACGTGGTCGGCGCTGTGCGCGATGATGTCGGCGGCCTGCAGCACCGGATAGCCTAAAAGGCCGTAGCTGAGGTCCTCGCGCTTGGCCGTGTCCGCCTTGTCCTTGAAGCTCGGGACGCGCTCGAGCCACGGCAGCGGGCAGACCATCGACAGCACCAGGTGCAGCTCGGCGTGCTCGCGCAGCTGCGACTGGATGAACAGCGTCGAGCGCTCCGGGTCCAGCCCCGCCGCCAGCCAGCACACCAGCATGTCGATGGAGTTGGCCTTCGCTTCGCGCTCGTTGCGGACCCCGGTCGTCAGCGCGTGGTAGTCGGCGACGAAGAAGCTGCAGTCGGAGGTCTCCTGCAGCTCGACCCACTTGCGCAGCAAAAACAGGTGGCCGAGGTGCAGCATGCCGGTCGGACGCATGCCCGACAGCACCCGCGGCCGGCGCGGCGCCTCAGCCATCGAGGAAGTCGGTCGCGCCGACGCCGGCGCGCAGCACGGAGGCCTCCGCGTCCGCCGCCAGGTCGATGATGGTGGTCTCGCCGCCGGGCAGCGCGCCGGCGTCGACGATCACGTCCACCAGCTTCGCCAGCCAGGGACGCTTCTCGCCCAGCTCGCTCAGCGATTCGCCGTCGGCCTGCAAGGAGCAGCCGGCCAGCGGCGCGTCCAGCGCCGCGAGGAAGGCGCGGCAGGCTGGGTCGCCGGGCAGGCGCAGGCCGATGGTCTTGCGTTTTTTATGCGCGAAGGCGCGCGGCACCTCCTTGGTCGCCGGCAGGATGAAGGTGTAGCCGCCGTGGTCGATGTCCTTGATCAGGCGGAAGGCGCGGTTGTCGATCACCGCGTAGCGCCCCATCGCGGCGAAATCGGCCAAAAACAGGCTGAACATCTTGCCCGCGCCCTCGCCGCGGATGCGGCGGATGCGCTCGATCGCCGCCTTGTCGCCGAGCTGGCAGGCGAGGACGTAGTTGGTCTCGGTCGGCAGCGCCGCGACCATCCCCGGCTGCAGGCGCGCCGCCGCCCGCGCGAGCTTGCGCGCGTCGACCCGGCCGCTGGCGACCTCGAGGACGACGGCGCTCAAGCGCCGGCTTCCTCCGCCGCCGGCTTCTCTTCCCGCCGGCCGGGAATCGGATACTTGGCGCCGCAGTACGGGCAGGCCGCCTCCGTCGCCCCCGGCGGCGCGGTCAGGTAGACGCGCGGATGCAGGTTCCATTTCGCGCCCTGCGGCGGGCAGGTGAGCTCGAGCCGTTCGGCCTCCGCCATCGCTAGGCGCGCTTGCGCGGAACGTAGGTCAGGTGTTTTTCGGACAGCGCGTGCCGGCCGCGGACGCAGTCGAAATAGGCCTGCTGCAGCTTCTTGGTCAGCCGGCCGCGGCGGCCGGTGCCGATCTTGACGCCGTCGACGCTGGCGATGGGCGTGACCTCCGCCGCCGTCCCGGTGAAGAAGGCCTCCTCGGCCGCGTAGATCTCGTCGCGCGCGATGCGGCGCTCGACCACCTCGACGCCGAGGCCCGCCGCGATCTCGATGATGGTCTGCCGGGTGATGCCGTTGAGCGAGGCCTCGGTCGTCGGCGTCACCAGCTCGCCGTTGAGCTTGAGGAAGATGTTCTCGCCCGAGCCTTCGGACAGGTAGCCGTCCTTGTCGAGCATCACCGCCTCGGCGTAGCCGTTGCGCTTCGCCTCGGCCAGCGCCATCACCGAGTTGATGTAGTTGCCGCAGACCTTGGCGTGGACCATGGTCCCGGCGGGGTCCGGGCGCCGAAAGGAGCTGACGCCGACGTCGATGCCCTTTTCGACCCCGGCCTTGCCCAGGTAGGCGCCGAAAGCGAAGGCCGCGACCACCGTGACCACCTTGTGATTGGCGACGTTGATGCCGAGGCCGCCGTCGGCGTAGAAGGCGACCGGCCGGATGTAGGCGTCCTGCAGGCGGTTCTCCTTGACCACCGAAAGCTGCGCCGCGCACAGCTGCGCGAAGGCGTGCGGGATCTTCATGCCGACGACGCGGGCCGAGGCCAGCAGCCGCCTGGTGTGGTCCTGCAGCCGGAAGATCGCCGGGCCATGCTCGGTGGCGTAGGCGCGGACCCCCTCGAAGACGCCGGTGCCGTAATGCAGGCCGTGGGTGAGGACGTGGACCTTCGCGGACGCCGCCGGCACCAGGCGCCCGTTGAGCCACAGCTTGCCGCTGCGCTGGGTCATCGCGGGCCTTTTGCCGGGGCTTGCCATGGTCGGGGGTTGCTTAAAATACGGGGACTGGCGGCAGCGGACGCGTCCGCTGCCAAGCGCCAATTTTATCCAATCACCACCTACATCGGACTAATCGCGGTCGGCCTGCTGTTCTCGGGCAGCTTTTCGATGTTCGAGACCAGCCTGCTGGCGTCGCAGCGCCACCGCCTGCAGGCGCTCGCCGCCAAGGGCAAGCGCGGCGCCGCGACCGCCTGCCGGCTGCTCGAGCGCGACATCGATTCGGTGATCGCCACCATCCTGCTGTGGAACAACTTCGCCAACGTGGTGATCGCCTCCTCGGCGACCGTGCTCGCGATCCGGCTGTACAGCGACGACCAGGCGGTCCTCAGCGTCACCAGCCTGCTGACGACCATCACCATCCTGATCTGCGCCGAGATCACGCCCAAGGCCATCGGCGTCCGCTTCCCCGAGCAGATCGCCTGCTTCGCCGCCCCGATCATCGGCGTCCTCAGCCGCCTCGTCCCGATCGGCCTGGTCATCGGCGCCATCCGCGGCATGTTCGCCGACAAGGAGGCCGGCGACGGCGACGTCCAGCGCCGCCAGCACATCCTCGCCGAGGACCTGCTCGCGATCATCAAGGACGACACCACCATCGCCGAGGCCGGCGGCGAGCACAAGGCGCTGCTGTACAAGGTCATCGGCCTCGCCGAGCTGTCGATCCGCGACCTGATGATCAACCGCAAGGACATCGACTACCTCGACATCGAGGACGCGATGGAGGAGATGGTCGAGCACATGACCAAGTGCCGGCACCACCTGCTGCCGCTGTGCGAGGACGGGCTGGAAAACGTCATCGGCATGGTCCGGGTCCGCGACGCCCTCGGCGCCTGGGGGCGGGGCGGCTTCGGCAAGGACGAGCTGCGCGCCCTCGCCTTCAAGCCGATCTACGTCCCCGAGACCATCGAGCCGGTCAGGGCCCTGCGGCAGCTCGTCGGCCGCAAGCGCCAGACCTGCCTGATCGTCGACGAGTACGGCGGCCTCGTCGGCATGGTGACCGCCGCCGAGTTCTTCAACCACATCTTCGGCGCGAGCGTCGCGGCCGAGGCCGGCCCCGCCGCCCTCGAGACCGGCGGCAGCGTCACCGTCAACGGCGACGAGCTGGTCCGCGAGATCAACCTCAACCACTCGCTCAACCTGCCGGCGGCCGACGGCCAGACCATCGCCGGGCTCATCATCGACCGGCTCGAGGCCTTCCCGACCAAGGCGGGCAACGAGATTCCCTTCGACGACCTGGTGCTGACGGTCGCCGAGCTCGACGACCTGCGAATCAGGCGGGTTACGATCAGCCGGCCCTAGCCGCCGCGGCGCCAGCGCGCGAAGCGCTCGCTCAGCGCGAGCAGCCGCGGCGACAGCGTCGACTTCTTCCAGGCGCTAGCCGCGAACTTGTTGGCTTCGGCCAGCGTCGGGTAGACGTGGATCGCGTTGATTATGTGCCCGAGCTTCAGCAGGTCGCCGGCGTGCGCCCCGACGATGGTGACGCCAAGAATTTTGCCTTTGCTGTCGGGCGCGACCAGCAGCTTGACGAAGCCCTCGGCCTCCTCGTCCGCGATCGCGCGGTCGAGGTCGTCGATGCCGTAGGTGTGGACCTCGTAGGGGATTCCCTGTTCCTTGGCCTCGGTCTCGTTGAGGCCGGCGCGGGCGACCTCCGGATGGGTGAAGGTGCACCACGGCACCACCGACCAGTCGACCTTGAGGCGGAAGAACGGCGCCGCGAGGGCGTTGAGCGCGCAGAA
>MEIE01000053.1 GCA_001750625.1 Candidatus Amphirhobacter heronislandensis
GCGGCGGCGGCGAGCTCGGCGCGGGCGCGGGAGGCGCGGGGCCGGCCGTGCAGCAGGCCGTACAGCGGCTGCAGCAGCCGGGCGGCCGGGACGCCGGCGGCGCGCTCGCGGACGCAGTGGGCGAAGTAGCGCTCGAGCACCGCGGCGAGCTTCAGCGGCGGCCGGCCGAACCACCTGGTCGCGAACTCGGCGAGCAGCAGCGGCTGGCTGACGATGGCGCGGCCGAGCATGACGCCGTCGACGCCGGCGCAGCGCTCCTCGGCCTCGGCGACGCTGCGGACGCCGCCGTTGCCCACCACCTGCAGCTGCGGCCAGCCGCGCTTGATCCGCGGCCCCCACTCGGGCCGCAGCGGCGGCCGGCTGCGGTTGGCGCGCGGGTTGACGCCCTTGAGCCAGGCGGACCGCAGGTGGACCGCGACGCCGGCGGCGCCCGCTGCGGCGGCGGCGTCGATGACGGCGGGCAGCGCTTCGGCCGGCTCGTCCTTATCGACGCCGAGGCGGCACTTGAGCGTCACCGGCAGGCCGCTGGCGTCGCGCAGCGCCCGCAGGCACTCGCCGATCCGCCGCGGCCGCGCCATCATGCAGGCGCCGAAGCCCGCCGCGGTCGCGCGCGGGCTCGGGCAGCCGCAGTTGAGGTTCAGGCCGGCAAAGCCCAGCCGGGCGCCGAGGGCGGCGGCGGCGGCGAGCTCGGCGGGGTCGTCGCCGGCGAGCTGCAGCACCGCGGGGTCCGGCGGCGGCGGCAGGGCGGCGGCGCGGCGGATGAACGAGCGCGCCGGCTGCATCTCGGTGTGCAGCACCGCGGCCGGGCACAGCAGCGCCCACAGGCGGCGCGCGTGCCGGTGCGAGTGCCGCACCATCGGCGCGACGCTCAGCACGGGCGGCCTGGCAGTGGCTTCTTGCATCGGTCGGGAACGGCGTAGATTTTAGAATCGCCGGCATGTCCGCCGCCGCCACCGCCGCCCGCATGACGGCCCTCAAAAAGCAGCTCGCCGACGTCGCCGCCGGCGCCGGCGTCTACCGCTTCTACGGCGACGGCGGCGAGCTGCTGTACGTCGGCAAGGCCAAGTCGCTGCCCAAGCGCATCAAGACCTATTTCAGCGAGGCGAGCCTCAACTCGAACCGCCTCGGCTGGATGGTGCGGCAGATCGCGCGCCTCGAGGTCACCTACACGCCGACCGAAAGCGACGCCCTGCTGCTCGAGCAGGAGCAGATCAAGTCGCTGCAGCCGAAGTTCAACGTGCTGTTCCGCGACGACTCGACCTATCCCTACCTGAAGATCTCCAAGCACGCGGCGCCGCGGCTGAGCTACTACCGCGGCCGCGCCACCGACGAGTGCTTCGGCCCCTACCCGAACGTCGTCGCGGTCAAGCAGAGCATCATGGTCCTGCAGCGCGTCTTTCGGCTGCGGACCTGCACCGACTCGAACTACGCGGCGCGGCGCCGGCCCTGCCTGCTGCACCAGATCAAGCGCTGCAGCGCCCCCTGCGTCGGCAAGATATCCGAGGAGGACTACGGCCGCGACGTCCGCGAGGCGCGGCGCTTCGTCAGCGGCGGCAGCAGCGCGGTCTCCAAGGAGCTCGCGCGGCAGATGGAGGAAGCGGCGGCCGCCGAGGATTTCGAGAAGGCGGCGGGGCTGCGCGACCAGCTGCGGGCGCTCGCCGACATCCGCCACGTCAGCGCGGTGATCGGCGGCGCCGCGAACGCCGACTACATCGCCATCCACCTCGGGGCCGGCGGCGCCTGCGCCCGGCTCGCGGCGGTCCGCGGCGGCCGCCTCGTCAGCGAGCTCGACTACTTCCCGCAGCCGACCCGGCTCGCGCCCGAGCGCGAGGACGTCCTCGCCTCCTTCGTCGCGCACCACTACCGCCGCCACCCGGCGCCCGAACGCGTCGTCGTCGCCAGCGCCACCCCGGCGGCGCAGCTCGCGCTGCTTGCGGGGGCGGAGAAAACCCGCTTCGTCACCCGGCCGGCCGGCGCCGAGCGCGAGCGGCTCGCGATGGCCGAGGCCAACGCCGCCGAGGCGCTGCGGCGCCGCGCCACCGCCAGCGGCGCCCGCGAGGCGGCGTTCGGCCGGCTCGCCGAGGCCCTCGGCCTGCCGCAGCTCGGCCGCGTCGACTGCATCGACGTCAGCCACAGCATGGGCGAGGCCGCCCAGGCCGCCTGCGTGGTCTGCGTCGGCGGCGCGATGGACAAGAGCTCCTACCGCCGCTACGGCCTGCGCGCGACCCCGCGCGGCGACGACTACGCCGGCGTCCGCGAGGCGGTGCGGCGGCGCTACCGCGACGCGCGCCGCAGCCCGGCGGTCCTGCCCGACCTGCTGGTGATCGACGGCGGCGCCGGCCAGGTCGCGAGCGCCAAAGAAGCCCTGGCGGAGGTCACCGAGGCGGCGGTGCCGCTGCTGGGCATCGCCAAGGGCGCCGAGCGCCGGCCCGGCGCCGAGACCATGGTCAAGGGCGACGGCGAGATCCTCAGCCTGCTGCCGACCGACGACGCCTTTAGGCTTTTGCAGCACATCCGCGACGAGGCGCACCGCTTTGCGATCGCGGGCCACCGCCGGCTGCTGGCGAAGAAGCGCCACGCCTCGGCGCTGGAGATGATCGAGGGCATCGGGCCGGCGACCCGCCGCAGCCTCATCAACGAGTTCGGCGGCCTGCAGGGCCTCAAGCAGGCCTCGCTCAAGGACCTCGCCCGGGTCCGCGGGGTCGGCCCCGAGCTCGCCGGACGCATCTACCGGACCTTGCATGCCTGACTCCTCCTTCCGCGCCCGCCTGCCAAACATGCTGTCATGGCTGCGGATCGCCATGACGCCGCTGGTGCCGGTGTGCTTCTTTCTGCCGGGGCCGGGGCCGCTGCTGGCGCTGGCGGTGTTCCTGCTCGCGGCGCTGACCGACTACTGGGACGGCCGGCTGGCGCGCGAGACCGGCGCCTCGTCGCCCTTCGGCGCCTTCCTCGATCCGGTCGCCGACAAGCTTTTAGTCTGTGCGACGCTGCTGCTGCTGGTCGCCGACCCCGAGCCCGAGGTCAGCCGCGGCCTGCTGGGAATCCTGGCGGCGGCGATCATCCTGCGCGAGATCGTCCAAAGCGCGCTGCGCGACTGGATGGCGCAGGCCGGCCGCAGCGCGGCGGTGGCGGTGACCGGCCTGTCCAAGGCCAAGACCGCCACCCAGCTCACCGGGCTCGGCATGCTGCTCGGCCACGACGGCGCGGTGTGGCTGCTGCCGTTCATCCCCGCGGTCCTGTTCACCATCATCGCCTGGATCGGCGCCGTCTGCCTCGCGGCGGCGGCGGTCCTGGGCCTCATGTCGCTGGGCCAGTTCCTGCGGGCGGCCTTCGGCGGCTTAGACTCCAAGGACTGAGGTCGCCATGCTCGCCTTCTTCCGCTTCTGCTTCTTTCTCGTGCTGTTCTGCGCGGTCAACGGCGCGGCGGCCTTCGCCATCTTGGTCGCGGCGATGTACCCCAACCTGCCGGAGCTCGACCATCTCGAGGACTACCGGCCGCGGCTGCCGCTGCGGGTCTTCGCGGCCAACGGCGAGCTGCTCGGCGAGTTCGGCGAGGAGAAGCGCCAGATCGTCGGCCTCGACGAGATCCCGCCGCTTTTGGTCGACGCCTTGATCGCGACCGAGGACCAGGACTTCCACAGCCACCTCGGCCTCGACATCCAGGGCATCATCCGCACCGTGATCACCCGGCTGCAGGGCGGCAGCGGCGGCGCGAGCACCCTGACCATGCAGGTCGCGCGCAACTTCTACCTCGACCGCATCCAGACCTACGAGCGCAAGTTCTACGAGATCCTGCTCGCGCTCAAGATCGAGAACCGCTTCTCGAAGCGCCGCATCCTCGAGTTCTACATGAACCAGATCTACCTCGGCCGCGGCAGCTACGGCTACGCGGCGGCCGCGAAGGCCTACTACGGCAAGGATCTCGCCGAGCTCGAGCTCGCCGAGATCGCGGTGCTCGCCGGCCTGCCGCAGGCGCCGTCGCGGCTCAACCCGGCGCGCAACCCGCATCTGGCGAAGGAACGGCAAAAGCACGTCCTGCGCCGCATGCGCGACACCGGCATCATCACGCCGGCCGAGTTCCTCGAGGCGGCGGCCGCGCCGCTGCCGCCGGTGATCGACCTGTCGGCGAACAAGAAGACCGCCGCCGCGACCGCCGGCTACGTCGCCGAGGAGGTGCGCAAGATCGTCTTCGACAGCTTCGGCGACGAGGCCTACGAGCGCGGCTTCAGGGTCCACACCTCGATCGACATGCGGCTGCAGCAGGCGGCGGTCACGGCGCTGCGCAAGGGCCTGGTCGACTACACCGAGCGCCACGCCTACGCCGGCCCCGAGCGCTACTTCGACATCGCCGGCCTGAGCGCGCGCGAGGCGGCCGAGCTGCTCGACGGCACGCAGATCATCGGCGGCCTGGTGCCGGCGGTGGTGCTGCAGGCCAACCCCGACCTGGTGCTCGCGGTCGACCGCTCCGGGACGCTGCGCGAGATCGAAGGCGCGGGCCTCAAGTTCGTCCGCAAGGCGCTGGCGCCGGACGCCGCCGGCCAGACCCTGCGGCCGGGGGCGCAGATCCGCCTCGACCGCCGGCCGCTGCCGGCCGAGGAGCTGGCGAAGGTCCAAAAAATCATCGAGGAGCTTGCGGAGGGCGAAGAAGCGCCGCCGACCTATTATTACAGCATCACCCAGCTGCCGGCGGTCGAGGGCGCGCTGGTGGCGGTGTCGCCGGACGACGGCCGGCTGCTGGCGATGGCCGGCGGCTTCGACTTCGCCAAGAACCAGTACAACCACGTCACCCAGGCGCGGCGCCAGCCGGGGTCGAGCATCAAGCCCTTCATCTACTCGGCGGCGATCGAGCGCGGCTACACGCCGGCGACCATCCTCGACGACGCGCCGTTCTTCCTCACCGCCGAGCAGACCGGCAGCGGCCGCTCGTGGGCGCCGAAGAACTACGGCGAGAAGTACGACGGCAAGATGCTGCTGCGCGACGCGCTGGCGCGCTCGAAGAACATGACGACGATCCGGGTGCTGGATTCGATCGGGCCGCAGTACGCCCAGGACTACATCCTGCGCTTCGGCTTCGAGCGCGACTCGCTGCCGCCGTACCTGACCATGGGGCTGGGCGCCGGCGAGGTGACGCCGATGCAGCTGGCGGCGGGCTACGGGGTGTTCGCGAACGGCGGCTACCTGGTGACGCCGCACTTCATCACCCGCATCGAGGACCAGGACGGCGGCATCGTCAGCTACGGCCTGGACTTCGAGCAGCGCAAGCAGATCATCGACCGCCGCAACGCCTTCATGGTCTCGAGCCTGCTGCGCAGCGTGGTCGACTTCGGCACCGGCGTCCGCGCCAAGCGCGAGCTCGGCCGCGGCGACCTCGGCGGCAAGACCGGCACCACCAACGAGACCGTCGACGCGTGGTTCGCGGGCTTCAACCCCGAGGTGGTGGCGGTGGCCTGGGTGGGCTTCGACACGCCCAAGTCGCTCGGCCGGCTCGAGACCGGCGCGCGGGCGGCGCTGCCGCTGTGGATCGACTTCATGGGCGCGGCGCTCGGCGAGCGGCCCGAGGGCTCCTACCTGCAGCCGGCCGGCGTGGTCGAGGCGTTGATCGACTCGCAGACCGGCCTGCTGGCGGTCGGCGGCGAGGAGGAGACCAAGCTCGAGTACTTCTATGAGGAGAACCTGCCGGCGGTCCCCGCGGCCGAGGCGGCGGACGACCTCAGCTCCGAGCTGCTCTGAGCGCGGCGGCGCCAGCGCTGCTCGGCGCGGCCCGCCTGCTCGGGCTGCTGCCGGCGCCGCTGCTCGCCGGCCTCGGCTGCGGCCTGGGGCTGGCGGCGCTGCCCTTTTTGCGGCGGCGGGCGCAGGTGGTCGAGCGCAACCTCGAGCTGTGCTTCCCGCGGCGCGACGCGGCCTGGCGGCGGCGGATCCGGCTGCGGCACCACGCCCTGCTGGGCCGCTTCGTGCTGGACCACGCGCTGCTGCTGGCGGCGTCGCCGGCGCGGCTGCGGCGGCTGGTGCGGCTGCGCGGCGCCGAGCATCTCGAAGCATTGCAGGGCAAGCCGGCGATCCTGCTCGCGCCGCATTTCGTCGGCATCGACGCCGGCTGCGCGCGGCTGACGCTGGAGCACGCCCTCGCCGGCCTGTACACCCCGCAGCACAGCAAAGCGGGCGACGCGCTGGTGACGCGGGCGCGGGCGGCGATGGGCGCCGAGCGGCTGGAAGCGATCGACAACACCCGGCCGGACGCGGTGCGGCGGCTGCTGCGCAGCCTGCAGGACGGCCGCTGGCTGTTCTACACCAACGACATCGACTACCGCGACTACGGCCGCAGCGTCTTCGTCCCCTTCATGGGGGTGCCGGAGACCGCGACGCTGTCGGCGCTGCCGCGGCTGGCGCGGCGGCTGGACGCGACGGTGGTGTTCTGCGTCGCGACCGCGCGGCCGTGGGGCGGCTACGAGGTCGAGGTCAGCCCGCCGTGGGAGGGCTTCCCCAGCGGCGACGACGAAAAGGACATGGCCGAGTTCAACGCCCGGGTGGCTGCGTACGTCGAGCGGCACCCGGCGCAGTACTACTGGCCGCACCGGCGCTTCAAGACCCGGCCGCCGGGCGCGGAGTCCCTGTATGACGACTGAGACCGCCTTCGCCAAGCTGCACGGGCTCGGCAACGACTTCGTGCTGCTCGATCTCGACGCGGCCGGCGTGGCGCTGACAGCCGAGCAGGTCCGCTTCCTGGCCGACCGGCGGCTGGGCGTCGGCGCCGACCAGGTGCTGGCGCTGGCGGCGCGGGCTGACGGCGGCTGGGACTACCGCATCTGGAACGCCGACGGCGGCGAGGTGGGCCAGTGCGGCAACGGCGCGCGGGCGGCCTACGCCTATCTGGCGCGGCATGGCCGGGTCAGGGACGGCGCGGCGGTGACGCTGCGCACCTCGACGACGACGATCGAAGTGACCGGCGGCGACACCGGGCCGCGGGCGCGGCTGGGCGTCCCCGCCTTCGCGCCGGCGGCCATCCCGCTGCGGCGGGACGCGCAGGCCGATCTGTACGAGATCGAGCATGAAGGCCAGACGGTTGCCTTCGCGGCGCTGGCGGTGGGCAATCCGCACGCCTGCGTCTGGACCGACGACCTCGCCGCGGCGCCGCTTGCATCTCTCGGAACGCGGCTCAACGAAGAGAAGCAGGATTTTCCCGAAGGCGTCAACCTGAGCTTCCTGCACAAGGCGGCGGACGGGACGGTGGCGATGCGGGTGCACGAGCGCGGCGCCGGCGAAACCCCCGCCTGCGGCAGCGCGGCGGC
>MEIE01000054.1 GCA_001750625.1 Candidatus Amphirhobacter heronislandensis
TTCGCCTTCGACCTGAGATTCAGTGGCGGGAGCGGCAATAGTCACTTCCTGGAGCCCATCTACGCCAAGGCCGGTTCGGCCTTCGGCGACCAGCACGTGACCGTGACGATCAGCGCCCGCAGCGGCTCGTACCTGGACGAGATCGAGCATGGGGGACTGTCGGCCTACCTGGCGAACGCGGACGGCACGGTGATCTTCCTCGACCCGGGCGTCCCCAATGCCGACTTCGCGAACCACTCGCAGGCGACCGCGTCCTTCACGGTGCCGGTGCTGCCGCAGGTGGAGTTCATCGGGGCCGCGCCGCCCCTGCTGGTGTCGTCGACCGCGAACGACCAAGCAACCGGCCTGAGCCTGCGGGTGCGCCACGCAGCCTCGGACCGGCTGCTGGCGTCCTGGAGCAACGCCGCCTTCACGCTGCGGAACTTCGACATCACCGCGAGCGCGCTGGGGACGCACGGCGTCGACGTCAGATGGCACACCGCCGGCTTCGACGGCACCGAATCATGCGGCTACAAAGAGCAGACGATCGCGTTCGAGGTCAACGACTCGGTCTTCACCGACGTCAAGGTGACCGTCACGCACAGCATCACGCTGTTCTCGGGCGACAGCGTCCAAACCAACGACAAGCCCCGGCTCAGGGGCTCGGTGACCATCGACTTCCTGACGCCGGGCCGCATCACCGTCGACACGCCGACGGGCCTGACGGTGGGCTGCGTCGGCAGCAACTTTGCGATCGTCGACCCCGCTCAAAGCGAGAAGGGCTTCGGCCTCGACGGCACGGGGCAGTCGCCGCGGGATCTCGTCATCACCACTGGCTTCACCGTGCCGGACGACGACTCGGAGGTCGTCCTGAGCCTCGCCTTCGCGAACGCAGCCTCGCCGGCGGCGGCGGACAAGGTGACGATCACCTACACCTTCCCGATCATGACGACGGTCGCGACCAGCTTGCCCGACGACATCAATTACGGCCACCGCAGCACCCTTGCCTTCAGCGGCAGCACCAAGCTCAGCGTGATGGAGCCCGGGGTCGCCGCCGCGCGGGTCTACCTGCAGCTGCCCGACGACAGCAAGCCCGACGACAACCTCAGGTTCAAGGACACCGAGCCGCCGCTCGAAGCGGGGCGGACCTTCTCGCTGACCCTGCGCAGCGGCGGCGTGACGACGGCCTTCACCATCGACGCCTCGGTGTACAACGACCGGCTGCTTGACATCCAGGACGACCGCTTCGGCTACGACTTCGCCAACCTGCGCAAGCACCCCAGCGCAGACGAATACTACGGGGAGGGCCTCTACCTCAAGGCGGGAGCGACCCTGGCGGCGCGGAAGATCACGCTGCACATCGGCTCGCGCAGCGGCGCCTACATCAGCGAGTTCGAGCACCCGGCGCTGTCGGCCTACCTGGCCGCCAACCCGGCCGCCGAGCTGCTCAACCCCGGCGTCAAGAGCGTCGACGGGGACATCGTCAACTTCCAGGTGACGGCGACCAGCCGGGTGGGGCCGCTCATCCTGACCGTCGCGCCGCAGCTGGTGATGACGGGCGCGCCGCGGCGGCTCGACGCGACGACGCTGACGGGCGCGGCGCCGACCGGCGTTTCGGTCCGGCTGGACTGGGACGGCACGGGACTGCTGAGCTTCAGCCCGGGCGCGGAAATCGGCGCTAACAACGCGGTGCTGCTCAACCCGCGCGCCAAGGGCCTGCCGCGGCTCCCGGGCGCCTGCGGCGAAGACCTGGTGCCGGTGACCGTCACGGTGGACGACCGGGAGACGCGCGCCGCCATCTTCCGCAAGCAGGTGGAGTTCACCGTCACGCTGTACGACCCGCAGGCGATCGGCGGCAGCCAGGTGCCGGCCATCGCCAGCGGCCCGACCGCCCGGCTCGAGGCCGGCGCCCGGCTCGACGCCGCGGTGCCGACCGGCTTCGTCTTCGACTGCGCGGGCGGCGGCTTTGCAGCCTCGTTCTCGAACGCCGCCTTCGAGCTCGCCGGCGCGGCGCCGCGCTTTGAGGTCGTGATCAAGCGGGGCGAGGCGGTCGCGGCGGGCGCGGCCGGCCTGACGACCCGGATCACCTACTCGCAGGGCGCCGGCACGCCGACCTACCAGACCGACCTGACGGTGCTGGTCGGCGGCAGCATCGCGCTCAGCCCGCCGGCCACCCTGCCGACGGTGCCGGCGAACCAGCGGCCGGCGATCACGTTCACTGGCGCGTCGACGCCGATCGACTCGAACGTGGCCTACGCGGCGACGGCCCGCCTGCACCCCGGCGGCGCGACCTACCGCAACATGGACTCCTTCCTGCGCCAGAGCTTCGATCTGACCGTTTACGACCTCAGCGGCAGCAACCGGACCAAGACCACCTATTTCGAGATCGCGGCCGCGCAGTACAACAGCCGGCTGGTGCAGTTCAGCGACGACCGCTTCGGCGCCGACGCGCGCGGCCTGTACATCCTGCCGGGCTCGCGCTTCGACCCGGCGCCGCTGACGCTGACGCTGACGCTCAACAGCGGTTCGCACCTGGGCCGCATCGGCCATCCGGCGCTGAACGCCTTCCTCGCGACCGCGAACGCCAGCAACATCGAGGCGCTGGACCCGGCGGTGGGCAACGGCTTCGCGCTGACCGCCTCGTCGGTGGTCGAAGTGACGCTGCGGGTGCGGCCGGCGGTCGCCCTTGGCGGCACGCAGGCGGCGCTGGATTCGACGACCCAGACCACCTTCGTCGACACCGGCCTGCGGCTGACGGCGTCCTACGCCGGCGCGGCGCTCGAGCGGACGGTGAGCCCGGCCGTGTTCGCGATCGGCGACGCGGGCTCGGACGGCCACGCGATCAGCATCAACATGGGCGCGCTTGCGGACGCGGCGGCGCAGTCGCGCACCCTGGGCTGCGGCCTGTACGCGGTCGAGGGCGCCGCGAGCTTCCATCCGGCGGGCGACGCCGGCGCGGCGGCGGCGACGGCCTTCTCGGTCACGCTGCGGGATGCGGCGCGGATCCGGCTGGCGGACCGCCCGAGCATCGTCGGCTTCCAGAGCATCGCGCTTGAAGCGGGCACGCTGGCGGCCGACTTCGACACCGGCCTGGCCTTCGAGTGCGCGGCGCCGGACTTCAGCGCGACCTTCTCCAACCCGAACCTGGTCCACGCCTCGACCCCGGTCAACGGCCAGCTCGGCATCACGCTGCGGTCGGGCGCGGTCATCGGCCAGGGCGTGAACCTGCTCGAGGTCGTCGCCTCGGCCCGCCAGGCGGCCAGCGGCCCCGAGCACTTGTTCACCCTGACCCTGCGGGTCAACCAAAGCATCGCGATCCGGCCGCCGACGACCCTGCCGCCGGTCGACGCCGCCGACCGGCCGCAGCTTGTGACGACGGCGGCGCCGGCGCTGATCCGTCCCAACCAGGCCTACGCCGCCACGACCTACCTGTACGACGCGAACGCGGCGCCTCAGTTCCGCAACATGAACCGCTTCCAGATCGCGCCGTTCATCCTGACGGTCCGCGACCGCGGCAGCAATGCCGAGCGCACCTTCACGATCGCGGCCGATTCCTACAACAGCCTGCTGGTCGGGCTCAGCGACAGCCGCTTCGGCGTCGACTTCACGGAAGTGGATTCGGGAAGCAGCCAGCGGATCCGCGGCATCTACATCCGGCCGGGCGCGCGCTTTTCCAGCGAGCCCCTGACGCTGTCGCTGACGCTGGGCAACGGCGCCTACCCGATCCAGCTGCAGCATCCGGAGCTGGCCTCGTACCTCGCAAGCGGCAGCAACCTGCAGGCGCTGGCGCCGGGCGCGCAGGGCCTGACCCTGGCGCTGACGGCGTCGGCGGTGGTGGAGATCCCGCTGCGGATCTCGCCGGACGCCGCCGCGGGCGGGGTGCAGATCTCGATCGACGCGACGCGGACCCAGGGCGTGCTTGACACCGGCCTGCGGCTGCAGGCGTCCTACGGCGGCGCGGCGCTCAACGCCTCGGCGAGCCCCGACATCTTCAGCCTCGGCACGCCGTCCGGCGGCAGCTACCCGGTGAGCATGGACATGAGCAGGCTGGCGGCGGCGCCGCAGAACTACGGCTCCTGCGGCGACTTCTCCGTCCCGGGCAGCGCGGTCTTCGCGGTCGCGTCGGATACGAGCCTGGTGGCGACGGTGGGCTTCAGCATCACGCTGTACGACCCGCGCAAGATCAGGGATACCGAGGAGCCGGAGATCGGCGGGGCGGTGACGATCACGCTGGAGCAGGAAGCCGAGGTCGGCACGGCGCTGCCGATCGGCCTGGTCTTCGACTGCGCCGGCCCGAACTTCAGCATGAGCAGCACGCCGGCCGTCTTCAGCGCGGTCGCCGGCGCCCACGACGCGCAGCGCCAGGTCGTGCTCAACCCGATCACGCTGACCGCCGACACTTCCGCGGTGACGGCGCAGGTCGTCTACTCGCAGGGCAGCGGCGCCACCTACACCGCGAACTTCACGGTCGAGGTCGCCGGCCCGCTGGCGAGCATCCAGATCCACGCCAACCGGCTGGCGCGCGAGGTCGCGCGGGCCTCGAGCGGCAACATGCTGCGCAGCGTCAACAAGCGCATCGACCTCGGGGTGGGCTCCGGCTCCAGCCTCGACCGGGCCGCGGCCGAGGAATTGCTGCGGATGATTGGCAACAAGGAGCGGGAGCTTGAAGAGGGCGGCGCCAACCTGCGCGAGCTGCTGGACGGCCAGGACTTCTCGCTGGGGCTGGGCGCGAACGGCGCGGCCGCGCCGGGCGCGAGCCTCTGGGGCCAGGCGAACGTCTACAGCCTTGACCGCGCGGCCGACGACTTCAGCTACGACGGCGCGCTGTTCAGCGGCCTGCTGGGCTTCGACTACCGCACCAACGGCGCGCTGTTCGGCCTGGTCGCGGGCCACCACAGCGGCGAGTTCACCCAGGTCGAGGACGACGACCCGAGCGTCTTTGAAAACGACATGCAGACGGTGGCGCCGTACTTCGCCTTCGAGCTGGGCAACGGCGGCCGGATCCTGGCGCTGGCGGGCGCGGGCGCCGGCGAGATGGCGATCTCGAACGAGAAGACCGAGGAGGAGTACGGCAAGGTCGACACCAACCTGGTGTTCTACTCGATGGGCTACAGCCAGGACCTGGGCCTCGAGAACGGCCGGATGCTGTTCAAGGGCGACTTCACCGGCAACCAGCTCAGCGTCGACGGCGACCCCGAGCTGGCCTACGACGAGGCGGAAAACAGCATCTGGCAGCTGCGGGCGGCGCTGGAAGTCGCGCGCGGCATCAACCAAGGCCCGGTGCGGGTCGAGCCCTCGATCGAGATCGCGGCGCGGATGGACATCTACGACGACGATCTCGGCCCGACCGAGCGCGACCTGGGCTACGAGGCGATCCTCGGCCTCGAGTACGACGACGGCGGCCGCCTGTTCGGCCGGGTGGACGCGAGCCTGGTCAAGCTGGGCGAGCACGTCGACAGCTTCGGCCTGGGCATCGGCCTGCGCTTCAGCCCCGGCGCCGGCCAGCTGGGCCTGGGCTTCGATCTTGAGCCGCGCTACGGCTCGCTGACGACCAGCGGCAGCCTCTACGACCAGGACGCGACGCTCGAAGAGCTGCGGACGCAGATGGGCGGCGCCGCGCCGGGCCTGAGCGCGACCAGCAGCCTGCGCTACGGCATCGGCCTGCCGGGCCGGGTCGCGGCGCCGTACCTGACCTACCGGCTGCAGGAAGAGAACGCCGACTACGTCCTCGGCATCCGCATCCACCAAGGCGGCGCCGAACGCTGGACGATGAGCTACGCGCCGGACGACGACGGGCTCATGCAGCTGCGCTACCGGATCGGCAACTAGCCCCGGCAGGAGGCTGGCCGCCATCAGCGCCGTCGCTGCCCGCACGCCCGCCGCGACCACCGCGGCGCTGGGCGCCGCGCTGGCGCTGGTGATGTTCATGTTCGGCTACGCGCTGGTGCCGCTGTACTACCGCCTGTGCGCGGCGCTCGGGATCGAGGTCGCCTCGCCGCAGGTGCTCGAGGAGCTGCGGACCGTGGCCGCGGCGCCGAGCCGGCCGCTGCGGGTGGAGTTCGACGCGAACTCGCACAACGACGTCGTGGCGATGCGGCCGGCGGCGCGGACGGTCGAGCTTGGGACCGGCACCGCCCACAAGATCGTCTATGAGATCAGCAACCTGACCGACGCGCCGGTGACCGGCCGGGCGTATCCGTCCTACAGCCCGGCGCGGGCGGGCAAATGGGTCAACAAGGTCTACTGCTTCTGCTTCGACGAGCTGCGGCTGGCGGCGGGCGAGACCATCGAGGCGCCGGTGGTCTTCGTGATCGACCGCGAGCTGCCCGAGGACATCGGCGCGGTGGCGCTGTCGTACTCGTTCTATCCTGAAGAGGCCGCGCCGGCCGAAGGCCACGGCGGCCACCAGGCGCACTGACGGCGATGGCGGGCAACATCGATCCGACCGTCCTGGCCTACGGCCACGAGGACGAGTACTACGTCCCGCAGCCCTCGCGCTGGCCGCTGCTGACCGCGCTGTCGGCGGCGACGCTGGTGAGCGGGATGTTCCTGGTCTTCAATGGCGTCGCCGGCGGCCTGATCGTGCTGCTGCTGGGCCTGGCCTGGCAGCTGGCGAACATGTACGGCTGGTGGCGCGACGTCGTCCGCGAAAGCGAAAGCGGCAGCTACCGGACCTGGGAGGACGTGTCCTTCCGCTGGGGGATGGCGTGGTTCATCTTCTCGGAGGTGATGTTCTTCGCCTGCTTCTTCGGCGCGCTGTTCTACGCGCGCGGGGTGTCGGTGCCGGACCTCGCGTCCGAAATCTCGCGGACGGTGTGGCCGGGCTTCCAAGCGACCTGGCCGACGATGGGGCCCTACCGGCAGGTCGACTTCGAGACCATTCCGGCTTTCGGCATTCCGCTGTTGAACACCGCGATCCTGCTGCTGTCAGGGGCGACGATCACGGCGGCGCACTGGGAACTGCGGCGCAACCGCCGCGGGCCGCTGGCGGCGTGGCTGGCGGCGACCATCCTGCTGGGGATCATCTTTTTGGCGCTGCAGGCGGCCGAGTACGTCCACGCCTACCAGGACCTGAACCTGCGGCTGGACTCGGGCATCTACGGCTCGACCTTTTTCATGCTCACCGGCTTCCACGGCCTGCACGTCACCATCGGGGTGCTGTCGCTGATCGTGATCCTCGCACGCTGCATGAACGGCCACTTCACGCCGGCGAAGCATTTCGGCTTCGAGGCGGTCGCCTGGTACTGGCACTTCGTCGACGTGGTCTGGCT
>MEIE01000055.1 GCA_001750625.1 Candidatus Amphirhobacter heronislandensis
GCCTCCCGGATGAGTTCCATGAAGCCTTCGATCTGCTCCTGCTCGGCCAGGCAGACGCTGCCCTCCCCCAGCGGCTGGTTCTGCAGCCAGACGTGCCGGCCGGTGAGCACGAAGCCGATGGCGACGAAGAAAAGGTTGCCGCCCAGCAGCGCCAGCCGCCCGCGCATGCCGTCGACGAACAGCCCGGCCGCGAACACGACCCCCATGAAGCCGACCACGAAGCGGTCGAGGATGCACAGCGGGCAGGGGTCGAGCTTGAGGTACAGCTCGAGGAAATAGTAGGCGAAGAACAGGCTGAACACGCAGATGCCCAGGCCGAAGAAATCCGTGGTGCGCACCGCTCAGCCTCCGAGCTCTTCGAGGAAGGAGATGAACGACGGGCTGAAGCGGTCGACGATGACGTCGATGGATGCCGTCCGCCAGGTTGAAGGCGGCGTCCAGCGCGATCCCGTCGAGCAGGAAGGGGTACATCGCCAGGCCGTAGCGGTCCGCCAGCCGCGGATACAGCGAGTCGAAGCGCTTCTTGTAAACCGGGCCGTAGTTGAGCGTCGCCTGCATGCCGACTAAAAAGATCGGAATCTCCGCCGCCTGGAAGACCTCGATGATGGCCGCGAGGTTGCGCTCGGTCTCCTCGGGCCGCACGAAGCGCAGCATGTCGTTGGCGCCGAGCGCCAGGATCACCGCGTCGGGCCGCCGCGCCGCGATCTGGGCCGCGCGGGTCAGGCCGTCGGCGGTGGTGTCGCCCGACACCGCCTCGTCCTCGACCGCGACCGCGAGGCCGCGCGCCGCCAGGCTGTCTTCGAGGCGCTGGACGAAGCCCTCGCGCCGCTCGAGGCCGTAGGCGTCCATCAGCGAATCGCCGAAGGCCGCGACCGTCAGCTCCGCCCGCGCCGCGAAGGCGGCAAGCAGCAGCAGCGCCCCCGCCAGCAGTGGTTTAGAATACCCGTTCATATTTGGAAACGCCATTTTAAATCCTAACTTGACCGAGGCGGTAAAGCTCGCGGGCGTCTCCCTGTCCCTGCCGGTCGAGGACCGCGAGGACCTTGAGATCCTCAAGGGCATCGACTTCAGCATCGAAGCCGGCAGCAAGTGCGGCCTGGTCGGGCCGTCGGGCTCGGGCAAGACCTCGCTGCTGACCCTGATCGCCGGGCTGCGCAAGCCCAGCGCCGGCCAGATCAACATCCTCGACGAGTCCATCGTCGAGATGGACGAGGAGCAGCTGGCGGACTTCCGCCGCGCGAACATCGGCGTCGTCTTCCAGAACTTCCACCTGCTGCCGGCGATGACCGCGCTCGAGAACGCCGCGATCCCGCTCGAGCTCGCCGGCGCCGCCGACGCCGAGGAGCGGGCCTACGCCGCCCTGTCCCAGGTCGGGCTCAAGGAGCGCGCCCGCCACTACCCGCACCAGCTCTCCGGCGGCGAGCAGCAGCGCACCGCCATCGCCCGCGCCTTCGTCGCCAGCCCCAAGCTGGTCCTCGCCGACGAGCCCACCGGCAACCTCGACGGCAAGACCAGCGAGAACGTGATGGAGACCCTCGAGGAGCTGATCCGGACCAACAAGACCACCATGCTCTTGATCACCCACAACGAAGCGCTGCTCGACGGCGTCGGCCAGGTCGCGCGGATGAACAGCGGCCAGCTCAGCGTCGCCGCCGCCTAGGAGCCCGGCGATGGCCGCAGGCGCGTTCCCGGCGAAGGTCGCGCTGCGCGAGCTGCGGCGCGGCAAGAAGACCTTCGCGCTCGCGATCATCACCACCGCCATGGCCACCGCCATGCTGTCGGCGGTGCTCGGCCTCGGCGATTCGATGCGCTCGACCCTGCTGCGGGACGCCCGCACCATCCTCGGCGGCGACCTCGAGATCCGCCTGAGCAACCGCGACTTCAGCGACGAGGAGCTGGCCTGGGTCGCCGAGCGCAGCGAGGAGCGCAGCGCCCTGACCCAGGTGCGCTCGGCGGCCTACACCGAGGAGCTGTCGACCCTGGTCGTGATCCGCGCCGTCGACGCCGCCTACCCGCTGCTCGGGACCATCGAGTTCACGGGCGACGTAGCCTACGACCACGCCGCGCTCGACCAGGAGCCGGTGGACGGCATGCTGCCGGCCTACGTCACCGACGGCCTCGCCGCGGCGCTGGAGATCGGCGTCGGCGACAGCTTCGACATCGGCGGCGGCAAGGCGCGGGTGATCGGCATCGTCGCGCGCATCCCCGATCCGAACGCGACCATGATGCTGAACGCGCCGATCGTGTTCATGGCGCGGCGCCACCTCGGCCTCACCGGCCTCGACCAGTACGGCACCATCAAGACCGAGCGCCTCAAGGTGGCGCTGGCGCCGGACGCCGACCCGAAGGAATGGCGGGCGCAGGCCAAGGAGGCCTTCCCCGAAAGCGAGTGGCGCATCCGCGGCCGCGACCGCGCGGTCGACGGCATCCAGGATGTCATCGAGCGGATGGAGACCCTGCTGCTGCTGGTGTCGCTCGGCACCTTGATGATCGCCGGCATCTGCGTGGGCAACTCGACCAGCACCTACCTGCAGACGCGGGTGGCGTCGATCGCGGTGCTCAAGTCGCTGGGCATGGCCGCGGGCCAGATCCAGCTCGCCTACATGAGCGTGGCGCTGGTGTTCGTCTTCTGCGGCAGCGTCTTCGGCATCGCCGGCGGCATGTACGGCCAGCGCCTGATCGTCGACTTCCTCGCCGACCGCCTGCCCTTTGAGATCGTCATCAGCTACGGCGCGGCCAACATGCTGCTGGTGCCGGCGATCGCCATGCTGACGGCGTGGATCTTCGCGATCCGGCCGCTGACCCGCTTCTGCGGCATCAGCCCGGTGATCCTGTTCTCGCTGTCGTCGGGGGTGGATTCGTTCTCGTTCCGCGAGCCGGCGGGCGCCTGGCGCGCGACCCTGCTACCGGCCGTCCTCCTCGCCGCGCTGATGGCCGCGATCTCCGGCGACCGGCTGTTCCTGGTGCTGTTCGGCCTCGGCGGCGTGGCGGCGGCGGTGATGTTCCGCATGCTCACCATCGGCTTCATCCGCCTGCTGGGCCGGCTGCGGGTCCGCGACGTCGCGGGCAAGATCGCGCTGCGGACCGTGGTGCGCAGCTCGAATCAGATCGCGGCGGCGGCGACCTCGCTGGGGGTCGGGCTCAGCGCGCTGCTGACCTTCTCGCTCACCGAGGCGAACTTCAACAACCAGCTGCAGGCGAGCCTGGCGAACAAGGCGCCGGCCTACTACCTCGCCGGCCTGCAGCCCGGCGACGACGCGCGCATCCGGGCGGCGGTCGCCGACTTTTTGCCGAGCGAGGAGTCCTTCCTGACGCTGCCGACGACCCGGGCGAAGATCACCCACATGAAGGGAGTGTCGGTCGACGACCTCGACCCGCCCGAGGACCACGACTGGGTGATCCATGGCGACCGCTACGTGACCTGGGCGCAGGACCAGGAGCGCGACTGGTCGGGCACCTCGCGGGTGTCCGAAGGCGAGTCCTGGAGCGCGGACAACGACGAGCTGCTGGTGTCCTTTTCCGCCGAGGAAGGCAAGGACGGCTACGACCTGGCGATCGGCGACACCGTGCGGGTGCTGATCCACGGCGAGGCCTACGAGCTGAGGATCGCGAACATGCGCAGCATCGACTGGACCACCTTCGACGTCAACTTCGTGATGGTCCTGTCGGACGGGCCCTGGTCGCAGCAGCCGCACGGCTACCTGGGCTCGGTGCGCGACATCACCGGCGACCACCACGCCTTCCAGCGCGCGGTGGTGAAGGCCGCGCCGAGCGTCACCCCGATCCGGACCGAGACCATCATCGAGACCGCCACCAGCCTGATGACCAAGATCAGCCTGCTGCTGCGCATCGTCACCCTCACCGCCTCGATCGCCGGGGTGCTGGTGCTCGCGGCCGCGATCGCCGAGGGCCGCAGCCGGCGCGAGCACTACTCGATCGTGCTGCGCATCCTCGGGACGCCCTACCGGCTGTTGATCAGCGTCTTCCGCCTCGAGTTCATCATCATCGCGACCCTGGCCTCGGGCCCGGCGCTGCTGGTCGGGACGGCGGCGAGCTACGCGATCTCGGACCTGATCTTCAACCTGCCGTGGACCCTGGACTGGCTGACCGCGACCGCCGTGGTCGGCGCGACGGTCGCGACGGTGCTGGTCCTCGGGACCCTCAACACCATCCGCTTCGTGCGCACGCCGCCGCTGGCGCTGCTGCGCAACCAGTAATGCGAAAGCCGCGCCTCAGCCGGCGGGCTGCTCCTTGTCCTTGCGCACCAGCCTGACGTCCGAGATCACCATTTCCCGGTCGACGGCCTTGCACATGTCGTACACGGCCAGCAGGCCGGCGAAGACGGCGGCGAGCGCCTCCATCTCGACGCCGGTCTTGGCGTGGGTGGCGACCTCGGCCTCGCAGACGATGAAGCCCGCCACGATCGAGAAGTTCACGTCGACCCGCTCGAGCGGCAGCTGATGGCAGAGCGGAATGATGTCGCTGGTGCGCTTGGCCGCGCCGATCGCGGCGAGCGTCGCGACCGCTGAGACCGATCCCTTGGCCCCCGCGTCGCGCTCGCACAGCTCCAGGGCCTCGGCGTTGAGCCGGATGCGGCCGCGGGCGACGGCGGTCCGCCGCAGCACCGGCTTGTCGCCGACCGCGACCATGCGGGGGCGGCCGTCGCGGCCGAGGTGGGTGAGGCTGGCTTCGCTCATGTCGTCGCTGCTCCTTGCGGCGCAGGGGATTATTTTAGTCCCGGCCGCGCGGGCGGACGACTTCGTCGCCTTCTCCGACGAGCAGCTGCGCATCATGCAGCGCAAGATCACCAAGAGCTTCCCGCAGGGGCGCATCATCACCGACGCGCCTTTGCAGGAGTACCTCGAGGGGCTCGGCCTGAGCCTCCGCGGCCGCGAGCGCACCTACGTCACCGCGAGCAGCGACAAGGCGATCAACGCTTTTGCGATCTGGAGCGATTCGATCGTGATCTACAGCGGCATCATCGCGCTGTGCGAGACCGAGGCCGAGCTCGCCGGCATCATCGCCCACGAGCAGGCCCACGTCAGCAGCCGGCACCTGATGCGGCTCGCCGACCAGACCGGCTTTTTGAACCAGCTCACCGCGCTGGGGCTGATGATCGCGCTGTTCACGCAGTCCGAGGACGCGATGGAGATCTTCGCCGGCGCCCGCTCCTTGCAGCGCAGCGCGCAGTACAGCGTCCAGCGCGACCTCGAGCGCGAGGCCGACCAGCAGGCGATCGAGGCGATGGGCGAGGCCGGCTTCGACCTCGAGGGCTACCTGCGGGCCCTGCAGCGCATCCACGACAGCAGCGGCGGCGGCAGCCCGCCCGAGTACATGTCGACCCACCCGATCTCAACCAACCGCATCGCGGAGGTCCGCTCCTACATCCGCAACTTCGAAAGCCGCAGCAGCAGCCGGCGCAACGCCGCCCATGAGGCCGACGAGCTGAGCTTCCTGCTGGCGCGCGAGCGGGCCAAGCACATCGCGAACATAACCGGCGGCAAGAAGGCCGAAGGCCCCTACGCCGCCGCCGCCGAAGCCTACGGCCGGCTGCTGCGGCGCGCCATCGAGCCGCAGGCCGCCCTCGACATCCTGCTGCCCTACGCCGGCAACTGGCTGGTGGCCTACGAGCTCGCCGAAATGCTGATCAACCACGGCGACCTCGAGAACGCGGTGCGGATCATCGAGGAGGCGCGGGCCTTCGTCCCGGACAACCCCGCCCTGCTCGCGCGGCTGCTGAGCATCCTCGGCCGCAGCGGCAACGGCGCCGCCGCGCGGCGGATCCTGCGGCTGATGGATCCCGAGCTGCGCCTGCGCCCGGCGATCGCCGCGGCCGAGGTGCGGCTGTGGCACGAGCTGGACGACGAGCTGCGCTACCGCATCGCGGTCGCGCACGCCAAGTACGTCAACGGCGACATCAGCGGCCTCAAGCGCGAGATCGAGCAGCTGCAAAAAAGCGCCGAAGACCAGCCGCCCTCGGCGGCGCTGGGCCGGCTCGAGCTGCTCGCCGGCAAGCTGGCGAACCTCGAAAGCCTGCTCGAAGAGGAATAGGCGCGCCCGTCAGCGGGCGCGGCGGCGCTCCTTGGCGACGGCCCGGGCGGGGGCCTTCTTGCGCGGCGGGCGGGCCGGCGGCCGCGGCTTGGCGGCCTTGGGCTTGGGTTTCGGCTTCGGCTTGGCGCGGGCTTTGGCTTTTTTCTTCGCCGCCGGCGGCAGCTGCTCTTTGGTGAGGTAGCGGCGGGCGTAGGCGACGTGCAGCCGGCGCTCGACGAAAAACGCGTACAGCTCGGCGTCGATGTGGCCGTCGTTGCGCATGAAGTCGAGGATGCGCATGACCTCGTCGAGGGTCTTGGGCTTGCGGTAGGAGCGGTCCGGCGCCGACAGGCCCTCGAAACGGTCGGCCAGCGACAGGATCTTGGCGGCGGTCGACATCTGCGCGCCGGTCAGGCCGCGCGGGTAGCCCGAGCCGTCCTCGTTCTCATGGTGCTTGCCCGCGATCTCGGGGACGTTCGCCAGATGCTTCGGCCAGGGCAGGTGCGCGAGCAGGTCGATGCTTTTCTGGGCGTGGGCCTCCATGATCCGGCGCTCGTCGTCGTTGAGCGTGCCGCGGCCGATGCTGAGGTTGCGCAGGTCGTCGCCTTCGATCAGGCTGCCGTCCTGGCAGGGCCGCGCCGCGATCTCCTGCAGGCGGGCGCGCGCCTCGGGCGTCAGGAACTCGCCGCCGGTGTTGAGGGCCTCGATGAAGTCGAAGTCGCCGGCCTCGGCGCGGGCGGCGGCGTTCTCGGGCGGGACGGCGGCGCCGGCGGCGGCGAGCGCGTCCTCGAGCTGCCGGACGCGGCTTTCGAGGCGGCGCAGCGCGAAGCGCTGGCCGACGTAGCCGATGCGGTCGTCGATCTGCTCGAGCTTCTTGCCCTTTTCAAGGACGTAGTCGGGGGTCGCGATCTTGCCGACGTCGTGGATCAGGGCGGCGGTCTTGAGCTCGTGCAGCTCGGCCTCGGTCATGCTGAAGTCGCGGTACGGCCCGCTGCGGTCGGCGACCATCGCCTCGGCGATCATCATCGTGACCTCGGTGACGCGGAAGGAGTGCCCGCCGGTCACCTTCGAGCGCGCGTCGATCGCGGCCGAGATCATCGCGACCACCGAATCGAGCAGGGTCTCCATGCCGATCAAAAGCAGGTTGTTCTCGAGCGCGATGCCGATGAGCACCGACATCGCCCGGACGAACTCGATGTTGTTCTCGTGCATCAGGCGCTCGGAGACGTTCACCAGCTGCAGGACGCCGATGACCTCCCCGCTCTTGTTGATGATCGGCACCGCCAGGATCGATCTGGTCGAGTAGCCGTGGTCCTTGTCGAACTTGAGCACCGCCTCGAGGTTGTAGCGGCGGTTGCTGGCGATGTCGGTGATGTACTCGGGCTGCTTGGACTTCCAGCACTGCCCCGAGATGCTGCGCTGGCGGACGGTCGCGCCGCGCTGCAGCGGCACCGCGAAGGC
>MEIE01000056.1 GCA_001750625.1 Candidatus Amphirhobacter heronislandensis
TCGTCCACCGGGCTGCGGTCCTCGAGGCCGTGGGCGGTCCCGAGGCGGTTGTCCTCGACGCCGTGCGCCGGCGCCACGTGCACCAGGCCGGTGCCCTCCTCGGTGGTGACGAAGTCCGCCGGCAGCAGCGGCGCGGCGCGGTCGTAAAAAGGATGCCGCGCCCGCAGGCCGGCGAGCTGCGCCCCCGGCGCGCGCGCCAGCACCCGGCCCTCGAGGCCCCAGCGCTGCAGGCAGGCCTCCAGCAGGGGCGCCGCCGCCACCAGCGCGCCCTTGGGCGTCGCCGCCAGGCAGTACTCCAGCTCGGGGTTGAAGGCGATGCAGCGGTTGCCCGGCAGGGTCCAGGCGGTGGTCGTCCAGATCACGAACGCCGCCGGGCCGTCCAGCTCGCAGCCGAAGGCCTGCGCCACCGCCCCGGGATCCTCGGCCGCGAAGGCGACGTCGACCGCCTGCGAGGTGATGTCGGCGTACTCGATCTCGGCCTCGGCCAGCGAGGATTCGCAGACCGGGCAGTGCAGCACCGGCCGCAGGCCGCGGTAGACCAGCCCGGTCGCCACCAGCGCGCCCAGGGTCCGGATGGTCGCGGCCTCGGTCGGCGGGTGCATGGTGCGGTAGTGGCCGTCCCAGTCGCCCACCACGCCGAGGCGCTCGAACTGCTCCCGCTGGCGGCCGATCTGCTCCTCGGCGTAGGCGCGGCAGCGCCGCCGGAAGGCGAGCGGATCGTCCTTGGAGACCTTGAGCTTCTCCATCTCGCGCTCGATCGGCAGGCCGTGGCAGTCCCAGCCCGGGACGTAGCTGGCGTCGTAGCCCAGGATGTTGCGGCTGCGGACGACGAAGTCCTTGAGGCACTTGTTGACCACGTGGCCGAGGTGGATGGCGCCGTTGGCGTACGGCGGGCCGTCGTGCAGCACGAAGGGCGGCCGGCCCTGCGCCGCTTCCCGCACCCGTCCGTACAGCCCGCTTTGCTGGCTGCGCGCGAGCATCGCCGGCTCGCGCCGCGCCAGGTCGCCGCGCATCGGGAACGGCGTGTCCAGCAGGTTGAGGGTCTTGCGGTAGTCGCCCATGCGCGCAGGCCGCGGCTTCGCTCCGCCGGGGGCAGGGCCGCCCTAGGCGGCTTCGATATTGGCCACGATGGCCGCGCCGAAGGCGCTGGTCGGCACCGTCGTCGCCTCGGGCCGGCCCTTGGCCAGGTCGTAGGTCACCGTCCCCTCGCGGATCGCCTTCGCCATGCCTGCGGTCAGCAGCTTCTCGGCCTCGTCCCAGCCGATGTGCGTCAGCATCATCGCCGCCGACAGCAGCAGCGAGCCGGGGTTGGTGTCGTCCTTGCCGGCATGCTTGGGCGCGGTGCCGTGGGTGGCCTCGAAGACCGCGCAGTCGTCCGACAGGTTGGCGCCCGGCGCGATGCCGATGCCGCCGACCTGCGCCGCCAGCGCGTCGGAGATGTAGTCGCCGTTGAGGTTCATGGTCGCGACCACGTCGTAGTCGGGCGCGTCGATGATGATCTTCTGCAGAAAGTTGTCCGCGATCACGTCCTTGATCACCAGGTCCTCGGCCCCGTCGCGCGCGATGCGCAGCCACGGCCCGCCGTCGATCTCGACCGCGCCGAACTCGCGCTTGGCGAGCTCGTAGCCGAACTGCAAGAAGGCGCCCTCGGTGTATTTCATGATGTTGCCCTTGTGCACCAGGGTCACCGAGCGCCGGCCGTTCGCCAGCGCGTGCTCGATCGCGCGGCGGATCAGCCGCTCGCTGCCATCTTTGGAGATCGGCTTGATGCCCAGCGCCGAACTGTCCGGAAAGGGCAGCGAATCGACGCCGAAGTCGTCGCGCAGGATCTTGACCAGGCGCCGCGCCTCGGCGCTGTCGTGCGCGAACTCCACCCCGAGGTAGATGTCCTCGGTGTTCTCGCGGAAGATCACCATGTCGGTGCGCTCGGGGTGCTTGAGCTGCGACTGGATGCCCTCGAAATAGCGCACCGGCCGCACGCAGGCGTACAGCTGCAGCCGCTGCCGGATCGCGACGTTGAGCGAGCGGATGCCGCCGCCGACCGGCGTCCCCAGCGGCCCCTTGATGCCGACGCGGTATTCGGCCAGCGCCGCCAGGGTCTCCTCCGGCAGCGGCTGGTCCTCGCCGTAAAGCTCCTGGGCCTTGACGCCGGCGTACAGCTCCATCCAGGCGATCTGGCGCTTGCCGCCGTAGGCCTTGGCCACCGCCGCGTCGACGCAGGCGCGCATCGCCGGCGTGATGTCGACGCCGATGCCGTCGCCCTCGATGAAGCAGATGATGGGCCGGTCGGGGACCGCCAGGGCGCCGTCGGCGCCGCGGGTGATCTTGGCGCCGCCGGCGGGCGGGCTTGCGTGGGTGGATGCCATGGCTTTAAAAAGCAGGCATTTTAACATTTTGCCCGCCGCCGGCGCCGGCCGTTCCTGCTAGAATTCACGCAGGCCCCCACCTGCCGGAGTCCTTCCCATGACCACCCGCCTCCCCCTCGCCGCCGGCCTCGCCGCCGCGGCCGCCCTCGCCGTCCCGCCCGCCCTCGCCGAGGACGTCGACATCAGCATCCTGCTGGTCTCGGACATCTACCGCATGGAGACCGACAACGGCCGCGGCGGCTTCGCCAAGGCGGCCGCCGTCGCCCGCGCCGAGCGCGGCGCCAACGAGCACATGCTGTACGTCCACGCCGGCGACACCCTGTCGCCGTCGCTCATGAGCAGCGTCGACATGGGCGCCCACGTCGTCGCGCTGCTCAACGTCGTCCCGCCCGACGTCTTCGTCCCGGGCAACCACGAGTTCGACTTCGGCCCCGAGCGCTTCGAGGAGCTGGTCATCGGCGGCCTCGACGCCAAGATCCTCGGCGCCAACATCCGCGACGGCCAGGGCCGGCGCCGCTACGGCATCGACGACGCCCACCTCTACGACTTCGGCGGCGTCAAGGTCGGGGTCTACGGCCTGCTCTCGCCCGCGGCCAGCGAGCTGTCCTCGCCCGGCCCCAACTACAGCTTTTTGCCGATGGCCGAGGCCGCCGCGGACGCCGCGGCCGCCCTGCGCGAGGCCGGCGCCGACATCCTCGTCGCCGTCGCCCACGCCTCCTTCGCCGAGGACGCCATGCTGATGGCCGTTGCCGGCGACCACATGGACGTCCTGCTCAGCGGCGACGACCACCAGCTGAAGATCGAGTTCGACGGCGACGTCGCCTTCGCCGAGACCCGCTCGGACGCCGACTACATGGTCGCGGTCGACCTCAAGGTCAGCGTCTCCGAGAAGGACGGCGAGCGCCGCGTGCGCTGGTGGCCGAACTTCCGCGTCATCGACAGCGCCTCCTACCCGCCCGACCCGGCGACCGACGCGCTCGCCCAGGGCTACCTGGCGCAGCTCGACAAGGAGATGGACAGGGAGATCGGCGTCAGCAGCACCCCGCTCGACACCCGCCGCGCGACGGTGCGCGGCACCGAAGCGGCCTTCGGCAACCTGCTCGCCGACGCGATGCGCGCCTTCGCCGACGCCGACGTCGGCCTGGCGAACGGCGGCGGCATCCGCGCCAACCGCGAGTACCCCGCCGGCGCCAGGCTGAGCCGGCGCGACGTCTTCAAGGAGCTGCCCTTCGGCAACGACCTGGTCAAGCTGCGCCTGTCCGGCGCCGACCTGCTCGCCGCGCTTGAAAACGGCGTCTCGAAGGTCGAGGACGGCGCCGGCCGCTTCCCGCAGGTCGCCGGCCTGAGCATGGACGTCGACCTCTCCAAGCCCGCCGGCGCGCGCGTCTCGAACGTGTTCATCGGCGACGAGAAGCTGCAAGAAAGCGGCTCGTACACAGTCGCGACCAACAACTACATGGCCGGCGGCGGCGACGGCTACGACTCGCTGGTCAACGGCGAGGTGCTGCTGGACGGCGACGACACCGACCTGGTCGCCTCGATCCTGATCGAGTACATCCGCGCCAACAGCCCGGTGGCCCCGCAGGTCGAGCAGCGCATCAACTACATCTAGGCGGCGATGCGCTACACCGCCTCCTGCCCGGCCTGCCGCACGACGGTCAGCTTCGACGACCGGACCTGTCCGGCCTGCCGGGCGCCGCTGACCGCGGCGAAGTTCCGCATCGGCAGCGTCCTTTTGTTCGGGGCGGTCGGCGTGGTGTTCGCCTTCGTGCTGTCGTTCATCATCGTGCCGCTGGCGATCATCGCGGTCATCGCCTGCCTGTTCATGCGCGACAAGCTGCACGTGGTGCAGTACCGCGCCGACGACGACGGGCCGCCGCCGAGCGCGGCGGTGGTCGACTAGGCCGCGGCTACATCGTCGCGCCGATCTGCCAGGGGACGAACTCGAGGTCGCCGAGGCCCTGGCGCTCGCTTTTGGAGCGCTCTCCCGACGCCAGCGCCAGCAGGCGCGCGAAGATCTCCTCGCCGACCTGCGGCAGCGGCCGGCCGGCGGCCACGACCGCGCCGGCGTCGACGTCCATGTCCTCCCTCATGCGGCGGTAGGTCTCCGAATTGGTGCAGATCTTCAAGGTCGGCGCCGGCTTGGAGCCGAAGGCCGAGCCGCGGCCGGTGGTGAAGGCGACCAGGTTGCAGCCGGCGGCGATCTGGCCGGTGACCGACACCGGATCGTAGCCCGGGCTGTCCATCATCACGAAGCCGCGGCGCCGCGGCGGACTGGCGTAGGGGACGAACTCGCGGAACGCCGTGGTCCCGCCCTTCGCGACCGCGCCCAGCGATTTTTCCAAGATGGTGGTGAGGCCGCCGAGCTTGTTGCCGGGCGAGGGATTGTTGTCCATCGAGCCGCCGTTGCGGGCCGTGTAGTCCTCCCACCAGCGCAGGCGGGCGATGAGGGCGCGGGCGACCGCGGGGCTTTCGGCCCGGCAGGTGAGCAGGTGCTCGGCTCCGTAGACCTCCGGCGTCTCGGCGATGACCGCCGAGCCGCCCTGCGCGACCAGCAGGTCGACGGCGTGGCCGAGCGCGGGGTTGGCGGTGACGCCCGACCAGGCGTCCGAGCCGCCGCACTGCAGCGCGACCCGCAGGTCCGCCGCGCTGCAGGCGCTCCGCTTGCATTTGTCGGCTTCGGCCAGCAGCTCCTCGACGGCCGCGACGCCACTGGCGACCGCCCGCCGCAGGCCGCCGGCGCCCTGGATGGTGAGCATCCTGAGCGTCCTGCCGGGCCGCAGGCCCTGGGTGGCGAGGAATTCGCCGAGCTGGTTGTCCTCGCAGCCGAGCCCGACCAGCAGGACGGCGGCGACGTTCGGGTGGGCGGCGTAGCCGCGCATGACCCGCCGCAGGTTGGCGATGCCCTCGCCGTCGGGCGCCATGCCGCAGCCGCTGCCATGGACGAAGGCGACGACGCCGTCGACGTTCGGATGCTGCCGCGCCAGGCGGGCGCGGCTGAAGCGGCCAGCGATCATCCGGCTCGCGGTCGCCGAGCAGTTGACGCTCGAGATCACCGCCACGTAGTTGCGCGTCCCGACCCTGCCGCCGGGGCGGCGGTAGCCCATGAAGGTCGCGCGCTTTTTGGCCGGCGTCATCTTCGTCCGGCGCGCGTCCTTGCCGATGCGGTAGTCCGGCCGGCTCTGCCTGAAGGCCAGGTTGTGGACGTGGACGTGCTCGCCGGCCTTGATCGCGCGCTTGGCGTGGCCGATCATCTGGGCGTACTTGCGCACCAGCGCGCCGCGGGCGATGGGCGCGACCGCGATCTTGTGCCCCTTGGGAACGTCGCCGCGGACCACGACTTCCCCAAGCCGCTCGCCCTGCCGCAGGGTCCGCGCCGCGATCGCGACGTTGTCGCGGGCGTCCAGCATGATCCACGCCTGCTCCGCCGGCAGCGGCGCCGCCGGCGGGCTCATCGTCCGCCACTGCCGGCCGGCGGCCCCGCGTCCCGCCACGCCTAGATCTCCCGCAGCTGCAGGCGCAGGGAACCGCGCAGCTCCTCGCCGCGTCCGAGCACCGCCAGGCCCGGCGGCCGCGCCGGCGCCGCCTGGTTGTGTTCGTCGATCAGATGCGAGACCGGCTCGAAGCAGAAAAAGCCGCAGTCGGGCGCGGGCGCGAACAGATGGTAGTTGGCCGCGACCGCTCCGGCGGCCCGCAGCGCCAGCGCGCAGCCATAGGACGGCCAGCTAATCTCGGCCGCGCCGTCCCAGCCGCTGAACGCGGTGTCGGTGAAGCGCTGCGGCAGGGGCGCGGCGCGGCGGTAGTCGCGGTCGGGCTCGGCGCCGGCCTCGCGCCAGCCCTGCGGCCGGAGCTCCTCGTCGGCGAGGCCGAAGTGCGTCGCCGGCGCGAGCAGGGTGGCGTCCGGCTCGCGGACGAACCACGGATGGAAGCCCAGGCCGTACGGCATCGGCGCCGCGCCGAGGTGCCGGACCGCAAGCGCCATCTCCAAGGCGTCGCCATCGAGGGAGTAGGTGGCGACCGCGTGGTAGTGGAAGGCGGCGATCGCGTCGGATTGAAGCTCGAGCTCCAGCCGCTGGCCGCTCTCCTGCCGCGGCGTCCACGCCTGGGTGAAGCCGTTGCCGTGCAGCGGCAGCGGCTGGTCCGGCAGCGTCGGCGCGAGCTCGTGGCGCTGGCCGGCGTGGCTGAAACCGCCGCCGAAGATGCGGTTGCACCACGGCAGCATCAGGATGCAGGCCAGGTCGAAGGGCACGGTCGCGGGACCAAGATCGGCCGGCCGCATCAGCGGCCGCCAGGCGCCGCCGAGCCGCGCGTCGAAGGAGGCGAGCCCACCGCCCATGCCCGGCACGGCCGCCAGGCGCAGCCGCTCATTCTCCAATAAGATCGTTTGATGCATTGTTTGATCTAAAATATGCCCGTCATGCTTTCGTTCGCCCGCCTCGCCTGCGCAGCTCCTGCAAGCGGCCGCGGCGTGGCCGGCCAGCCGCAATTTTAATTCCTGGCGCGGGAGGCGGCGACGAAGGCGATGGCCATCCCCTGCATGAGCGCCGCCGCTGAGGCCCGCACCGCCACGACCATGCCCAAGCCCCAGTCCGCCGCCCCGGCGCAGCCCTTCGTCAAGTGGGCCGGCGGCAAGCGCGCGCTGGTGCCGGTGATTCTGCGGCTGATGACCGGATCGGCGAAATCGATGGTGACGTCCCAGC
>MEIE01000057.1 GCA_001750625.1 Candidatus Amphirhobacter heronislandensis
ATCGGCGCCTACAACCCGCGCTGGTTCATGAAGGACCACCATCAAAACCCCGAAGAGGCGGTCCGCTGCATGCAGGACCTGAACGCGAAGCGCGCCGTCGCCACCCACTGGGGGACCTTCCAGCTCACCCTCGAGCCGATGGCCGAGCCGCCGCAGCGGCTGGCGGCGGCGGCGGCCGAGGCCGGCCTGGCGCCGGACGCCTTCGTCGCGCTGCGGCACGGCGAGACCCGCTGGCTTGATTAAAATGAGGCTCTGATGGCGGCGGAGAAGTACATCATCGCCCTCGATCAGGGGACGACGAGCACGCGGGCGATCGCCTTTGCGGCGACCGGCCTGGCGCCGGCGCACGTCAGCCGCCGGGCGCTGGAGCAGCACTATCCGCAAGAGGGCTGGGTCGAGCACGACCCCGAGGACATCTGGCGCGACGCCGAGGCGGTGCTCAAGGAGACGGCGGCCTGGTGCGCGGCCCAAGGCGGCGAGGTCGCGGCGGTGGGCATCACCAACCAGCGCGAGACCGTGCTGCTGTGGGACCGGCAGACCGGCAAGCCGCTGCACCGCGCGATCGTCTGGCAGGACCGCCGCACCGCGGCGCGCTGTGAACAGCTCGCGCGCGACGGCGCCGCCGAGATGGTCAGGCGCACAAGCGGCCTGGTGCTGGACCCGTACTTCTCCGCGACCAAGATCGCCTGGCTGCTGGAGCAGACCGGCGCGGCCGAGAAGGCCGCGGCGGGCGAGGTCCTGGCCGGGACCATCGATTCCTTTTTGATCTGGCGGCTGACCAAGGGCGAGGTCTTCGCCACCGACGTCACCAACGCGAGCCGGACCCAGCTGTGCGGCCTCGCGGCGATGGACTGGGACGAGGAGCTGCTGCGGCTGCACGGCGTCCCGCGCGCCTGCCTGCCCGAGATCCGGGACAACGCCGCCGACTACGGCAGCGTCGAGCTCGAGGGCAGGAAGGTCCCGCTCGGCGGGGTCGCCGGCGACCAGCAGGCGGCGGCCATCGGCCAGGCCTGCCTCGCGCCCGGCGAGGCCAAGGCGACCTACGGGACCGGCTGCTTCGTCATCGTCCAGGGCGGCGCCGAGCCGCTGCTGCCCGGCAGCGGCCTGCTCGGGACCGTCGGCTACCGGGTCGGGGACCGCCGCGCCTACGCCGCCGAGGGCTCGATCTTCATCGCCGGGGCGGCGGTCCAGTGGCTGCGCGACCGGCTCGGGGTGGTGGACGACGCGGCGGCGACCGCGGCGCTCGCGGCCGAGGCGCCTGAGGACTCGCCGGTGTTCTTAGTGCCGGCCTTCACCGGCCTGGGGGCGCCGCACTGGAATCCGGCGGTCCGCGGCACCATCGTCGGCCTCGGGCTGGACAGCGGCCGCGCGGCGCTGGCCCACGCCACCCTGTCCTCGGTCGCCTGCCAGAGCCACGACCTGCTGCGGGCCTTCGGCGCCGAGGGCCTGGAGCCCAAGCTGGTGCGGATCGACGGCGGCATGGCCGCGAACGACTGGTTCGCGCAGCACCTCGCCGACATGCTGGCGCTGGAGGTCAGCCGGCCCAGCCACATCGAGACCACGGCGGCCGGCGCGGCCTTCTTGGCCGGCCTGCAGGCGGGGGTCTACGCCGCGCTGGACGACGCCCGGGGCCTGCGCGTCGAGGACCGCGGCTTCGCGCCGGCGCTGGCCGCGGAGCGCCGCGCCGCGCGGCTTCAGCAGTGGGAGCGCGCGGTCCAGACCGCCATCGCCCATGCGGCGCGCGGCTAGCGAAGCGGCGGCCTGCTAGAATATCCGTTTGGAAACCCGCGCAGCATGGCCCTCATCTCCCTCCGCCAGCTCCTGGACCACGCCGCCGAGCACGGCTACGGAGTCCCTGCGTTCAACGTCAACAACCTCGAGCAGGTCCAGGCGATCATGCAGGCCGCCGAGCAGGCCAGCGCGCCGGTCATCATCCAGGCGAGCCGCGGCGCGCGGGAGTACGCCGGCGACAGCTACCTCAAGCACCTGCTGCTCGGCGCGGTCGAAGCCCATCCGGACATTCCGATCTGCATGCACCTCGACCACGGCAACAACCCGGCGACCTGCCTGTCGGCGGTCAGCAACGGCTTCACCAGCGTGATGATGGACGGCTCTTTGCACGAGGACGCCAAGACCCCGGCGGACTACGAGTACAACGAGGGCGTGACCGCCAAGGTGGTCGAGATGGCGCGGATGGTCGGCGTTTCGGTCGAGGGCGAGCTCGGCTGCCTGGGCTCGTTGGAGTCCGGCGAGGGCGAGCAGGAGGACGGCCACGGCGCCGTCGGCAAGATGGAACGCGACCAGCTGCTCACCGACCCGGCGGAGGCCGAGAAGTTTGTCAAGGCCACCCAGGTCGACGCGCTGGCGGTGGCGATCGGCACCTCGCACGGCGCCTACAAGTTCACCCGCAAGCCCGACGGCGCGATCCTGTCGATGGACACCATCAAGGAGATCCACCGCCGCCTGCCGAACATCCACATGGTGATGCACGGCTCCTCCTCGGTGCCCGAGGACCTGCAGGAGGTGATCAACAGCTACGGCGGCGAGATGCCGCAGACCTGGGGCGTGCCGGTGGCCGAGATCGTCGAGGGCATCAAGCACGGCGTGCGCAAGGTCAACATCGACACCGACTGCCGGATGGCGGTCACCGGGCAGTACCGCAAGTTCGCGCAGGAAAACCCGCGCGAGTTCGACCCGCGCAAGTTCAACAAGCCGGCCAAGGCGAAGATGACCGAGGTCTGCTTCGCGCGGCTCGAGGCCTTCGGGACCGCCGGCTGGGCGCCGAAGATCAAGCCGCTGCCGCTGGCCGCGATGGCGAAGAGCTACGCCGCCGGGGAACTGGACCACTGACACCTGGAGCCGACGCAAGGGAGAAGCGAACATGGCCGAAAACAGACCCAAAGAGGACCTGAGCGAATTCGAGAAGCTGGCGGAGCCGGTCACGATCATCGCGAACTACCGCGACCGGGAGGAGGCCCTGCTGCTGTCCAACCGCCTGCAGGGCCGCAAGAAGTTCTTCCTGCTCGACGAGAACGACAGCATCATCGGCCAAAAGCACAAGTTCGCCAAGGGCGACGAGGTCATCCGCGTCAACTTCAACGCCCCCTTCGACAAGATCAAGGAAAAGGTCGACGAGATCTACGAAGAGGGCGAGCACATCGTCGTCTTCCCCGAGCGGCACGCGACCGGCCAGCTCGGCCTGCAGCAGATCCACCCGCTGGCGGCGCGGCTGGCGCGCGCCTATACCGGCGGCCGGATCATGGCGGTCGTGGTCGAGATGGAGGGCCACAACGAGGCTGGCCAGATGGAGCTGTACGCCGCGCCGATGGCGCAGCTGGAGATGGCGGCCGACGAAGCGCCCGACGACGCCTCGAAGCTGCGGCTGCTGCTCGAAGAGGCCGAGCTGCGCTCGTTTGACTGCGAGCGCACCCTGATGCAGGTGCTGTTCGACGCCGCCGCCCGCTACGGCATGGACAAGGTGGTCTACACGCAGCCGATGCCGGCGATGGAGCTGAGCTACAAGGACATCATCCAAAAGGGCTACGCCCTGGGCATCGAGCTGGGCAAGCGGCACAAGCCGGGCTCGCGCGTCGGCCTGATGCTGCCGACCTCGGCGGCGACCCCGATGGTCTTCTTCGCCTGCCAGTTCGCGGGCCTGGTCCCGGCGATGATCAACTTCACCTCGGGCGCCGAGGCGGTGCTCGCGTCCTGCGCGACCGCCAAGGTCGAGGCGGTCTACAGCTCGCGGCGGCTGCTCGAGCAGTCGCTGCCGGCGAACCGGGTCGCCGACGCCATCAACGCCCAAGGCAACGTGCCGGTGGTGTTCCTCGACGACATGCGCGACACGCTGCCGCTGTCGACCAAGCTCAAGGCCTGGCTCAAGTCCCGCAAGCCCGGCATCGACCCCGACACGCCCGGCGCGCAGACCAAGCCCGAGGACGAGGCGCTGCTTTTGTTCAGCTCGGGCTCGGAGGGCGACCCCAAGACCATCGTGCTGACGCACCGCAACCTGTGCTCGAACATCTACCAGGTCCTGGCGCGGCTGGACGTCCATGACGACGAGCACATGATCAACATCCTGCCGGTGTTCCACTCCTTCGGGATGATGGGCGGGGTGCTGCTGCCCTTCGCCCGGGGCTTCAAGGCCTGCCAGTTCCCCTCGCCGCTGCGCTACCGCGACATCGTCGAGCTGATCAGGAAGGAAAAGTTCACCTGCATGTTCTCGACCAGCACCTTCTTCGGGCGCTACGGCAGCGCGGCGGAGAACAAGGAGGACATGGCGTCGCTGCGGCTGCTGGTCGCCGGCGGCGAGAAGCTGCGGGACGGCGTCCGCGAGCTGTGGAAGAGCAAGTTCGGCAAGGACCTCTACGAGGGCTACGGCGTGACCGAGACCTCGCCGGCGGTGTCGCTGTCGACGGAGCACGCCAAGCGGCCGGGCTCGATCGGGCTGCCGATGCCGGGCATGCAGTTCCGGCTCACGCCGCAGGAGGGCATCACCGAGGGCGGCGTCCTCGAGATCAAGGGCCCGAACGTCATGAAGGGCTACCTGCAGCCCGACGGGACGCTGGCGGCGCCGCCGGAAGGCTGGCACAGCACCGGCGACGTGGTGAAGATCGACAAGGACGGTTTCTTGTACATCGTCGGCCGCGTCAAGCGCTTCGCGAAGATCGCCGGCGAGATGGTGCCGATGGTCCGGGTCGAGAACGCCCTCGCGAAAGTCAAGGAAGACGCTATGATCGCGGTGATCGCGGTCCCGGACGAGGAGCGGGGCGAGAAGCTCATCGCCTTCTCGCAGGACATGAACGTCACCCTCGAGCAGATGCAGCAGGCGGTGCAGGCGGCCGACCTGCCGGCGCTGTGGGCGCCGCAGGAGATCGTCTACATGGAGGACAGCGAGTTCCCGCTGCTGGGCACCGGCAAGTTCGACTACCCCACCATGGCGCGCCGCTACGCGGCAGGGGGGGGGGTAAGATCCCAGCCTAGCGCCTAGTCGCCGGCCTGGGCGGCCAGGCGGTACAGGCGGCCGCTTTCCTCGGTGGCCTTGCCCTCGAGCTCCGCGAGGCGGGCGAGGCGCAGGTAGACCGGCCGGCTTTCTTTCAGACGCAGGGCGTCGGCGAGCAGCTTGCGCGCCTGGCCGAGGATCTTCTCGCGCATCGCGAGGTCGGCGAGCGCGCACATCAGCTCGAGGTCGTCGGGCTGCCGGCGCAGCAGCTCGTCCGACTGGCCGAGGATCTTCTGGACCAGCTCGGCGGAGCCGTGCTTGGCGATGGCGGCGAGGATCTCGGCGTCCTGGCTCTGGCTCCAGGCCTGGCCGAGGATGTTCGAGGCGCCGGCCTCGTCCTTGACCGCGGCGAGGCGCTTGGCGGCGGCGATGGCGATCGAGGTCGGCGAGGAGGGATGCGACTTGCGCACCGAGCCCACGAGGCCGCGGATGGCGTCGGGGCTGCCTTCGTTCTTGAGCAGCTCGCCGGCGAGGTGGCCGATGCGCTGCCGCAGCAGCGGCGAGGGGCTGCGCTCGAGCAGGGTCTGGGCGACGTCGAGCGCGCCGCGGATGTCGCCGGACTTCTCGCAGGCCTCGAGCAGCAGGCTCAGCGGCCGGTTGGCCTTGGAGGTCGCGGCGCCGGCCATGCGCAGGACCTCGGCGGCCTCGCCGGGCATGCTGGCGTTGATGCGCATCTGCGCGGTGGCCATGGCCTGGATCATCGGGTCGCCGTCGGCGCCGGCCGCTTTTTTCAACAGGCCCTGCCGCTTGGAGCTGTCGGGGGCGGCGAGGGCGGCGAGGTAGTAGGAGACGGCGGGCGCGACCCCGGCGGCGCCGGCGGCGCTGAAGTTCTTGCGCTGGGCGTCGCCGTCGCCGAGGACCAGCGCCTGCAGGCCGTCGCTGACGTTCTGCATGCGGCGGCGCTCCTTGCGCCGGACGTTCCACTGCTTGAGGTGCAGCGGCAGAAAGGCGAGCAGGTAGAAGAGCTTCCAGGCGACCAGCAGCACGACGCTGCCGAGGATGGCGACGAGGACGATGACGCCGAGGTTGGTGCTGACCTCCCGCAGGTCGCCGGCGCCGCCGACGCTGAACTCGACCGGCAGGTTCAGGTAGCGGAAGTGCAGCCACAGCAGGCCGAGCAGCGCCGCCAGCAGCAGCGCGAAGAAAGCGATGGCCTTGGCGCGCATGGCCGCTACTGCTGCTCCAGCTGCAGGCGGTAGGCGGGGTAGCCCGCGGCCGCGAGATCGCCGGCGGCCTTGGCCATCGCGGCCAGCTCGACCGTCCCGGCGGCCGCCGCGCGCAGCTCCCGCAGCAGGCGCTGGATCGTCGCCAGGTCCTCGAGGTAGCCCTGCTCGTCCTGCAAAAGCAGCCGGGTGCGCAGGCCGGTCGCCGCGGCCAGCAGCTCGTCGTGGCGGGCGTGAGCCTCTTCGAGGGCGGGGCTGCTGCGCCGGACGGTGAACAGCTGTCCGAGCAGCGATTCGCCGCCGCCGGCGCCGCTGCCGTAGGCGGCCGCCGCCGCGCGGGCGCCGTCGCGGGCGGCGCGGGCCTGGCGGATGAGGCCGTCGGCCATCTCAAGCAGCTGCGCGCGGGGCAGGATGCTGGCGAGGCGCAGGCGGTTGGCGTCGATCAGCAGGCCGAGCTGGGTGCCCTTGCCGGCCAGCAGGCCCAGCTGCTCGAGCGCGGCGCTGGCGGCGAAGGTGTCGCCGTCGAGGCGCAGCCGCAGGTCGATGAGCTCGAGCCGCAGGGCGCGCAGCTGCTGCGGCGAAGTGCCGCCGCCGCCGCCTTCGCGGACCTCGGAGCCGAGGTCCTCGACGATGCCCAGCAGGCTGCGGGTGTCGCGCTCGAGGGCGCGGATGCGGCTTTGGGCGGCTTCGAGCTCGTTGATGAGGGCGGCTTGGTTGCCGGCGTTCGCCGCGGCCGGGGCCGCCGGGGCTGCGGCCGGCGCCGGCGGCGGCGCGGCGGCGGGAGAGGAGGCAGGGGGCGCGGCG
>MEIE01000058.1 GCA_001750625.1 Candidatus Amphirhobacter heronislandensis
CAGCAGATGCCCGGGATCCAGGTGAAGGGCGCGAAGTCGAACGGCGGCAGCCAGCCGCCGAGGAACATCGTCGCGGTCAGCGCCGAGATCAGGATCATGTTCGCGTACTCGGCCAAGAAGAAGATCGCGAAGCCCATGCCCGAGTACTCGACGTGGAAGCCCGCGACGATCTCCGATTCGCCCTCGGCGACGTCGAATGGCGCGCGGTTGGTCTCGGCCACGCCCGAGACCAGGTAGACGATGAACATCGGGAACAGCGGCAGGAAGTACCACGACAGGAAGCTGGCGCCGGCCTGGCCCTCGACGATCGCCGACAGGTTGAGGCTGCCGGCGGCCATCAGCACCGTGACCAGCGCGAAGCCCATCGCGATCTCGTAGCGCGTACTTCGAGTTCGAGGCCCAGCCGGCGATGATCACGCCGTAGACCCCGACCGAGGTCGCGGCGAGGACGAACATCAGGCCGGCGTCGATGTCGGCGAGGACGACCTCGGGGGCGAAGGGAATCACCGCCCAGGCGATCAGCGCCGCCGTGATCGACACCACCGGCGCGATGAAGAACAAAAAGGTTGCGGCCTCGCGCGGCTGGATGATCTCCTTGAGCAGCAGCTTGATGACGTCCGCGAAGGGCTGCAGCAGCCCCTGGTAGCCCACCCGGTTCGGGCCGATGCGCAGCTGGATGGCGCCGATCACCCGGCGCTCGGCGTAGGTCAGGTAGGCGACGCTCAGGATCACCGGCAGCATGATCGCGACGATCTTGACCAGCGTCACCGCCAGCAGCGCCGCCCAGGCGGCGTAGGTCCCGAGCAGCGGCTCGAGCAGGACGTCGATCTGCTGTTCGAGCGCTCCCATCGCCCTGCTCCTCAGGCCGCGGCCGCCGCCGCCTGCTGGGGCTCGGCCGCCGCCGCCGCCGCCGCGACCCGGACCGTGCCGGCCGCGCCCAGCGCCGCGAACTCCTCGACGCCCCAAGGCGCCCGCAGGCAGCCGCGGGCGACGCGGTCGTCGGCGCGGACGACGCAGTCGACCGCCGCGCCCGGGACCCGCAGCACGGCGGCGCCGCCGTCCTTGAGGCCGAGCTCGGCGAGGTCGGCGCTGTGCAGCGCCGCCTGCCGGTCCAGCTTGGCGATGCGGGTCTGCTGCAGCGGCTCGGCGCGCCGCAGCAGCTGGTCGGTGCCGAAATGCGCGACGTTGTAGATGCGCTCGAAGGCGGTCCCCTCGCCGTCGGCCGCCTCGGCGGCCGGCGCCAGCGTCGGGACGAATTCCTCCTCGAGGCTGTTGACGAGCAGGCCGCCGAAGTCGCCGGCGGAGATCAGCCGCGTCCGCAGCTCATCGAGGTCGCGGTAGCCGAAATTCTCGAAGCGCAGCATCGAGCCCAGCATCCGCAGGATCTTCCAGACCGGTCGCGCCTCGCCCGGCGGCGGGACCACCTCCTCGGTCGTGACCGCGTTGCCCTCGAGGTTGATGACCGCGCCCTTGCGCTCGCCGAACAGCGCCGCCGGCAGCATGACGTCGGCGTAGCCGCGGGCGACGTCCATGTAGCCGCCGATGTGGATGACGGCGGCGTCCTGGAAGATCTCATGGGCCTGCTGCGCCTCGAGGACGTCCGCCGGCTCGCAGTTGATCAGGATGTACAGCTTCAGCGGCGCCGCGAGCATCTGCCGCGCGTTCTTGCCGCCGCGCTCCATCTTGTCGCGCATGAAGCCGTGGTGCGGGATGCCGCCGGCGAGCGAGGCGCCCAGGGTGTTGCAGCTTTCGGGCAGCACGCCGTCGTAGCCGTCGGCGCAGAGCTTCGCCAGCCTCTGGGTCATGAATTTCAGCGAGCTGTACGCCGGGTGGCGCCGCGCCTCGGCGCCGAGGAGCACCGCGGTGCTGCCCTGGCGCAGGACTTCCCAGTCGGCGGCCGCGTCGGCGTCGGCCTCGGACTGCAGGCCGGCGGGCAGGCTGCTGGAGGGGTCGGCCGCGAGCAGCAGGCGGGCGAGCTCCTGCGGCCACTGCGACGGCGGCAGCAGCCGCTGCCGCTCGAGGCTGAGCTGGCGGCCGATGTCCTGGGCGCCGATGCTGAAGATCTTCAGCTTCTTCTCGCGCTGCAGGCGCCGCAGCCGCAGCGGCAGCAGCGGCAGCTCGCGGGCCGGGTCGGCGCCGACCAGCAGGATTGAATTGAGCAGCGACAGGTCGTCGATGCTGCTGCCGAACCACGGGATGCCGCCCTGGCTGCCGTCCATGGACATGTCGCGCTGCTGCAGGCGGTTGTCGATGTTGCTCGAGCCCAGGGCGCGGATGAACTCGCCGGCGAGCAGCGCCTCCTCGCTGACCGAGGTCGGGCCGAGCAGGACGCCGACCTGCTCGGGGCCGTGCTCCTTGACCGTCGCTTCGATCTTGGCGACCGCGGCGTCCAGCGCCTCCTGCCATTCGGTCTGCCGCGGCTTCAAGGAGCCCTTGTCGCGCACGAAGGGGCTGAGCAGCCGCTGCCGGCTGCCGAGGCCGGTGTACGAGAAGCGGTCCCGGTCCGACAGCCAGCACTCGTTGATCTCCTCGTGGTCGCGCGGCAGCACGCGCTTGATCGACGAGCCGATCGACTGCAGCGTCACGTAGCTGCCCCAGGAGTCGTGCGGGGCGACGCCGGGGCTGCGCTTCATCTCCCAGGTCCGCGCCGAGAACTGGAAAGGCTTGGAGTTCAGCGCGCCGACCGGGCAGATGTCGATCATGTTGCCCGAGACCTCCGAATCCACGGTGTTTTGGATGAAGGGCATGATCTCGGCGTGCTCGCCGCGGCCGGTCATGCCCAGCTCCATGTCGCCCGCGACCTCCTGGCCGAAGCGCACGCAGCGGGTGCAGTGGATGCAGCGGGTCATCGAGGTCGAGATCAGCGGGCCGAGGTTCTTCTCGATGACGACGCGCTTGCTTTCGCCGAAGCGGGTCGCCGAGGCGCCGTAGCCGACCGCGAGGTCCTGCAGCTGGCACTCGCCGCCCTGGTCGCAGATCGGGCAGTCCAGCGGGTGGTTGATCAGCAGGAACTCCATGACGCCCTTCTGCGCCGCGATCGCCTTGGGCGAATTGGTCCGGATCACCATGCCGTCGGTCACCCGGGTCGCGCAGGATGGCACCGGCTTGGGCATCTTCTCGATGTCGACCAGGCACATCCGGCAGTTCGCCGGGACGCTGAGCTTGGGGTGGAAGCAGAAGTGCGGGATGTACACCCCGGTGTCGCGGCAGGCTTCGAAGACCGTGGTGCGGTCGCGGACGAAGCGCCGCTTGCCGTTGATGGTGACGACGATGTTCACGGCCGTCCCCTCAGCAGCCGTAGCCGGTGGTCACCAGCAGGCTGCCGTGCTCGGCGGCGTGCTCGAACTCCTCGCCGAAATGCTTGAGGAAGCTCAGCACCGGCATCGCCGCCGCCGCGCCCAGCGCGCAGATGGTGTGGCCGTCGATGTTGCGGGCGACGCTGCGCAGCTGCTCGAGGTCCTCGGGCCGGCCCTCGCCGTCGCGCAGGCGCTTGACCATCCGCCACAGCCAGCCGGTGCCCTCGCGGCAGGGGGTGCACTGGCCGCAGGATTCCTCGTGGTAGAAGTAGGACAGCCGCTGCAGCGCGGTGACCATGCAGGTGGTCTCGTCCATCACGATCACCGAGCCGGCGCCGAGCATCGAGCCGGCCTTGGCGATGGAATCGTAGTCCATCGTCATCTCCATCGCGACCGCCGCCGGCAGCACCGGCGTCGACGAGCCGCCGGGGATCACCGCCTTGAGGCGGTGGCCGGCCCGGACGCCGCCGGCCATCTCAAGCAGCTCGGCGAAGGGCGTCCCGAGGTCGATCTCGTAGTTGCCCGGCCGCTCGACGTGGCCGGAGACCGAGAAGATCTTGGTGCCGCCGTTGTTCGGCTTGCCTTTCTCCAAGAAGGCGCCGCCGCCTTCGGTGACGATGTACGGGACGCAGGCGAAGGTCTCGACGTTGTTGATGGTGGTCGGCCGGCCGAACAGACCGAAGGAGGCCGGGAACGGCGGCTTGTTGCGCGGCTGGCCCTTCTTGCCCTCGATCGATTCGAGCAGCGCGGTCTCCTCGCCGCAGATGTACGCGCCCCAGCCGCAGTGGATGTGCAGCTCGAAGCCGAAGCCCGAGCCCTGGATGTCGGCGCCCAGCAGCCCCGCCGCGTAGGCCTCGGCGACCATCTTCTCCAGATGCAGGTAGTCCTCGTAGATCTCGCCGTGGATGTAGATGTAGCCGACGGTCGCGCCCATCATGTAGGCGGCGATCGCCATGCCCTCGATCAGGACGTGCGGGTTCTGCTGGATGATCTGCCGGTCCTTGAAGGTCCCCGGCTCGCCCTCGTCGGCGTTGCAGACCAGGTAGACGTCGCCCTTGATGTTCGGCGGGATGAAGCCCCACTTGAGCCCGGTCGGAAAGCCGGCGCCGCCGCGGCCGCGCAGCGCGCTCGACTTGACGGTCTCGCGCAGCTCGACCGGGTCGGCCTTGTCCTTGAGGATGCGCTCGAAGGCGGCGTAGCCGCCGCGGGCGCGGTACTTTTGCAGGGAGCCGAGGTCGGTCTGGTCCCCGTCGACAAGGATTATCTCGCCGGGCATGGCTGGGCTATACGGCGGACTGCATCGCAGGCCTTTATTTTAGGGCATTGACCGCCGCCGGCGGCTAGAATCGCCCTTGGGAGATGAAAGAGCACGAGGTCCTGTCGCTGGCGACGCCCGGCCACGTCGCGGTGGTCACCGGCGGCGCCCAGGGCATCGGCCTCGCGGTCGCCCGCCAGCTGCGCAGCCAGGGCGCCCGCGTCGCGATCTGGGACGTCGACGCCAAGCGGATGGAAGAAGCGGCCGCCGAGCTCGGCGGCGACGCGATCGCCATCAAGGCCGACGTCGCGCGCTTCGAGGACGTCGAGCGGGCCGCCGCCGCGACCCTCGAGCAGGCCGGCCGGATCCACATCCTGATCAACAACGCCGGCATCAGCGGCCTCAACGAGCTGACCGTCGACTACCCGCTCGAAGAATGGCACCGCATCATCGACATCGACCTGCACGGAGTCTTCTACTGCTGCAAGGCCGTCATCCCGCACATGGACGCCGCCAACTACGGCCGCGTCGTCAGCATCGCCTCGATCGCCGGCAAGGAAGGCAACCCGCAGGCGGCCGCCTACTCCGCCGCCAAGGCCGGGGTGATCGCGCTGACCAAGAGCCTCGGCAAGGAGTACGCCAGCCGCGACATCGCGGTCAACTGCGTGACGCCCTGCGCGGCCCGCACCGCCATCTTCGCGCAGATGACCGAGGAGCACCAGCGGATGATGCTCGAGAAGATCCCGCGCGGGCGCTACGTCAACCCGGCGGAGATCGCGTCCCTGGTCGGCTGGCTGGCCTCGCCCGCCAACTCCTGCGCCACCGGCGCCGCCTTCGACATCTCCGGCGGCCGGGCGACCTACTAGCGCGGCGGCCCGCCGCCGCGGAGCAGCTCGTCCGCGCCGATCAGCTCGTTGAACTCGGCGAAGGACGCGAGGTCGCGCGGGTCCGAGGTGCCGTTGCGCCGCAGCTTCGCGAGCGAGGCGCCGACCGCCTTGGTGGCGCTGTACAGCGCCGTCAGCGGATACAGCAGCAGCGAAAAGCCCAGCCCCTGCAGCTCCTCTTGCCGCAGCACCGGCGTCTTGCCGCCCTCGATGAGGTTGGCGACCAGCGGCCGCGGCGCCTCGGCGCCGATGCGGCGCAGGGTGTCGGCGTCCGGCGGCGCCTCGATGAAAAAGCCGTCCACCCCCGCCTCCTCGGCCAGCCGCATGCGGGCGAGCGCCTCGTCGACGCCGTCGGTCGCGACCGCGTCGGTGCGCGCGACGATGAAAAAGTCCGCGGCGCCCTTCGCGGCGACCGCGGCCGCGAGCTTGGCGGCGAACTCGTCGCGGTCGACCACTTCCTTGCCGGCCATGTGGCCGCAGCGCTTCGGCCAGCACTGGTCCTCGAGGAAGCAGCCCTTGGCGCCGGCGCGCAGCAGCCGGCTGACCGTCTGGCCGACGTTGAGCTCGTTGCCGTAGCCGGTGTCGGCGTCGACGATGAGCGGCAGGCCGGCGGCGACGCAGACCCGGCCGGCGACGTCGGCGACGTCGCTCTGGCCCAAAAAGCCCATGTCCGGCAGGCCGAGGTGCGAGGCCGACATGCCGTAGCCCGACAAAAAGGCCAGCTCGAAGCCCGCCCGCTTCGCCAGCAATGCCGACAAAGCGTCATAAACCCCCGGAAAGACGATGGATTCGTGCTGCGCCAGCAGCTTGCCTACCGTGGTGTCCATGCGCGCGCTCCTGTGCCCGTGAAATACAATCTAAGTTTATCCAAGACAGGAGGGACGGCCATGGACAAGCCCCGCATCATCATCCAGGACGACGACGGCGCCGACTACGAGGTCCGCGACATCCAGGCCCTGCACCGGCACCTGCTCGAGTTCCACCAAGCCGAAGGCACGATCCACGACGAGGACGGCCAGCTGTTCACGGTCACGCCCGAGTTCCGCGAGAAGATCCGCCAGCTCGCCGAGGAAGGCTAGCCGCGCAGCAGGCGGCGGTACAGCCAGTGCGGCAATAGCGCCGCGAGCCGCAGCGGCCAGGTCAGGCGCCGCGGGAAATCGATGCGGAACGACGAGCCGGCCATGCCGGCGACCAGCCGCGCCGCCGCCGCCCCGGGCTCGATGATGAACGGCATCGCAAAATCGTTCTTGGCGGTCAGGCGGGTGCGGACGAAGCCCGGCCGGGCGAGCTGGACGCAGATGCCCTGCGCGGCGACCTCCAGCGCCAGGCTCTCGGTGAAGTACTCGAGGCCGGCCTTGCTGGCGCCGTAGGCCAGCGAGCGCGGCAGCGCGCGGTGCCCGGCGATGCTGCCGACCACCGCGAAATGGCCGCGCCGGCGCTCGCGCCAGGCCGGCAGCAGATGCGCCGTGACGCCGAACAGGCCCGTGAGGTTGACCGCGACGATGCGCTCGGCGCGGACCGGATCGAAGCTGGCCGCGTCCATCGGCTCGTAGTCGCCGGCGCAGTACAGCAGGCCGTCGAGGGACCCGGGGTCGGGAGGCTTCTGTTGCGCGACGGGGACGGTGACGTCCCACGGCAGCGTCTCGTGTCCGGGGCCGAGGCGCTCGCGCAGCGCCTCCAGGGCGTCGGCGTCGCGGGCCGACAGCAGCAGCTTGGCGCCCGCCGCCGCGAGCAGCTCGGCGGTGGCCGCGCC
>MEIE01000059.1 GCA_001750625.1 Candidatus Amphirhobacter heronislandensis
ACGAGGTGCTGCCGATCATCTTCGTGGCGAAGGAAAAAGACGAGCGCAACCAGTCGTTCACGCTGCTGCACGAGCTGGCGCACCTGATCATGCACCAAAAGGACGCGATCGACGGCGAGCAGAGCCTGGCGTCCTTCGGCGGCGCGAGCAGGAGCAGGCGGGAGATCGAGGCCAACGCCCTGGCGAGCCACGTGCTGCTGCCCGAGAGCGCGCTGACCGAAATCGACGCCAAGGCGCTGGCGGGGATGGCGCCGGCCGAGATCGATGCGGCGCTGCGGGGCGTGTGCGAGAAGCACCGCGTGAGCCCGATGGTGGTGCTGGCGCGGCTGCGGGCGGCCAGGCTGGTGCCGGCGGCGTTGGTGGAAGGCTACTTCAAGCGGTCGGCCAAAGCAAGCCGGCCGCAGGCGCAGGCCAAGGGCAAGGATGACGGACGCGTTTCGGTGGCGGAAATCCGGGAGATCTTCGGCGACCGGTACGTGGACATGACGGTGAAGATGGAGGGGGAGAAGGAGATCACCCTTCACGACGCGGTGGTTTACCTGGATGTGGATCTTGACGATTACGAAATGCTCAGAGGCGGCCCGTGTTATTGATAATCGAGGACGAAGGCTATCTCGTCGACTCCTGCACCCTGCTGAACTGGAAAAGCAGAATCACCGGGACGGACCCTAAGGATGCGCGCTTCCGCAAGTGGATCCGGGCCGCTTTCCAAATAGGGCTGCTCAACATATCGAGGGTGATCGCGAAGGAGATTCGGCGCAACAGCCCCGCGCTGAGCAAGGTGCTCAGCAAGTGGGGCGTCAAGCCGATCGACTCCGATTCCGACTCCACGCTCTCAGACGAGGCGGAGGCCATGCTGAAGCAGTTCGAGGCGGAGGGCCGGATCACCAGCAAAGAATGCGTGGGCGCCAATGACCTCGAAATCGTCCTCGTCGCCGAGTTCTACGGACTGGCGGTGGTGACCGACGAGGCGCATGGCAAGGACAGGTGCAACATGCCCACCGTCTGCCGGGAACGGGGAGTGCCGTGCGTGAGGTCTGCCGACCTGCTTGCCAAACACGATTTTTGACGGCAAGGCGGTGGGCGGCGGCTCCGTTCCGTCAGCTGCGGCTGGCTGGCAGCGGCTGTTTCGTTTTGGCCGCTGCTGGACCAAGGGCTGGATGGAAGAGGACTGTCCGTGAACGCGATCGCGGCTTTAGTGCTCCTGCTCGTCGGAGCTGGAACAGCCGTCGCGATCGCGCATTGGATTAAATGACGCGGGGCCAGTGATATCGCCACCCGGCCCAATCCAGCAGGCCGGTTTCTTCGGCCCGCTCCGCAAATAAAATACAGAGCTGCGGATTCCATGAACCGACTGCAGCGCGCCCGCCAGCGCCTCGCGCCCGAGGCGGCCGCCTTCTTGGAGGTCCTGCAGCTCGAGGATGGCCTGGCGCAGGCGACGGTCGACGCCTACGCGCTGGACATCGACGGCTTCGCCGCCTGGCTGGCCAAGCGCGGCGACGGCTCCCTGCTGCGGGCGCAGGCCGACGACGTCATGCTGTATCTGGCCGAGCGCTCCGAGGCCGGCCGCCGCAACAGCTCGCAGGCGCGGCTGCTCAGCTGCCTGCGGCGGCTGTACCGCTACCTGCTGCGCGAGGGCCTGGTCGCCGGCGATCCGACCGCGCGCGTCAAAAACCCGCTGCAGCTCAAGCGGCTGCCGAAGGCGCTGGCGGCCGCCGAGGTCGAGGCGCTGCTGCGGCAGCCGGACGCGGCGACGCCGCTGGGGCTGCGCGACCGCGCGATGCTCGAGCTCACCTACGCCAGCGGCCTGCGGGTCTCCGAGCTGCTGGCGCTGCGGCTCGAGCAGCTCGGCCACGACACCCGCTGCCTGCGCCTGACCGGCAAGGGCGGCAAGGAGCGGCTGGTGCCTTACGGCGACGAGGCGGCGCGCTGGCTAGCCGCCTACCTGCAGGACGCCCGGCCGCTGCTGCTGGGGACGCCGCCGGCGCGGGAGGTGTTCGTTTCGCGGCGCGGCGCCGCCCTCAGCCGGCAGATGTTCTGGCTCACCGTCCGCCGCCACGCCGCGGCGGCCGGCATCGACAAAAAAATCTCGCCGCACGCGCTGCGGCATTCCTTCGCCACCCACCTGGTCGACCACGGCGCCGACCTGCGCAGCGTGCAGCTGCTGCTGGGCCACAGCAGCATCTCCACCACGCAGATCTACGTCCAGGTCGCCAAGGCCCGCCTGCGGCAGCTGCATGCCGAGCACCATCCGCGCGGCTAGGTCCGCCGCCGGCGCCGCCTGGCGCTTTTGGATCGACCGCGGCGGCACCTTCACCGACGTCATCGGCGTCGACGGCGCCGGCCGGCTGCGGGTCGCCAAGGTGCCGTCCCACGACCCCGACGCCGCCCTGCGCGGCGTACGCGAGCTGCTGGGGATAGCGCCGCGGGCGCCGCTGCCGCGGGCGCGGGTCGCGGCGGTGCGGATGGGGACGACGGTCGCGACCAACGCGCTGCTCGAACGCAAGGGCTGCCGGCTGGGGCTGCTGGTCACCAAGGGCTTCGGCGACATCCTGCGCATCCGCGACCAGAGCCGGCCGGAGCTGTTCGACCTGTTTCCGCAGCGGCCGGCGCCGCTGTACCGCCTGGCGCTCGAGGTGCCCGGCCGGCTGGATGTCCGCGGCCGGACGCTTGAAGAGCTCGACGAGCGCGCCGCCGCCGCCGCCGCGCGCCGGCTCGCCGCGGCCGGCTGCGAAGCGGTGGCGATCGTCGGCATGCACGGCCACGCGCATCCGGCCCATGAGAAGCGCCTCGCCCGCATCTGTCGCGCGCAGGGCCTGCGCGAGGTGTTCATGTCGCACGCGGTCGAGGCCACCCAGGGCCTGGTCGCGCGCGGCGAGACCACGGTGGTCGACGCCTACCTGACGCCGCTGCTGCAGCGGCACGTCCAGGCGCTGGCGCGGCGCCTGCCCGGCGTCGACCTGCGCTTCATGCAGTCGAACGGCGGCCTGGCGGCGGCGCGCGGCTTCACCGGCAGCCGGGCGATCCTGTCGGGGCCGGCGGGCGGGGTGGTCGGCGCGATCGCGGCCGCGCGGCGCCACGGCGTCAAGAAGCTGGTCTCGCTCGACATGGGCGGGACTTCGACCGACGTCGCGCACTGCCGCGGCGAGCTCGAGCGCGCCGCCGGCGCGACGGTCGCGGGGATGGCGGTGGCGACGCCGATGCTCAAGGTCAACACCGTCGCCGCCGGCGGCGGCTCGATCTGCGGCTACGCCAACGGCCGCATCCGCGTCGGCCCCGAGTCGGCGGGCGCCGATCCCGGGCCGGCCTGCTACGGCCGGGGCGGGCCGCTGACGGTCACCGACTGCAACCTCGTCCTCGGCCGCCTCGAGCCCGCGAGCTTCCCGGCGGTCTTCGGTCCGGCTGGCGACCGCGGCCTCGATCCGGCGGCGAGCCGGAAGAAGCTGGCCGAGCTCGCCCGCCGCGCGGGCTACCCGGCGGCCAAGCTCGAGCAGCTCGCCGAGGACTGCGTCGACGTCGCGGTCGAGAACATGGCCAAGGCGGTCAAGGCGGTCTCGGTGCAGCAGGGCCACGACCTTGCCAAGGACTACGCCCTGGTGGCCTTCGGCGGCGCCGGCGGCCAGCACGCCTGCCAGCTCGCCGAGCGCCTCGGCATCGGCCGCGTCCTGCTGCATCCGCTCGCCGGCGTGCTGTCGGCCGCGGGCATCGGGCTGGCCGCGCTGCGCGAACTGCGGCGGCGTTCGGTCGGCTGCGATCTCGCCGGCGGCGTGCGGCTGCTGCGGACGCGGCTCGCCGCGCTCGAGGCGCCGGCGGTGAAGAAGCTGCGCGCCGCCGGCGTCAAGGCCAAGGAGCTGCGGGTCGCGCGCCGGGTGCTGCTGCGCTACCCGGGCAGCAGCGCCACGATCGCGGTTTCCTTCGGGACGCTGGCGGCGATGCGGCGGGAGTTCGCCGCCGCGCACCGCCGCCTCTACGGCCTCGAGCGGCCGGCGCCGCGGCTGATCGCGGCGGCGGTGGAGGTCGAAGCCAGCGGGCCGGCGGGCTCGCTCGCCGGGCTGCGGCGGCCGCGGGCCGCGCCGCGGCCGCTGCCGGCGCGGATCCGGATGCGCTGCGGCGGCCAGGCGAGCAAGGCGCCGGTGCATCAGGCGGCGACGCTGAAATCCGGCGCGCGCGTAACCGGGCCCTGCCTGGTGCTCGAGGAGACTTCAACCACCTGCGTCCCGCCGGGCTGGAAAGGCGAGGTGGCCGCCGACGGCAGCCTGCTGCTGCGCCGGGCCGCGGTCCGCCGGCCGCCGGCGCGGCGCGGCGCCGGCAAGCCCAACCCGGCGCGGCTGGAGATGTTCCACAGCATCTTCATGAGCATCGCCGAGCAGATGGGCCACGTGCTGCGCAACACCGCGTACTCGGTCAACATCAAGGAGCGGCTGGACTTCTCCTGCGCGGTCTTCGACGCCCGCGGCGACCTGATCGCGAACGCGCCGCACATCCCGGTGCACCTGGGCTCGATGGGCGCGACCGTCAAGGCGGCGATCGCGGCCAATCCCCGCATGCGGCCCGGCGACGCCTGGCTGGTGAACGCGCCGGCCGCCGGCGGCACGCACCTGCCCGACCTGACGGTGGTGACGCCGCTGTTTTTGCCGCGCGAGCGGCGGCCGCGCTTTTTCCTGTGCTCGCGCGGGCACCACACCGACATCGGCGGCCGCAGCCCCGGCTCGATGCCGGCGGACGCCACCCGCCTCGCCGAGGAAGGCGTGGTCTTCGACTGCTTCCCAATAGTCCGCGGCGGCCGCTTCGCCGAGGCCGCGTTCCGGACGGCGCTCGCGGCGCACCAATGGCCGGCGCGCGACCCGGACCAGAACATCGCCGACCTGCTCGCGCAGCTCGCGGCCAACGCCAAGGGCGCCGCCGAGCTACGCCGCGCCTGTACCGAGCAGGGCCTCGCCGAGGTCATCGCCTACATGGGCCACATCAAGGCCAACGCCAAGCAGGCGGTGCTCGACCTGCTGCCGCGGCTGCGCGCCGGCGTCCGGACGGTGGCCGCCGACGGCGGCGGCCAGGTCCGCGCCGCGCTGCGGCCGGGCCGCGGCCGCCTGCTGCTCGACTTCGCCGGGACCAGCGCGCAGGATCCGGGCAACCTCAACGCGCCGCCGGCGGTGACCGAGGCGGCGGCGCACTACGTCCTGCGCTGCCTGGTGACCGAGGACATCCCGCTCAACGCCGGCTGCATGGAGGCGGTGACCATCAAGACGCCCGCCGGCAGCCTGCTGCGGCCGGGGCCGGCAGCCGCGGTCGCGGCGGGCAACGTCGAGATCTCGCAGTTGCTCGCGAGCGCGCTGCTTGGGGCGGCGGGCGCGGCGGCCGAGTCGCAGGGGACGATGAACAACCTGAGCTTCGGCAACGCGCGCTTCCAGTACTACGAGACCATCTGCGGCGGCGCGGGCGCGGGGCCGGGGAAACCGGGCGCCGACGCGGTCCACACCCACATGACCAACACCCTGATCACCGACCCCGAGGTGCTCGAGGAGCGCTGCCCGGTGATCCTCGAGGAGTTCGCCATCCGGCGCGGCTCCGGCGGCAAGGGCGCGGCGCGCGGCGGCTGCGGCGTCATCCGCCGCCTGCGCTTTTTGGAGCCGGTCGAGATCAGCATGCTTGCGAACAAGCGCAGGGTCGCGCCGTACGGCATGCGCGGCGGCGGCCCCGGCCGCCGCGGCCAGGACGTCCTGCTGCGCACCGGCCGCCGCGTCCCGCCGCTGGCGCCGGGGCGCTGGCGGGCGGAAGCCGGCGACGTCTTCGAGGTCCGCACGCCCGGCGGCGGCGGCTGGGGGAAAGCCTGATGGAGCTGCTGCTTGCCGCCGCGGCCGGCTTCGCCTGCGGGATGCTGCCGAACGCGGTGCTCGTCGCCAAGCTGTTCAGGCTGCCGGACCCGCGCGGCTACGGCTCGGGCAACCCGGGCGCGACCAACGTCATGCGCAGCGGCAACCGGCTGGCCGGGCGGCTGGTCTTCGTCCTCGACTGCGCCAAGGGCCTGCTGCCGGCGCTGGCCTGCGGCTGGCTTCTGGCGGCCGAGGGCGCGGCGAGCCTCGCGGCGCTGGGCGCGGTCGCGGGGCACGTGTGGAGTCCGCTGCTGCGCTTCAAGGGCGGCCGCGGCGTCGCGACCGGGCTCGGCGGCTTCTACGCCATCGACTGGCGGCTGGGGCTGTTCGCGACGGCGATGTGGCTGCTGGTCTACCTGATGACGCGGATCGCCTCGCTGGCCTCGGTGGCCGCGGTGGTCGCGACCATGCTGCTGGCCTCGTGGCTGCACCCCTTCGGCAGCTACCCGGCGGTCGCGGTCGCGGGCATGGCGATGATCATCACCATCCGCCACCGGCAGAATCTCAAGAAGCTCGCCGAAGGCACCGAGCACAGCTTCAAGAAGTGAAGATGGCGTCCTTGATCAAGCGCGCCTGGTACCAGGACTCGATCGCGGCCTTCGGCAGGATGGGCGCCGAGGACGTGGTCAACAAGCTCAGCGGCCGCAGCAGCTTCGACGTCACCCTCGAGCAGAAGCAGGCCTGGGGCCGGACGGTCGAGCTGCTGCAGCCGGCGCTAGCCGGCATGCAGGGGCGCATCTACTTCGAGTTCGAGATCCCGCGCATGGGCAGCCGCGCCGACGTGGTGCTGTTCATGCAGGGCCGGCTGCTGGTGCTCGAGTTCAAGGCCGGCCCTCAAGTATTTCCACGAGGGCAGCCACGAACTGCCGGTGGTGCCGATGCTGGTCGCGACCGAGGCGCGGCCGGCTGGTGATCGGCTGCGCCCGCACCCGCGGCAGCGAGGCGTCCACCTGCCGCTGAAGGTCGCCGGCGCCGAGCTGCGCGACGCGATCGAAAAAGCGCTCGAGGGGCTGCCGACCGCGAAGGTCAAGGCCGAAGACTGGGAGCGGACGCGCTACAGCCCGACGCCGACCATCGTCGAGGCGGCGCGCGCGCTGTACGCCGGCCACGACGTCAAGGACATCGTGCGCCACGACGCGGCCGGCGAACACCTGCGCCAGACCCACGCCTACCTGCTGGATCTCGCCGAGCGCATGCGCGCCGCAGGCGGCAAGGCGATCTGCTTCGTGACCGGCGTCCCGGGCGCCGGCAAGACGCTGGTGGGGATGAATCTCGCGACCGCGAAGCTCGCGCCGGCCGGCAGCGAGGAGGTCAACTGCGTCTACCTGTCGGGCAACGGCCCGCTGGTCGACGTGCTGCGCGAGGCGCTCGCCCGCGACAGCGTCGCCCGCGAGCAGCAGCGGGGTCGGCGGCTGCGCAAGAACGACGCCCGCGCCAAGGTCAAGTCCTTCATCCAGAACATCCATCACTTCCGCGACGAGTACCTCAAGGACCGCCTCAACCCGCCGGCCGACCGCGTCGTGGTCTTCGACGAGGCGCAGCGCAGCTGGAACCTGCAGCAGACCCGCAACTTCCTCAAGCGCCGCCGCAAGATCGGCTCCTTCGACATGTCCGAGCCCGAGTTCCTGCTGTCGTGCATGGACCGGCACGAAGACTGGGCGGCGGTGGTCTGCCTGGTGGGCGAGGGCCAGGAGATCAACACCGGCGAGGCGGGCATAAAAGAATGGCTGGAGTCGCTGAATCGCTCGTTCCCGCACTGGCAAGTCCACGTTGCGCCGCAGCTGCGCGGCGGCGAGTACGGCGCCGCCGCGGCCCTCGAAAAGGCGGCCGCCGCCGGCCGCGTCCATTACAGCGAGCGGCTGCACCTGAGCGCCTCGGTGCGCTCGTTCCGCGCCGAGAAGCTGTCGGAGTTCGTCAACGCGCTGCTCGACCGCGAGGCGGCGGCCGCCCGCGGGCTGCTGGCGG
>MEIE01000006.1 GCA_001750625.1 Candidatus Amphirhobacter heronislandensis
GAGCGCCGCCTGGTCCTGGTCTACCAGCCGCACCGCTACAGCCGCACCCGCGACCTGTTCGAGGAGCTCGCCGACGCGCTCGCCGCGCCCGACCTTTTGGTCCTCACCGAGATCCACGCCGCCGGCGAGCAGCCGATCGCGGCCGCCGGCAGCGAGGCGCTGCTGCACGCCATCCATCTGCGGGGCAAAGAAGCCGCGTTCTACGTCGCCGACCTCGGCGAGATTCCCGACCGGCTGGCCGCGGTCTGCCGCGACGGCGACCTGGTCGTGACCATGGGCGCGGGCTCGATCGGCTCGCTGCCGCAGCTGCTCAAGGAGCACGTCCCGGCATGAGCGCCGCCGCGCCCGCCCGCCTCCGCGGCCGCTGGGACGAGGATGTCCCGATGGCGCGGTACAGCTCCTGGCGCGCCGGCGGCCGGGCCCGGCGCCTGTTCCAGCCCGCCGACCAGGACGACCTGCGCGAGTTCCTCGCCCAGGCCGACGGCGAGGCGATGGCCCAGCTGCACTTCATCGGCCTCGGCTCCAACCTGCTCGTCCGCGACGCCGGCGTCGCGGGGACCGTCGTGCGCATGGGCGCGGGCCTGCGCGGGCTGCGCCTGCTCGACGACGGCACCGTCTACGCCGAGGCCGGGGTCGCGATGCCCAAGCTCGCGCGCTTCGCCAAGGACAAGGGCCTCGGCGGCGCCGGCTTCATGGCCGGCATCCCGGGGACCGTCGGCGGCGCGCTCGCGATGAACGCCGGCTGCTTCGGCCGCGCGACCTGGGAGACGGTCGAGCGGGTGGCGCTGCTCGCCGCCGACGGCGCCGAACTCGAGATCCCCGCCGCCGAGTTCAGCTTCGGCTACCGCAGCCTGAGCCATCCGCGGCACGAGCGGCCGCTGTTCCTCGCCGCCTGGCTGCGGCTGCCGCCGCCGGCGCCGGGCGAATGGGAGGAGGATGCGCGCCAGGCGACCCAGCCCATCGGCACGCCCAACGCCGGCTCGGTGTTCGTCAATCCCGCCGGCGACGCCGCCGGCCGCCTGATCGAGGAGGCCGGCCTCGCCGGCCACCGGATCGGCGCCGCGCAGATCTCGCCGAAGCACTGCAACTTCATCGTCAACCTCGGCGGCGCCAGCGCCGCCGACATCGAAGACCTGATCGAGGCCGCCCGCGCCGCCGTCCGCGAACGCTTCGGCGTCGACCTGCGCCTCGAAGTCCGCATCATCGGAGAGCGCGCATGACCGCCTCCGCCCACGGCCGCGTCGTCCTGCTCGAAGGCGGCGTCTCGCCCGAGCGCGAGGTCTCGCTGCAGTCGGGCGCGAACCTCGCGCCCGCGCTCGCCGAGATCTGCGCCGAACTGGTCCGCTTCGATCCGCAGGACCGCAGCCTGCAGGAGCTCGCCGCCCTCAAGCCCGACTGCGTCTTCAACATCCTGCATGGCGGCCCCGGCGAGAACGGCGAGATCTCCGCGGCGCTGGCGGCGCTCGGCCTGCGGGCCACCGGTTCGGGCGCCCGCGCCAGCATGCTCGCGATGGACAAGCGCCTCAGCAAGCTCGTCTGGGAGGACGAGGGCCTCGGGACGCCGCAGTGGCTGGTCGCGACCGACGCGACCGACGCCACGCTCGATTCCATCCAGCTCGACCTCGGCGACGCGGTCTTCATCAAGCCCAACAGCGGCGGCTCGAGCATCAGCGCCGGCCCGGCGCGCGGCCGCCAGGAAATCGCCGCGCGGCTCGCCGCCGCCCTCGCCGACGACCCCGAGGCCATGGTCGAGCAGCTCATCGAAGGCGTCGAGGTCACCTACGGCATCGTCGGCGACCGCGTCCTGCCCGGCATCCGCATCGAGGTCCCGCAGGGCTTCTACGACTACGAGGCCAAGTACGTCTCCGACGACACCAGGTTCATCTGCCCGCCCGAGCTGCCCGGCGACCTCGACGCGCGCGCCCGCGCCGCCGCGCAGCGCGCCTACGCCAGCCTCGGCTGCCGCGGCTGGGGCCGGGTGGACCTGATCGTCAGCGGCCAGGACATCCAGCTGTTGGAAGTCAACACCGTCCCCGGCATGACGAGCCATTCGCTGGTGCCGCTCGCCGCCCGCAAGGACGGCATGGAGCTGCCGGCGCTGCTGGCGGCCATCCTCAAGGAGGCCGCGTGAACGCCGCGACGCTCCGCCATCTGCTTGCGGGCGCGGCCCTGCTGCTGCTGCTCGCGGTCTACAGCACCGCGGGCCCGCTGTTCCACCTGTACGAAGTGCGGATCACCGGCGACGCCTGGGCCGTCGACGAGCGCGCGGTGCGCGAAGGGCTGCGGCAGGCCGGGCCGATGTCGCTGGTCCGCGGCGACTTCGACGCCCTCGCTGCGCATCTGGCCGCGCAGCCGCTGGTCAAGAGCGCCGAGCTCGGCTTCGACTACCCGCACCGCCTCGCCGTCGCCGTGACCGCCCGCGATCCGGTCGCGCGCTCGGTCGACGGCGGCCTCATCGACGTCAACGGCCAGTGGTACGCCGCCGACCACGCCGGCTCCCTGCCGCTGTTCGACATGGACCGCCGCCGCATGCCGCGCGGCGCCGCCTTGCTGCTCGCCGCCGGGCCCCGGCTCGCCGAGGCCGGCCTTGGCGCCACCCAGCTGCACCACGGCGCCGACGGCTGGCGCCTGTTCCTCAGCAACGGCTGGGTCCTGCTGCTGGGCGAGGAGCGCATCCACCGCCGCTTCGACCGCTTCCTGCGCGCCTTGCCCGAGCTGCGCGTGGCGTTCGCGGCCGGCTACGGCAACCTGCGCTTCGATCTGCGTTATCCGCATGGGATGGCCGTCGCCGGCGCGCGCGGCGCACTAGGAGGAGACCAAGATGGCTGATTCGGGAATCATAGGCGCGCTCGACCTCGGCGAGGGCGGCTTCAAGGTGCTCGCCGCCCGCGGTACCGGCGCCTCGCTCGCCGTCGAGGGCTTTGGCGTCGCCGACGCGCGCGGCTTCGCCCGCGGCCGCGTCACCGACATCAACGCGGCGGCCGAGGCCGTCGCGAGCGCGGTCCGCCAGGCCGAAGTCATGGCCGGCTGCAGCCTCGACGGCCGCCTCGTGTGCTCGGTCGGCGGCGACCACCTCGGCAACGAGATCAAGAAAGGCCACGTCAAGATCCAGGGCGGCGCGGTCAACCGCGCCGACATCGACCTCGCCATCGACACCCTGCAGGCCTTCCCGATTCCGGCGGGCCGCAGCATCCTGCACGTCCTCGAGCAGGAGTTCTTCATCGACGGCAAGGGCAAGATCCGCAACCCCCTCGGCATGAACGGCCAGCTGCTCGAGGTCGAGGCCCTCGTCGTCACCGCCGAGAGCAACGTCATCGCCAACCTCGACGCCTGCCTGGCCAAGGCAAACGTCCGCCCGCTGCGGTACATGTCCGCCGCGCTCGCCGCCGGCTTCGCGACCACCACCAAGGACGAGCGCGCCATGGGCGCCGTCGCCCTCGACTGGGGCTGCGGCACCTGCGACTACGTCGTGTTCAAGGACGAGTACGCGCAGCGCTGCGCCGCGGTCCCCTGCGGCGGCATCGACATCGACCGCGACATCGCCAAGATCTTCACCATCACCCTCGCCGCCGCGCGGCAGGTCAAGGAGCGCATCGGCAGCGCCGAGCAGGTCCCGGTCGACAGCGACGCCAGCGTCGAGGTCAAGGACGCCGACGGCGTCACGACCAAGCCGATCGAGCCCCACGTCCTGTCGATGGCCATCGCGCCCCGCGTCGACGAGATGCTTGAAAGCCTGCGCGCCGCGCTGCCCGCCGAGCTCAACAAGGACGCGCTGCCCGCCGGCGCGGTCGTCGCCGGCGGCATGGCGCAGCTCGCCGGCCTCGCCGCGGTCGCGACCAGCGAGCTCAGCCTCAAGGCGCGCGTCGGCCGCCCGCAGTACGCGGGCGCGCACGCCGAGGACGTCGCGACCAGCGAATTCGCCACCTGTTTCGGCCTGCTCCAGCTGTGGAGCGGCCAGGAGCAGGGCGACCAGGACCTTCCGGCCTCCGGGCTGCTGCGCTGGCTGCGCGGCGTCTTCGGCGGCGGAAGTTCAGACCAACCCCCATCCCCCGCACCCAACCAGGAGCAGCAGCCATGAACAGCAACATCAACTTCATCGAGGAAAACAAGACCCGCGCCCGCATCAAGGTGATCGGCGTCGGCGGCGGCGGCGGCAACGCCGTCAACGCCATGGCCGCCGGCAGCCTGGACGGCGCGCTGTCGATGTACGCCGTCAACACCGACGCCCAGGCCCTCGACAACATCCGCGAGGGCTGCGAGCGCATCCAGATCGGCCACAAGGTCGCCGGCGGCCTCGGGGTCGGAGCGGACTACGCCCGGGCCGAGGAAGCCGCCCGGCAGGACATCGACCGCATCGACGAGATCATCGACGGCGCCGACATGGTGTTCATCGCCGCCGGCATGGGCGGCGGCACCGGCACCGGCGCCTCGCACGTCATCGCCTCGCGCTGCCAGGACCGCGGCATCCTCACCGTCGCCGTCGTCACCAAGCCCTTCAGCTGGGAAAACCGCGGCAAGAACGCCGAGGTCGGCATCGACAACCTGTCGCGCTACGCCGATTCGATCATCATCGTCCCGAACGACCGCGTCGCCGAGGTCTACGGCGACGAGATCAACCTCAGGCAGATGTTCGTGCACTCGGACACCATCCTCAGCAACGCCGTCTCGGGCATCTGCGACATCATCTACACGCCCGGCCACATCAACGTGGACTTCGCCGACGTCAAGGCGGTGATGTCCGAGACCGGCCAGGCGATGATGGGGACCGCCGCCGAAAAGGGCGTCGACCGCGCCAACCGCGCGGCCCACGCCGTGATCGAGTGCCCGCTGCTTGAAGGCATCGAGCTCGCGAACGCCCGCGGCCTGCTGGTGAACATCACCGCCGACCAGGACAACTTCAGCATGAAGGAAGTCACGGAGATGATGGAGATCATCCGCGGGACCTCGGCGAGCGGCGCCCAGGTCTTCTTCGGCGTCTGCGACAACAAGGAGCTCGGCGACGAGATCCGCATCACCCTGGTCGCCACCGGCCTGCGCAGCAGCGGCCGGCCGTCGATCATCTCCAGCGGCGGCGGCAAAGGCGCCAACGGCAGCGGCCGCAGCGGCGCCAGCGCCGGCTATTCCCGCAAGGCGCACGCCGCCGCGCCGTCGATCGTCTCCACCAACCGCGAGGGCGGCGCGATCAGCCAGGGCAGCCTGCTCAACGGCGGCAGGGACGAAGAGACGCCCGCGATGCTGCGCCGCCAGCACAGTTGAGCGCGCCCGCGGCCTGGCCGCAGCGCAGCCTCGCCGCGCCCAGCGCCCGCGTGCGCGGCGTCGGCCTGCATTCGGGCCGGGTCATCAGCCTGCGGCTGCTGCCGGCGCCGCCGGACAGCGGCGTCAGCATCGACTACGCCGCCGCCGGCAAGCGCGCGCGCATCGCCGTCAGCAGCGCGAACGTCGTCGACACCCTGCTCGCGACCACCGTCGCCGCCGACGGCTGCCAGGTCGCGACCATCGAGCATCTGCTCGCCGCCTTATGCATCTGCGGGGTCGACAACGCCGTCATCGAGATCGACGGGCCCGAGGTGCCGATCATGGACGGCTCCGCCCAGCCCTTCATCCTGCTGATCCGCAACACCGGCATGGCCGCCCAGGACGCCGAAAAGCGCTTCGTCCGCGTCACCCGTGAGATCGCGGTCCAGCACCCCGACGATCCCGAGCGCCGCGCCTGCCTGCAGCCGGCGGCGGCGGCGAGCTGGGACGTCACCATCGATTTCGCCGATCCGGTCATCAGCCGCAGCAGCCAGCGGCTCGCGCTCGCCTTCGACGCCAGCGCCGCGGTCGCGGCCGCGGTCGCGGCGGCCCGGACCTTCGGTTTCGTCCAGGACGTCGATTTCCTGCGCAAGCACGACCGCGGCCTCGGCGGCTCGCTCGACAACGCCCTCGTGCTCGACGGCCATCGCCTGCTCAACCGCCACGGCCTGCGCCAGGACAATGAATTCGTCGCCCACAAGCTGCTCGACGCCATCGGCGACTGCTACGTCGAAGGCAAGCTGCTGATCGCTTCCTACCAGGCCTCGATGCCCGGCCACAACCTCAACCATCTGCTCATGCTCGAGCTCCTCGCCCGGCCCGACGCCTGGGAGGAGGTCCCCGCGAGCGCCGCCGCCCGCGACTGCCAGCTGCCGGACTTCGGTCCGCTCGGCTGCGCCTAGGCCGCCGCCCGGAAGGCCGCCCGCGCCGCCTTGGCGGTCTGCTCGAAGCTGCGCTCGTCGTGCGCCAGCGACGTGAACAGCGCCTCGTACATCGAGGGCGGCAGCAGGACGCCATGCTCGAGCATCGCGTGGAAAAAGCGCCGGAACGCTTTTTGGTCGCAGCTTTCGACCTGGGCGAGATTTGCGGGCGGCTCGGCGCGGAAATAAAGGCCCGCCATGCCGCCGACGTGCTGCGCGCTGAAGGCGACGCCCGCGGCGGCCGCTTCTTCGCATAGCATCTCGCACAGCCGCGCCGTGTGCCGCGCCAGCCGCGCCTGGGCCGCGCGGCTCAGCACCCGCAGCGTCGCGAGGCCGGCCTCGATCGCGAGCGGATTGCCGGCCAGCGTTCCCGCCTGGTAGACCGGGCCGGCCGGCGCCAGGTCCCGCATCACCGCCGCGCGGCCGCCCAGCAGCGCCAGCGGCAGCCCGCCGCCGGCGACCTTGCCGAGGCAGGCGAGGTCGGGCTCGACGCCGAAGCGCTCGCGCAGGACCAGGCCGTGGGCGGCGCGCAGGCCGGTCATGACCTCGTCGGCGATCAGCAGCGCGCCGCTGCGGCTGCACAGCCGCCGCATCTCCGCCAGCCAGGCCGCCGCCGGGATCACGAGATTCATGTTGCCGGCGATTGGCTCGACGATGACCGCCGCGGTCCGCCGGCCGTGCCGCCGGAAGTAGGCCCGCAGCGCCGGCAGGTCGTTGTAGGGCAGCACGTGGGTCGCCGCCGCGGCGCCGGCCGGGACGCCCGCCGAGCTCGGCCGTCCCAGGGTCATCGCGCCCGAGCCGGCCGCCACCAGCAGGCCGTCGCTGTGGCCGTGGTAGCCGCCGGCGAACTTGACGATCAGCTCCCGGCCGGTGTGGCCGCGCGCCAGCCGCAGCGCGGTCATCGTCGCCTCGGTGCCCGAATTGACCAGCCGCAGCATCGCCAGGCCCGCGCGTTCGCTGAGGACCCGGGCGTAGTCCTCTTCGCCCTGGTGTGACATGCCGTAGCCGACGCCGCGCGCCAGCGCGCGCCGCAGCCGCGCCTCGACGCCCGGATGGGCGTGGCCGGCGATGATCGACCCCCAGCCGCAGACGTAATCCACCAGCCGCCGCCGGCCCGCGTGCAGGTAGGGCCCGCGCGCATGCGTTATGACCAGCGGCCGGCGCAGCCGGCCCACGCCTGCGAAGGAGCGCACGGGGGAGTTGACGCCCCCGGGCATGAGCGAGGCGCGGCTACTGTTCGTAGCTGTACGCCTGGCCGGTCAGCAGTCCCCGGAAGGGCTTTTCGACCGGCAGGACGCCGACGTCGGTCATCGCCTGGATCAGCTCGCGCCGCGTCAGCCAGCCGAGCGAATCGTCGAATTCGCCGTAGCCGATGTTCGTGTACCGGTGATCCGTCTCCCAGGGCGCGGAGTTGACGCGGCCGTCAGCGTAGAAATAGCGGTTGGTCTCCCGGCGCCGGCTGGGATCGCTGAACGTGTCGTAGCCGAAAGAGCCAAAAAAGGGCAGGATGCTGCCGGTGTTGACGGCCACCGTGACGGCTTGAAAGACGGTGTACTTGTCATCGATGTCGAAGGTGCCGCCGCTCCGCCGGACGCAGCCATGGTCGTATTCGAGGTTGGCCTTCTCCATGTGCACGCTGATCCCAAGCGCGGCGGGCTGGAAGGGAAAATCGCAGTCGCCGCGGCTGTTGGGCATGATGATGACGAAGGGCAGGCCGTCGATCAGGCCGGGAAGCTCGGAATCGCTATGGCCGAAAGCGGGCGCGATGTAGTTGTGGATGGAGCCTCTGGTCTGGTCCTGGGCGACTGAAAACCCGGGCGGGATGAGCGCGTAGAGCTGGAGGGCCGTGATTGGACTGTTGTCGATGTTGATGTCGCGCTGTGGCCCGGCGCAGGGGACGTCCGCTGACCGCCCGGCGTCGCAGACCATGATCGGCGTGGACGGCCGGTCGCCATGATAGACCGCGTTGCGCAGGGCGCTGGCCGGATTCATGCCGTTTTCGTAGATGATGTTCATCTCGGCCTGGGTGCGCAGCTGCGTGGCGCGCGTCGTCTGGTCGAAGCCGAAGGCGCCGGTCGCGAACGCCTCGTCGACCGCGTAGCCGATCGGGTTGCCGAAGCCGTCCACGCCGCTTGGCAGGCCCAGGGTCTTCCAGGGCAAAAAGCCGCTGTGGGTCTCGCAGTAGCCCAGCGGCAGGCGGCTGCCGGCGTCGCCCAGGTCGGGCTCGCGCATGTAGCTGACGGTCGCTGGCAGGTCGCGGATCATGAAGCGCCGCTCGCCGGCGGGGTTGTACTCGACGGGGTGGGGCGCCAGGCCGGCGACCACCAGCGGCCGGCGGTCCTCGGTGCCGTCGTCGGCGACGCTCGGGCAGGGCAGGTAGGGGCGGCCTGGCGGGATGTGGGCCTGCCGGTAGCCGTAGAAGCTCAGCGTCGGGGCGTCGGCCGCGTTGTTGAAGTCCGCGTAGCGGATCAGGGCACCGGGGGTGCGGTTGCGGAGCGCGTAGCCGACGACGCTGTCGACCGCCGCAAGCATCCGCGCCTCGCTGGTATCGTAGTTCTCGGCTTCGAAGCGGGCGCCGAGCGGGATGAGCAGGCCGCCGACCATGATGCCGACCACCGCCATGATGATCGCCACCTCGACGATGGTGTAGCCGCGGCTTGGCCGCCGCGGGGCGGACGGGCGGGAGATCATGGGATGGGCATGGTGGGCGGGATGAAGACGTCGGCGACGTCGATCGCTCCGATGGAGGTGAGGTAGTTCACCACCTCGAGGTCGGACATCAAGATGAGGCTGTCGTCAAAGCCGGACTCGTTGGAATCGTGCTTGATCATCGTGACGAACCTGTGGTTGCGCGCCTGTGCGCCAGTGCCCGTGAGGTTGTTGACTCGCGGGATGTTCTCCGAGCAGGTGCTGACCGAGGAGACGTTCTCGATTTCAGGCCATCTGTTAGTGTATCTGCTCGGAAAGCCGGCTTCCTCCAGGCAGTCAAAGCGCTGGGTGTCGCGCATGGAGGCCGTCACCGTGTTCGCGCCGTTGCGGTGGGGCACCGCGCCCGGCGCCCGGCGGCCATGGGAAACCACGACGAAGGCCGGCGCGCTGACGATGTCGCCGCGCTGGTACATCCGTACGGCGCTGCCCGTGGGCGTGCTGTCGAAGGCGAGGAAGGAGGTGGCCGCGATCTCGTTGGCGACGGGCGTCCCGCTGATGCGGGAGGAGGTCAGATCGGGCGTGCAGCCGTTGGAACCGGAGTCGAAACACAAAAGCGTGGGCTGGTCGTCGGCGAAGGGCGTCGTGCCGCCCGCGTGCGTGAGATAGAGCGTGCTGCGGCGCTGGTAGGCGTCAACCGCAATCCCCTGCACGGTCATCCTTATCAGCGGAATCCGCGAATCGAAAACGTCCGCCCGGGTCTCGCTGCCAATGCCGAGGACGCTGTTGGCGAACATCGGATCGACCCGGTAGGTGAAGCGGTTGCCGTAAGGGTCGGCCGGCGGCGTCCCCAGGGTGGCCCAGGGCACGAAGCCTTTGTCGGTGTGGCAGACGCCAAACTGCGTTCCTGGGGTGCCAAGCACCAGATCCCGGGAGACGGCGCCGCCGCGCTGCATGCTGATCGTGTTCACGACCTCCTGGGTGGACACGAGGGTGACGGTAGCGGCGATGGGCTGGGTCGTGGAAAAGGTGATGGTGCTGTTGATTCCGGGGGTCGGGGCGGGGAAGCGGTCCTCGACGCCGTCGCCGTCGTAGTCCGGACAGGGCAGGTAGGGACGGCCGTCGGGGACATGGCCGTATTGGACCCAGTCCAGGCGGTTGTTCGCCGGGCTGACGAGCAGAAACGACGGCTGCGTCTGGTTGTTCAGCGCGTAGCCGAGGATCGCCGTCCGGATCTGCTCGAGCATCTCGGCGGTCTTCTCGTCGTTGCGCGACTCGTAGTTCCTGCTCAGCGGCACCAGCAGCGTGCTCAGCAGCAGCGCGAGCGCCGTGATCGAGATCGCGGCCTCGACGATCGTGTAGCCGCCGCGGCGGTCCCTGGCCTTGGTTCTCGCCATGCTAGTTCGGCACGATCAGGGCGACCGGCGGCAGGGCGATGGGCAGGATCTGCTCTTCGGTGAGGCGGATCATCATTTCGCTGGCGCTCATCCAGGTGACGATGTCGTCGTTGAGGGGCTGGGGCGGCGACTGCGCGTCGTACTGGTTGAAGCCGGTGCTCGAGACGTGGAAAATCCCGTTGCGGCTCTCCCGGCACCTGGAGCCGGTGGCGCAGCCAATGAAGTAGGTCTGGTTGGGGTCGATGCCTCCCACCGTGTTGCTTACCAGTTTGGCGACGCATGGATCCGTGCGCTGCGCGTTGACCAGCTCCTGCGCGTTGCTGCTCGGGGGGTTGCAGACGAAGCGGACATCGGTCTCGGTGTTGAGCCGGCGCTTGGTCGCGCCATGGCCGTTGGGGCCATGCGAAACGATCGCAAAAGCGATGCCGTTGGCCATGGGACGGTAATCCGTCAGGCTGGGGGTGATGCCGGGAATCGCGGAATTGAGCGCGGCGCGGTACTCGTGCACCGGCACCGCCGGCCCGATCCGCCCGTCGATGTGCCGATGGTCGTACGTCTGCGGCGGGTTGGTGAGGTCCAGCTCTTCGCCGGCCACCACCTCGCCGCTGTCGTCGATGATGGCGCCGTTGCCGAAGAAATGGGACCGGGCGTAACTGGCGGTCAAGTTGAATGAGTTGAGCCAGTTGCTGCCATCGTTGTAAAGGTGCAGCATGTACTCGTGGTGCCTGCCGAGGCGGCCGCTGGCGGCTCCCGTCAGGCCGTTCGTGATCGGCGTGACCGCGTATTTGAACATGTGGCTGGCCTTGGTGCCCTGGTCGAAGCCCAGGATGCTGTTGCTGAAGTTGCCGTCGACCCAGTAGGCGTAATGGTTGCCCCACTGGTCGTTGGCCCGGACGCCGAGGGTCCTAAAAGGCAGGAGGCCCTTGTCGTCGACGCAGCGCCCCGGCTCGAAATTCAGGCCGGCGACGTAGGTCGTGACGCCGCTGCGCACTCCGCTGATGACGCTGATGGTGATCAGGGCGTCGGTATCCACCTTGCGGATGCGGTTCTCGTAGCCGTCGCCGTTGACGTCCGGACAGGGCAGGTAGGGCCGCCCGCCCGGGACCGTGAGCGTCACATTGACGATGTCCGGGCTTTCGAAGGCCACGCGGTGGCTGAAGTTGCGGCTGCGCGCCGCGTAGGCGATGATGCTGCCGCGCAGGCTCTCGACGAACTCCTTCTCGCTCTTGTAGGTCTGCTCGTTCCAGGTGTTCGACAGCGGGTAGACCATGCCGCCCGCGACCAGCAGGAAGGCCGTCAGCACAATCGCGGTCTCGACCAGCGAGTAGCCCCGCGCGCCGCCGCGCCGCCTCATCCGCAGGTTCATGGCAGCAGCCTGCCTCCGACCATGCGCATGCGGTTGTTCGCGACCTCCAGCCCCGTGCTCTGGTCGAACAGCGGGCCGTCGATGAACTCAAACTCCCGGTCGAAGTCGGTGTTTTCCGGCACCTCGTTCAGCATGCAGATGTCCGCGTCGCCCACGTTGCTGGGATAGGGCACCCCATCGACGATGCCGGCGCCCGTCAAGGTTGTCAGAACGCCCGCCGCCGACCTGAGGACCCGGTTGCGGATGTTGTAGTCAGGGATCTGGGTGACGACGCCGCCCGAAAAGTGGGCGTGCTCAGTCCTTTGGGTGATCGTCAGGGTGGTGCCGTCGCGGGTGGAACTGCACAGGGAGAACGAATGCAGCGGGTAGGGGCTGTAGGCCAGCACCGCCTTGACGTTGTCGAAGGTGGAGGCGCGGTTGAACTCGATCGTTATCCCCTGCGGCAGGACGCCGATCGGCCGGGTGATCTCCAGGGTGTTCAGCAGATGCATCTGCGCGCGGGAGGCGAGCTCGAACTCGACGAAGTCCGGCGCGTCGTTGAAATCAAACGGCAGCGTGTAGGTGCCGAAGATCGGATTGATCAGCGTGTCGACCGGCAGCGTGACGGAGGCGGTGGAGCTCAGGCTCATGGTGATCTCGTTCGACAGCCGCACCCAGAAGGTCTGGTGGTAGGGCTCCAGGGCGACGCTGAGATTGTCATGCAGCCCGCCAATCGCCGACGTGCTCACCACGCCCAGGCTCATGTCGATGGTCGCGGACGTGCCCACAGTGTAGGCGAGCCCCGTATGCAGCGTCGTGCGCTGAACGCTGATGTCGTATATGAAAATGCCAGGTAAGACGCCAGTTCTTGTGCCAGTGGTGATGGTCGTTTCGATTACTTCGGTGGCGAGCGTGAGGCTGGAGCTGGTGCTCAGGGTGAAACGGGAGCCCAGGCGGGGATAGAAGAGGTAGCCGTCGGCCGCAAGCGTGCCTACGGCCAGCGTGCCTCGTTGCTTGGTGCTGGGGCCGGAGTAGAACTCGGGATGGATGCTGTCGTCGACGACGACGGTCGACGTGGTTCCGCTTGAGACGGTCAGCTGCCATGACCTCATGTGGTACGGCGCCGTGGCGCTCAGGGTGACGGCGCTCGCAAGCGACGGATGCTGGTAGATGTCGAGCGCCCAGCCGTGGGTCGTGTCGCCCTTGGGCTTGAGGCGGTGCAGGTAGGGCACCGGATAGGGATAAATCCTGCTCAGGATGTCGGCTTCGTAAGGGGCCAGGGTCGGATTCCAGGCCCGCTGGGCGCCGCGGCGGTGGAAGATGGCATCGCCCAGGCGGAAGTCCATGATGGTCTGCTGCACCACCGGATTCTTGAGCGCGATGAGCAGGTCGTCGGCGCTGCCGTCCGGTGCCCAGGTTCGGGTCTGCGTCCGCGTGACGACCGGCCCGACTCCGTTGTTGAAGTTGTCCCGGCCCACGATGTCGTAGGTGACGGTCAGGTTTTCGCTCAGACTGATTTCGGTCGCGGTCATCAGCGCGGGCTTCTCGAGCATGATGGGCCGGCCGGCGCCGCCGGCGGCGATGAGGTGCGCCTCGGTCTCCCCGGGCGGCACGAACATCGTCATCACGCCGGTCGAGGCGAAGGCCTGGGCGTGGAGCACGGCGCCGTACTGCCCGTAGTTGGGCAGCAGCATGCTGCCCGCGAGGATGGTTATGCCCCTGTCGGTCACGAGCTCGGGCACCGGCACGATGATTCCGACCATCGGCGGGGCGTCGATGTTGGAGCCCTGGGGCGTCATCTCTAAGAACATGCGCTCGTCGATCAGATACGAAGCGGTGTCGCGGTCCTCGGTCTGCTGAGTGAACAGGGTGGAGGTGACCGCCGTGTTCGTGATGGTGAAGAGGTGATCGGCCAAAAAGCCCGTCTGCATTACCGGGTTTCCGAAGAGCTCGAAGCTGACCTCGACGATGTCGGTTGTGATGTCGACGTTGACCGGCGTGCCAGCCGACAGCGTCACATAGCTCGTGGCGACGCCGCGGGTTATGCTGATGGTGCTCATGGGGAAACCAGCGATAATGTTCAGATTGGTCGTGGAGGTGGGCGTGATGATGGCCGGGGCGGTGATGGTGTTGGTGACGGCGCCCACGGCTATTGTGGCGGCCTGCGAGTGGTCCCGATAGAAGTATGCGGCCTCCTGCGGCAGGTTCGTGGGGATGATCGCGTTGGTGAGGGCGCGCTCCTGGGTCTGGTGCAGGGCCACCGGTCCCCGGACGACGAAGCTGCCCGCGCCCGTCGTGATCAGCTGGCCGTAGTCGGTGGCGTTCTCAAGGACGAAGCCGATTTCGCCGGCGTCAAGGTTGCCTATCTCGGCTTCCCCGACGATGGTGGCCCCGCCCGAAGTGGTGAGCGGCGGCACGGTGACGGCGTAGCTGTAAAAGCCGTCCGCGTCCGTTATGCTGGTGGCGGAATCGACGTTGACGTAGTGCGGCGCGGGAATCTGATGCTCGACGCTGACGGTGCCTTCGAGGGTCGTTGACAGGGTCGCGGGGCCGGTGATGGTCAGGGTGAAAATCCGGTCGGTATCTTCAAAGTACGTGGTGATTGAAAAGTTTCCGGCAATGTTGGAGCCGGTGCGGATAGTGGCTGGAGTCATGGCGAGAATTGGGGCTTGGTGAGCGCCGCGGTAGTCATAGGTGTTGGAGACGGTGACGCTGCGATGGGAGAGCTCGCTGTCAACTAAGGAAAACGCTTCGAGATCGCCGTTGGCCGTAAGCACGGCTTGGTAGAAGGGGAAGCCTGACCCGAATATATCGACCAGATTGGCATAAAACAAACTGCCAACTCTTACCGGGTCCCCGCCGTTGCTGTTCATCGTGACGGTGTAGACCCCGCACTGCGGGCAGCCGCCCAGCGTCGTCGCATGGACCGACATGTCGTACGTCCTTACCGTCGTCCGCAGGACGCTGGTCGTCTCGAGCGCGTAGTGGCTGGGCATCGGGACTTCAACGCTCCGATCAGGCAGGTCGATGAAAGCGTTGAGGATGCTGCTGCTTGGATCCCGGATAAATTCCCTCTGGCCGTAGACCTGGCCCGATTCGGGATAGTTGCGCATGAACACCGTCGCGTCGGCCGCGCCGTAGTTCCGCGCCAGGATCCGCGTCTGGCCGTCGCCGAACACGAAGCCCGGCCAGGCGTAGCCCGGCGTGTGGTTGATGCTGATGACCTGCGGCTGCGTGAAGACCTCGAAATTGGTGGTTTGCGTCGGCGGCGAGCTTGGCGGGACGCCCGTCTCAATCGGCCGCCGGCCGCCGAGGTTGTCTTTGGTCTGCGGCGGCTTCAGGCGGTGGCTGGGCTCGATCCAGTCCCCTTCGATGAAGGCCGTCAGATAGAAGTCGCCGCCCGTGCTTTGCCAGCCGCCGACGTCGCTGAGGGTCGTCCCGCCAGCGAGAACGGCCTGGCTGCCGGCTCCGAACTCGATGCGCGGCATGCCGCCTGCGTCCCGGTACACCTCGGTTCCTGGCCGGGCCTGCACGGTCACGCTCGCCGCCAGCGTCAGCTTGAGCGTCGCGGCGGCGACGTTGCCGCTGGTGTGGCCGCCGTAGATGATCGTCAGGCTGCCCAGATAGCCATGGGCATGGGACGAGCGCGCCATCGGGAACGAAGAGGCGCCGGTCGCCTCCAGCCGGAAATTCACGCCGTTGTCGCTGTTGTAGATCACCAGCTCGTCCCCGGGGGAGCTGGCGAGGTAGGTGCCGGTCGTTGTCAGCGTGTCGATGCTGAACTGGTCGTAGACCAGGCTCTCGACCCGGCCGTCTTCATGGAACCGCAGGCCAGGATAGGAAGCGACGCTGCCGGACGGCGACAGCACGTTGACCCGGACCGAAACGCCCCGCTGGCCGCGGTGGCCGTGGATCACCAGCCCCGCCGGAATCAGCGAATCCTCGGGCAGGCGCGCGGCCTGGCCCGGGCTGACGTTGACCCGCAGGCCTTCGTCCGCTCCCAGGGCGCAGTCCTGCGCCTCGAGCGAGGACTGGCGGCGGCATTCGGGCGCCACCGCGTAGAACATCGGGTTGTTCTGGGCGAACACCAGCGAATCGGGCCGGAACTCCATGCTGTTCCATTCGCTTTCCCGGCCGGACCAGGACAGCTGCAGCTGCGGGACGGCCCGTTCGATGCCTTCGTTGTCCAGCATCAGGTCGTACAGCAGCAGCTGGTTGTTTTGGATGTCGCCCAGCCAGGCGGGCGGCGGCGGATTGCGGTAGTCCTGGGTCCACAGGTAGCCGTAGTCGCGGAAGCCGTAGAAGGTGCTGCCTTCGTGGATCACGCTGCCGCCGCCGTAGGTCGGGAAGACCGCCTGCAGGTCCGCCACGTCCTCCCAGCCGTCCACTTCGATGTAGAACTGCAGCTTGCCCTTGTGCCGGTCGAAGGTTATCGGCCCGACCAGCAGCTCGTCGCTGTTTTCGCGCTTGTCGACCGGCTCGTGCGTCACTTGCTGCATGGTGTCCATCAGGATGCGGGCGGGCGGGATGATGACGTTCGAAAGCAGGACGCTGCCTTGCTCCGCGCAATCGCGTTCCCAGGGATCCCGGGTCGTGGTCAGCTGCAAAAAGCCGCCTGGCGGGCTGGTGGTCAGGTCGCCGTCGGTGCGGATGGTGAGGCAGTTGGGGAAATAGCCGGTCGCGACCAGCTGCACGTCGGCGTCCATGAAGATCTTGCCGCTGTCCGACCTGCCGGTGCGCCCGTCGGGAATGGCCTGGCTGAGGTATTCGGTCGGGCTGAAGGGCGCGCCCGCCGGGACCCGCAGGTGGACGTTCCACAGGGTCAGCTCGAGCTCCTGGCCCTGATTGTCGAACAGGTTGTCCGTCGAGCTGCTGTTTTGGACGACGGTCGCGGTGTTGCCGTAGCCGTCCGCCGTGCGGAAGTGCAGCGACATGTTGGTCTTGTTGTACGAGCCCGCCCGCATCCAGGTCTGGTTGCTGCTGAACGCGCTGCCGAGATGGCATGCGTTGTAGGGGTCGTTGATGAGCGAGTCATGGGCGTGGTTGCCGACCGTGATGTGCGGATATATCTGCGATCCCGCTCCCACTTTGATGATTTCGGGGTTGTACATGGGGCCGACGTTCCAGAAGTCGGCGCCGCCGGCGACGTTGTAGTACCTTTCGACGCAGATGTGGGACAAGAGCTCTCTTTGCGTGTACGCCATGCCAATGGTCAGCGTGCCGCCGCCGGCCAGCGGCAGGATGCTTTGCTGCGGCTTGTTGAACACCACCGCGGCGCGGCGCGGAATCGGGCTGAAGCCGACGCCGCGGAACAGCCGGCCGCTCGGCATGTAGTGGTTGTCGCAGATCCTGGTCGCATCGCTGAAGGCCCCCGGGCTGAAGGTCAGGTTGCTGTTGTGGCAGGTGTTGAGGTTGTGGTCCGACGGCTGCAGCATCACGCCGTATTCGAGCTTGGTCCCCCGGGGCAGATGCGTCACCCGCTCAGGCTCGCCGTCGCCGCTGTCGGTCGCGGTGGCGTCCGAGTTGAAGGAAAACCGCACGCGCCGCTCGTGGTACCGGAAGTCCCCGGGCGTCCGCGTGGAGGTCTCGCTTATGCCGATCGTCTGCTGGTGGACGGTGACGCTCGTGCTCGTCGGGCTGACTCTGACGGTCGCGACCGCCTGGACGACGCTGCGGGTCTGCAGAGTCTGCGCATAAGCGTCTTGGGTCAGCGTGGAGCTGACGCTGGTCCAGATGTTCTGGATCTGGCCGGTTTCGCCGGCGAAGCGGATCGAGTCGTGATGCTCGTCCTTCAGGCCGCTGGCGCCGATCAGGGTTTCGCTGGGCTCGCCGAACTCGTCGGCGATCAGGATGGCGTATTCGCTGGCGGCGGCGTTCAGCGTCGCCGCCGGCGTGCCGCTGGTGATGGTGACCTCGGCGCCGAGGGCGCCGTCGCGGCGCATGAACGGGGCGACCAAGGGCGTGGTGTCGCCCGCCCAGCCGTAGCGCTGCAGGTAGACCTGCGACTGCAGGCCGCCGCCCCAGATCCGGCCGGGATTGAACTGCATCTGGACGCCCTGCTCGAAATTCAGCTGCACCTGCCTTACGCCGGTGTCCAGCCCGGCCACGTTGCTGGCGTTGCCGGTGAAGCTCTGCTGCTCGATGCCCACGCCGAACTGGTCGACCAGCGCCGCCCGTCCCCTGAATGCGTGGTTGCCGGCCACCGACAGGCGGGCCATGGTGAGCTCGGCGCGCTCGACCACCGTGAGGGGGACGATGTCGCATTCGATGGATTCCAGGCTCCGGATGAAGACTATGCTGAAAGGAGCCCCGCCGCTGTCCGTGTACGTCGTCGGCGTGTCCACGAAGAAGTCGGCGCCGTAGTCCGAGCCGCTGCACGCGGCGAACGGACGGGCGCTGCGCTGGTCGATGCGGTTCCGTCCCGTGGCGTAGGCCAGGACGTCGGCGCGGCTGCCCCGGTTGTCGATGAACGAAGTGACGTTGCGGTACCGGTACCTGCGGGCGTGGTAGCTGTTGGCGGCGACGGAGACGGTGACGGTGCGGGAGTTGAGCTCGATGGTCAGCTCGTGCGCCACCACTCCGCCGGAGCGGAGCATGCTCGACAGGTACGGATAAGTGCGCCGCGACATGGTGGCGAAGGTGGAGCGGTAAGGATAGATGTAATAGCCGTCGGCGAGCGGAATGTCCTCGTCCAGCGGCCTGAGATGCCGCTGGAAGCCGTATTCGCCCCTGTTCTGGTCGGCCTGGTTGACGTGGTTGAGGGCTTTTTTCATCGCCAGGGGATCGTAGGTCAGCGTGCCGATGCTCTGCTGATGGAAGGGGCTCGCCAGGGTTATGCCGTCGAGCGTGAGCGGGAACTCCTTGTCGATGAGCACCGCCCCCATCGTCTCGATGCGGAAATCGGCCTGCGCGGGCGTCAGCGGCTGCAGCGCGGTTTCGCCGTTGTGGTAATGCAGCAGCTGGCTGAACTTCATGATGCCGCCGTGCTCGAGGGTGACCCTGGCGACGGTCGCGGCGGTGGCGGCGGTGACCAGCTGGTACTCGTGGTTGATGTAGGCCGCGGGCGACACGGTCGAGCTCGCGCCGCGCCGCAGCGCCGGCAGGCCGACGACCATGTCCTCGATCACCGTCCCCGGCGGCAGGCTTACCGTGACCGTCGCGTTCGGATCGCTGTAGCTGACGTCGCCCGCGAGCGGCCCGGCGGGCCCGAAGCTGACGGCGTCGGCGCTTTGCGAAAACAGCGGGCCGACCGGCACCCGCGTCCCGAAGGGATAGAAGAACTTCGTTCCCACCGGCAGCTCGATCCAGCCGTTGAAGGTCGCCGGATCCGGCGTGGTCGCCTCGAACTCGACGGAGTTCGCGGTCCAGTCCCGCATGTCGAGGCCGTTGTGCGCGAACCGCGTGACCGGATGGATTTCGATCACCGGCCGGCTGACGGTCGGATGCGCGACGCCGGAGACGTTCGATGAGAGCGGGAAGCCGGCGCTCACGGTCGCGAGCGCGATGCTGTGGCGGATCAGGGGGTGCAGCTTGACCTTGCTTGGGTAATAGCCGAAGGCCAGCCCGCGCCGGTCGGTGATGATGACGTGGCTGCCGTACTGGTAGCGCGGAATCTTCTTCACCGCGCCCAGCTGCCGCTGCCAGTGGGCACCTTGGTTGAGGGCGGCGGCGTCCATGGCGCGCGTGCCGCCCCGGCCGTGGGGCTCGTGGTTGGGCAGCTGCTGCGGGAGCAGGGGAGTCGGCAGCAGGCCTTGGTTGCCCGGCACCAGGGCGGCGTTTTTCGGCGCCGAAAGGGTGCCGCGGGCGTACTCGCCGGCGACGCCGAAGGCAAACGCCACCGACTGTCCGGCCACCATCTCATAGGCGCGGCCGTTGTCCTGCGAGATCAGGTTGACCGTGGACCTGGTCTTGTGCCGCAGGAACTCCACCGTTACGGAGGCGCGCAGCACCGAGCCGGCGGGCAGGTAGACCTGGTAGCCCATCCGCGCCATGTTGCCGGCCAGGTTCGGCCGGCCGTCCGGAAACAGCACGTTGAAATGCCCTTCATCGTTGTAGACCGCGGAGCGGCCCGTGGTGATGTTGTAAAACCTGTCAACCCCGCCGGCCGCGATCAAGGTCGGGGTGGCCGGGGTCATGAAAACCGGCCGCGCCAGGATCATGGGCGTGTTCGGGTCGACGGTCACGACCTCAGTGCCCTGCCGCGCGTACAGCACCGCCTGCCGCAGCGGATCGCGTTCGAGGAACTGCGAGGAGGCGAACGGCGGCAGCATGTAGGCGATGCCGGTGCCGGCGGTCCTGGAGTTTTTCCGCTTGACGCTGTTTTGAATCCAGTTCGGCGTGATGTAGACGTCGATGGCCTGCTGGTAGGACAGCGAGGCGGTGACCAGCTGCTCATTGCCTTTGGTGTGGAATGAGCTGCCCGTGCCCCCGGCGTAGCCGTAGGACACGCGTCCCCCCTGGTAGGCGTACCGGAAGCCCTCGTCGTCGACGCTGCCGATCAGCACCTTCACCCGCGGGTCGGCCGAGGTCTGGGCCCGCACCAGGTCGCTGGTCTGGAACATGGCCGCCAGCGCCATGTCCTTGGCGGCGGCGTCGGTGATGTTGTCGGCCGCCAGCGCCGGCCGGCCGAGGCGCCGGGTGATCATGTGGGCGTTCGACGGGTCGAAGGTCGCCGGATCCGGCAGGTAGTTGTTGCGCTGGTGATAGGCCAGCAGCGCGTCCGCGATGTTGTCCAGGTGGTTCGAGTTGACGGTCTCGAGGCCGTTGAAGGCCGCCAGCAGCTCGGTCTTCGTGATGAAGGCGACTTCATCGTCGTCGGACTCCAGATCGCCGGTGACGCCGCCGAACCTGAACATGTTGTGTCCGGTGGTCAGCGCGGTCGCGCCTTCGAACATCCGGTCGGTGTAGACGTTGGCGGCCGTGCCTTGGTGGGTCAGCGCCTGCCGGCGGTTCAAAGCGGGCCGGTAGCGGACGTTCAGCTGGGCTGGGCCCGGCACGCCGAGGTTCTTGCCTGGCGAAATGACGACGGCCGCCACGTCGGCGACGGTGACGGTGGCGACGACGGGAGGCACCACCGGCGTCGTCGACACGTATTTGGGGACCAGCTCCAGGTTTAGCCAGTTCTGGCCTTGGCGGATGATCTGGTAGGGGTTGATGACCCGGTGCGCGCTCAGGACGTTCGGCGAGGCGGCGTACCACAGGCGGTTGGTGTCGCCGTCCCTGATGTCGCGGACGCCGGCGCCGCGGCTGAAGTTGATCAGGTCGCTGTGCTCCCGGTAGGGATAGCTGCCGAAAAACGAGCCGTTGTAGCCCGGATGGGCCTCGGGCATGACGATCTGGCGGTCGTAGTCGTAATGGACGGTCGTGGGGGTGCTGCCCCTGGGCAGGAAGGCGAAGGAGCACATGTTCATCCCTGGATCGGAGACGCCGTCGAGCAGGTTGTCGTCCTCGTCCATGAACTCTTGGTTGATCGCGTAGTGCATCCGGTTAATGGTGTTGCTGGTGAAGAGGAAGCTCAGGTCCTCGTTGTAGTTGCCGGTGGCCGTGTGGGTGTGCGCGGTGTCCGCCATGTCCGGGCAGGGCAGCTGGCCGGGCCGCGCGACCAGGTAGCGGTCGTCCTGCAGCAGCCTGAGGTCTTCGTGGGTGTAGAAGTTGTAGCGCGGATCGATCGGCACCGTGTCGCGGTAGCGCTGCGGCATGCCCGGATAGGGGCGAGCGTAGTCAAGCAGGCCCTTGCGCGCCTCCTGCAGCGCCTTTTGCGTGATGCTCTGCCGCTCGCCCTGGATGACGAGCATCTCTTCTTGCAGATGGACGACGCCGTAGGTCGTGACGCCCAAAAACAGCAGCACGAACAGCATCACGTGGATGAAGCCGCGCTGGCGGCGGCGGCCGCCGCCTTTCGCTGGAAGCTCTTTTTCCTGCATTGCACTTTTAATGCTAATGAAAAACCGTGCCAAAACGCTTTCGGGCTGCGCGGAAGCGGCGGCGGCAGGCTTGGATTCTAGCATGCGCGGCCGCCCGCCCTGTCATACAATAGGGGCGAGCCGCGCATGTCAGCCGCCGTTTTTCCATCTTGAGCCTGTCGCCTCGCATGAACGTGGCCGTCGAGGCCGTGCGGGAGGCGGCCCGCAAGGTCGAGCGCTACGACCGCCAGCGCGGCGACCTGCGCATCCGCGCCAAGGGTCCCGGCGACCTGGTCACCAGCGCCGACTTCGCATCGGAGAAGGCGGTGATCGAGGTCCTGCGGAAAAGCTACCCCAAGGCGGGCATCCTGTCCGAGGAGGCGGGCCAGGACGGCGTCGAGGACGACTGCTGGGTGCTCGATCCGGTCGACGGCACCACCAATTTCGTCCACGGCTTCCCCAATTACGTGATTTCGCTGGCCTGGTGCCGCCGGGGCCGGCCCGACCTGGGCGTGGTCTACGACATCAGCCGCAACGACCTGTACCGGGCCGAGCGCGGCGGCGGCGCCTACTGCAACGACCGGCGCCTGCGCGGCAGCAAGACCGAAACCCTCGCCGACGCGCTGCTCGGCGTCACCGGCGGCGTCCGTCCCGAGGACTGGCCGCTGGTGGCGGCCGCGGCCCGCGCCAGCAGCGGCGTGCGGCGCGTCGGCTCGGGCGCGCTGGATTTCGCGCTGGCGGCCGCCGGCTCCCTCGACGCCTGCTTCGGCCACGGCCTGCAGTACTGGGACTGCGCCGCCGGCATGCTGCTGGTCGAGGAGGCGGGCGGGGTCTTCCACGCCGACGCCAAGGCCCGCGCCGGGGCGCCGGTGCCCTTCGGCAGCAGGCTGGGCCTGTGTTTTTACGGCGGCCACGCCGTCGTCGACGGGGTGCTGAAGCTCGCCCGGCGGACCGGCGGGGAGTAGGGCAAACGGTCAAAGGCGTCGTCAAGGCGGACTCGCCGCTGTTTCGGCAGTACCGGGCAGTCAAGGAGCAGCATCCGGACAAGCTGCTGTTCTTCCGCATGGGCGACTTCTACGAGCTCTTCTACGACGACGCCCGCCAGGCCAGCGCGCTGCTGGGCCTGACGCTCACCCGGCGCCGGACCGCCGACGCCGACATCCCGATGGCGGGGGTCCCGGTCGCGTCCTGCGCCAACCACATCGCCCGCCTGGCGCGCATGGGCGAGACCGTCGCCCTGTGCGACCAGGTCGCGCCCGCCGCCGCCGGCTCCGGCCTGATGGAGCGCAAGGTCACCCAGATCGTCACGCCCGGCACCCTGGTCGAGGCCGAGTTCCTCGAGGAGCGGCAGGCCTGCGTCATCATGGCGGTCGCGCCCGAGCGGGGGCGGGCGGGCTACGCCTGGCTGGACCTGGCGCGCGGCGAGCTGCGCGCCGGCGAGGCGGACGCCGCCGCCCTCGAGGCGCTGTACGCCCGCCTGGCGCCGGCCGAGCTGCTGGCGCCGGAGGGCTTCGTCTACGAGGGCCGGCAGTCGCTGGCGCTGCGGCAGCTGCCGCCGTGGGAATTCAGCGCGACCTCCAGGCCGCGGGCGCTGCGCGAGCGCTTCGGCGTCGCCGACCTGCGCGGCTTCGGCCTCGAGGACGTCCCGCTGGCGGCGGCGGCCGCCGCCGTCCTGCTCGATTACGCCGAGAGCGTCCAGTGCCAGGCGCTCGACCACGTCTGGAAGATCGGCCGCGACCGGCCCGAGGCCAGCATCGCGATGGACGCCGCCGCCCGCCGCAGCCTGGAGATCGCCGCGCCGCTGGTCGAAGGCGGGCCGACCCTGCTCGGCGCCGTCGACCGCTGCAAAACCGGCATGGGCGCGCGGCTGCTCGCGCGGCTGCTGCGCGATCCGCCGCGGGACCACGGCGCGCTGCGGCAGCGGATGGCCGCCAGCCAGGCGCTGGCGCCGAATCTGGCCGAGCTGCGGGGCTGGCTCGAAGGCCGCTGCGACCTCGAGCGCGTCGCCACCCGGGTCGCGCTGGGCCGGGCGCGGCCGGCGGAGCTCGCGGCCGTGCGGTCCCTGCTCGCGGACCTGCCGGCGCTGCGGGATGTCCTGCCGGCGGCCGACGCCGGCTTCGCGGCCGCGATCGCCGCCGACTACGCCGAGCCCTTGGAGCTGCTCGCCGAACGCCTCGCGGCCGAGCCGCGCCCCGGCGCCGCGGTCGCGCCCGGCTGCAGCGAGCGCCTCGACCGGCTGCGGGCGATTCAGCAGGACGCCGCCGGCCTCGCCGCCGGCATTGAAGAAGAGGAGCGCGAGCGCGGCGCGACGGGCTTCAAGCTCGGCCACAGCCGCGCGCACGGCTATTTCTTCGAGTGCCACCGCAGCAAGGCCGCCGCCATGCCGCCGCATTTCGAGCGCATCCAGGCGACCAAGAACGCCGAGCGCTTCGTGACGCCCGAGCTGCGGCGCCTGCACGCCGAGGCGGTCGGCGCCCAGGAGGAGGGCGCCGAGCTTGAAAAACAGCTGTACGCGGCCCTGCAGGCGGACCTCGCCGGCCACGGCCGGCTGCTGCGCGCCCTCGCCGACGCGCTCGCCTCGCTCGACGTCGCCCTCAACATGGCGCTGCTCGCCGCCGAGCGCGGCTGGACCTGGCCGCGGCTGCGGGACGAGCCCGGCGTCGTCATCGAGGGCGGCCGCCACGCGGTGATCGAAGGCGCGGTCGAGTACTTCGTCGACAACGACACCCCGGACGCGCGCGCCGAGCTGATCACCGGCCCGAACATGGGCGGCAAGTCGACCTACATGCGCCAGGTCGCGCTGATCGTCCTGCTGGCCCACGCCGGCGCGCCGGTGCCGGCGCAGGCGGCGGCGGTCGGCCCGGTCGACGCCATCATGACCCGCATCGGCGCCAGCGACGACCTCGCCGGCGGCCGCTCGACCTTCATGATCGAGATGGCGGAGGTCGCCAGCATCCTGCGCCAGGCCGGCCCGCAGACCCTGGTGATCCTCGACGAGCTCGGCCGCGGCACCTCGGTGGCCGACGGCCTGGCGCTGGCGTGGGCGGCGCTGCGCGCCCTGCTCGAGCGCAACCGGGCGCTGGTGCTGCTGGCGAC